>JBAVZU010000358.1:0-16117 GCA_049588915.1 Candidatus Sulfotelmatobacter sp.
TGCTTTATCCTTGCCGCCCTTTTCGAGCAGCTTCATCTCAAACTTCAAACCGTAGCTGTAAGGAAAGGTAAGCGATTCTCTCAGGAAAATGGGCGCATCCTTGAACACCTTGGAATCATCGGTGCCGTCTGCCATCTGCGATTCCATTTCCTCCACCATGTCTGGAGAATCCAGGATCGACCGCCCGACCGGCACCAACTCGTATTGCAGCATCACGGTTTCGGCCTGTCCCTCAACCACGGCCTCGCGCGTGTCATCCATATCGTCGTTGTCGATGTCGGTGGGAGTGGGATCTTTCCGCATCTCGCCTAAATCCTTTTCGCCACGCTTCATCCATTTATCGAGTCCCACCGCCTGGTCTTGCAGTGCGTGCGTCAACTCATGTGCCATTACTGGCTCTTGCTCTTCCATGGGAACCCAGTCGAGCAGGTTGACGGTCTTCGTTTTGGGGTCGTAATAACCGGCCACTTGTTCGCGTAGAAGAGATACCAGCAACTTTTCCAGATCGAAATCGCGCGGGAGCAGTCCAAATTTCTTCAGCACTAACTCGGAGCGCTGCAATCGCTTCACGTCTGAATCTTTCATGTGCTTGGTGAGATAGGCTTCGACCTCGTCGCGGCTGGTCAGGCGGCGCTTGACCGGTTTCTTGATCGGCAGACCGGTCTGCTTGCTGTCGAAGGCGAGGATTTCATCGACGGAGTGGAAAAGTTCCTCCGCCTCTCGCGGCGTAATTTTAACCTCGGGTTTTTGGGTAGAAGGAGTTTGCGACGTCGGTGGCTGAGGCGCAGGGACGGTTACTGGAGGAGTACTTTTGTCTGTCTGATTTCGATCCTGCTGTGTTGGCTGCGCGTGTGCGGAAGGGTCTACAGCGATCCCCATCAACAGCACAATCGCGAAAAGCGATCTCAAAACCCTTTTCGCCGACAGCTTAACGATATCCATTAGGACGAGTCTACCTTGTTTGCCTGTATTTTCTTCAAGGACAAACCATGCTCACTTGCGGCGGCCTAGAAGGATCGCTTGGAGTTCCGAGACCACGAGGCCATCAACGATTGCAGGGATCCTTCGACTGCGCGAGCCGATTCGCATTCGCGAATCGACTCGCTTCGCTCAGGATGACAAGGTGACGAAGTTCGCTATCCAATGACCGGCCTCGCGGGTGCCTAGCGTTCCGCCGATATCCTGCGTTGTCTTCTTCTGCCGCACCGCTTCCAACACGGCGGCTTCGATCTTCGCGGCTTCGAGAGCGAATCCCAGGTGGGCCAACATCATCGCAGCAGTGAGAATCGCGCCGAATGGGTTCGCAATATTCTTGCCGGCGATCGGGGGGGCGGAGCCATGCACGGGCTCGAACATCGAGGTTTGACCGGGATGAATATTCCCGCTGGCCGCCATGCCCAGGCCGCCCTGCAAACCGGCCGCGAGATCGGTGATGATATCGCCAAACATATTGTTGGTCACAATCACGTCAAAAGGCCGTGGATCGCGAACCATCTGCATGCAGAGCGCGTCCACGTACATGTGCTGTGCAGCAATCTGCGAGTGCTCGGCGCTCACTTCTTTGAACACGCGCTGCCACAATCCACCAGCGTGAGTCATAGCATTTGATTTATCGCAGAGGAGGACACGTCCGCGCGGCGAGCCGTCGAGCTTTGTGTGCCGCGCGCAATATTCAAATGCGTAGCGAATAATGCGCTCGACTCCTTTGCGCGTGTTGATGTCCTCCTGTATCGCGATTTCATCCGGTGTGCCCTGTTTGAAAACGCCGCCTGCATCGGTGTAAACGCCCTCGGTGTTTTCGCGGATTACGACAAAATCCACGTCCTTCGGCTCCATGCCTTTCAGCGGACACAACGTCGAGTCAAGCAACCTCACCGGGCGCACATTCGCGTAAAGGTCCATCTTGAAGCGCATGCCGAGCAAGATTTCCTTAGCATGGATATTGGTTTTCACGCGTGGATCGCCGAAGGCGCCCGCGAAAATGGCATCGAAGTCGTGTGCCAGCATGGCGAATCCATCGGGCGGAACCGTTACGCCATCGCGGAGGTAGCGATCGGCGCCCCAGTCGAATTCCTGGGTCTCGACGTTCGCTCCAGATGCCTGAATTACTTGCAGAGCCTGAGGAATTACCTCTTGACCGATGCCGTCGCCGGGAATGACGGCAATGCGCTTTCTGGAAGAGTTTTGCGAGCCCACGGGAGAAAACTTAACATAAGCCAGAGCGAATGAGTAGATTGCGGCAACGGGCGGCTGAACCTGCAACTGCTTGCATAAGGCCAGCTGCGCTGAATCGCATACTGGTTCGCTATAATCAATATTTCCATGTTCCGTACTCCACTCTACGAGGCGATTCTTGCGCGGGCGGCTGTTAGCGCGTCCATGCGAACTGTCGAATACCGGGGGGCTGAGACTGCGGCGCGCTTTTCCAACCCGCAAGAAGAATTCGAGGCCCTGGAGAAAGGTTGCGGGGTATATGACCTTGGCTATCGCGCAAGAATTTCCTTGAAAGGTAGCGATCGCGTGCGTTGGATGAATGGCATGGTTACGAATAACATTCGCGATCTTGCCCTCGGACAAGGCGTCTATGCGTTCCTGCTTAATCCGCAAGGACGCATTCTCGGGGATATGCTGGTTTTCAATTCAGGCGAGACACTAACAGTGGAGACGGATCGCAGCCAGGTGGAGAAGATTCTTGCGACGTTCGACCATTACATCATCATGGATGACGTGGAGGTAACCGACGTCAGCGAGAACTGGACGGCGGTGGGCGTGGCAGGGCCTAAGTCGCGCGACATTCTGCGTGCCGCGGGTATTGACATGCCAGAAATGCAACCGCTGCAAGTGATAACCGCACGATGCAACTGCGCGTGCGATTGCGTGGAGTGCCAGGTGTTGCGGGGCGAGGATGCGCGACGGGAGTCCTACGAAATCTGGCTGGCGCCTAAGGACGTTTATAAGACATGGGAAGCACTCATAGCCGCGGGGGCGATGGCTGCGGGCAGTGAGGCGCTGGAGATACAGCGCATCGTTGCGGGCATCCCGCTTTATGGCGTGGACATTCGCGAACGTGATTTGCCCCAGGAAACCGAGCAGATGCGCGCGCTCAACTTCAATAAGGGCTGCTACGTGGGACAGGAAATTGTGGAACGCATCCGCTCGCGGGGCAATGTGCATCGTAAATTAACCGGCTTTGTGGTGGAAGGTCTTGCGGAAATTGCCAAGGATGCCAAAGTTGTTTTTGGCGACAAAGAAGTTGGTGAGATTACTAGTTCCGCGGTACTGAAGATGCCGTCCGGCGAGTGTACCGTTGCGTTGGGGTACATTCGGCGTGAGGTTGGAGCGCCCGGGCGCGAGGTCACGATTGCAGGAGCTAAAGCTGTTGTGGCCCAGCTGCCTTTGCAAGGATCTGTGCTCGGGCGGGAGGAAGAACCTGTTGCAACGGCAGTGAGAAAAGCTTGAACGCAGAGTTCTTTGAGGTTTGCGCGGAAGACGCGGAGGGAAACGAATTCCGAGGAATTGTTAAAGAGTCAAGAAAAGTGATAGAGAAAGATCAGGTACTTAGATTATGGCTGAGAAGAGACAAGAATCAGGTTTCACGGTAAACGACCGGCGTTTGTTTACTGAAGATGGGGAGTTACGGAAAGACGTTGCGGAGCGAGTGGAGTCTCCGAAAGCAGCGAGACCCGCCGTAGTGTCGGCCGAAGCAGCTTCTGGCGGAAGTCATCAACCGGTGGACACGGAAGCGCCGCCGCTCCCCACTGCGGCGGAACAAAAGGAGCAGGCGGACGCGTACCGCAAATCGTCGTCCGATTTAGACTCGCGCGTAGAGCTCAGCGGCCACTCTGCGAAAGAATTCGAGATGACGTTCGAGCGCTTTATGGCCTCACTTTACATGACCGCCATGATGCAACTGGGATTGATGCACCAGCAGGGCGAGCAGCCGCGCGTGGACATTATTGGGGCGCGCCAGACCATCGATACACTGGCGCTGTTGGGGGAAAAAACTAAAGGTAATCTGACTTCAACGGAAGAAAACTTCCTGCAGAACAGCCTCTACGAGGTGCGCATGGCCTATGTGGAAGTGACCAATGCGCTGTCGCGCCCGCCACAGCCCGGAGCTGCAACTGGAACTGGTGGACGGTGACCGTACGGCATGAGGCTTCCCCTCGATAGCAGCCGGAAAAATAAAGTATGAAGGCCGCGCTCACTGTGCTGGGCAGCGGCACGTCCATGGGAGTTCCCACCCTGGGGTGCGACTGCGCCGTTTGCCACTCCAGCGATCCGCGCGACCGGCGTACGCGACCTTCGGTCATGATTGAGTTCGCGGGCAAGGTTGTGCTAATTGATACGACGCCGGATTTCTACACGCAGGCGATACGCGAACGCATTACGCAGGTGGACGCAGTGTTTTACACCCATACGCATGCGGACCACATTCTTGGGATCGACGATCTGCGGCCTTTGAGTTATTGCCACAAGCCAGCGAGGTTGCCATTGTATGCCCGTCCGGACGCAGCAGCGTTCTTGCGCAAGATGTTCAGCTACATCTTCGACGCGGACTACAAATATGGAGGCCTGCCGCTGCTCGAGCTGCGGCCGATTAATGGGCCGGTAGAGGTGTTTGGCGCGCGATTCGAGCCGGTGCGATTGATTCACGGCGAGGCGGAGATTTACGGATATCGATTTGGAAACGCAGCCTATCTTACGGACCACAGCGAGATTCCGGAATCGTCGTTCCATCAACTTGAAGGATTGGACATTCTCTTTCTGGATGCGCTTCGGCACAAACCGCATCCCACACACTCCACGGTGGAGAATTCGTTGCGCATCGTGGACCGGGTGAAGGCGAAGCGAGCTTTCTTCACGCACATTTGCCACGATCTGCCGCATGAAGAGACGAATGCCGCATTGCCGCCGCATGTGCGGCTTTCGTATGACGGCATGAAGCTGGAGTTTGAGATTTGAAGTGCAGTGAGGGTGTTCAGGGGCCAGTGAAGTCTTGCGAAGCGCTGCCTTTCTGAGCGCCGGCCCTAACCACTGACTACCGCTATGCAGGTCTTCCATAAACTCGACGATATTCCGCCGGAGTTTGGCCCGTCGCTGGTGAGCGTGGGTAACTTTGACGGAGTGCACCGGGCGCATGTGCATGTATTGAGTAAGATTGTGCGTGAGGCGAAAAGCAGCGGCACCAAAGCTATTGCGGTGACCTTTGAGCCGCATCCGGCTCGCATCCTGCGTCCGGACTCGGGGTTGAAATTGCTGACGCCGGTGCCGGAGAAACTGCGCTTGCTGGAAGGGACGGGGATCGACGCAGTGCTGATGCTGCCTTTTGGGCGCGATCTATCGTTAATGACGCCGCGTCAGTTTGCCGAGCGAATTCTAAAAAAAAAGCTGCATGCACGCGAGGTGCACGAAGGTTATAACTTCCGCTTCGGGCACAAGGCTGCGGGAGATGTGAATCTGCTGACGCAGTTCGGGCAGGAGATGGGTTTTCAAGTGAAGGTGTATCCAGAGCAGAAGCTGCGCGGGGAGCCGGTTTCGAGCAGCCACATCCGAAAGCTGATTGCCGAAGGACGAGTGAGCCGGGCGCGCCATCTGCTGGCGCGTCCGTTTAGCGTCCTGGGGACGCCGGGGCGGGGGCGGGGTTATGGGTCGAAATACACGGTGCCGACGATCAATCTGGCGCGCTATGAGGAACTGGTACCGAAGGATGGCGTCTATATCACGTGGACGCGCGTGAGCGCGGAACGTTTTGAGTCGGTCACCAATGTGGGCAACCGTCCGACGTTTGGCGCAGATTCGTTCGCCATCGAAACACACCTGCTGAACTTTCATCCGATCGAGTTGACGCCGGAGGCCGAAGTGGAAATTTGTTTCCTTGACCGGCTGCGGGATGAGATCAAGTTTCCCTCGGTCGAGGCGTTGCGTGAACAGATTGCAGGCGATGTCAGGAAGGCGAGAAAATATTTCCACTTGCTTCGACTCTGTGTCGCCGATCACTAGGTTGCTAAGCTCCGAATGGTGAACCATGAGTTCTGATAAAACCGGGAGGCTTGTGATCCTGAGCGGGCCTTCCTGCGTGGGGAAAAGTCCTCTCTATAAGTCGTTCGCCAGGTTTTATCCTGAACTGCACGACAAGCTTCACAAATTAGTGCTGGTCAATAGCCGCACTCCACGTCCTGGCGAAGTTGACGGCGTGGACTATCATTTTCGGATGCGAGCTCAGGTTGAAGCCCTGCGGTCGGATCCACGGTATGTCGTAGTGGAGGCACGCGACGATCTGCAGGCTTTAAGCCTTAAGGAATTGGAGTCTCTGCTTCAGCAAAGCGATGTGTTCTTTGAGGGAAATCCCTACGTAGGACAGACGCTGCAGACGCACTCGCGCCTTGCGGTGGTGAAGCGGCTGAGTATTTTTGTGGCGCCTCTTTCGAAAGAAGAGATTTTTTACTTAAAGGCGCCGGAACGTAATCTATCGCTTCAGGACTTCCTTACCGACGTGATGCGTCGCAAGCTATTGCGGCGAACACGGCGGCAGAAAGGCGATTTATCAGCGAAGGATCTGGAAGACGTGGAGACTCGCGCTTCACGCGCCTATCTGGAATTGCAGGAGGCCTGGCAATTTCAACATGTAATCCCGAATCATGACGGCGAAGACAGCGATCACTGGGAAGCTTTTTATTATCCGATCGGGGACGCTCGTAAGACGCTCGATATCTTTGTCGGAGTGCTTCGAGGCTCCGTTCCGCCAGGAGTGGAGGAATGGGAGCAAGATCTGTTGCCGCGTCGCGCATGACTCGATGAAGCCGGCTGCTGAAGAAGCAGTGCGAATTCGATTTCAGTCGATCGGTTCGACCGTAACCGTAGTCGTGACCGCATCGCGACCGGGGCGCTGCACAATAACGATGGCCGCGAGTACGAGGATAATTCCAAATGTCTGAATCAAGCCTAATGCTTCGCCCAACAGCAGCGCCGCCAGAAGGATTGAGAACACCGGCTCCAGACAACTGGCGATGATGGCGCGTGTAGGCTCCAGATGCTGGAGACCGAGGAAGTAAAGAGAAAAAGCCGCGAGGACCGAAATCATGGAAAACACGAAAAGAAACAGCCATTGCGCTGGTGTGTAATGGGCCGCTACGATTTTCCACGGTGGGTTGACGATCAGCCAGAATGCGGCCGCGGCGGCCAGCGTCCAGACGAGAACACGCCAGCGGTCATGGCGGGCCAGGATGCGATGTCCAGCAACGTTGTAGAAAGCGAAAGAAAATGACGCGAGCATTGCGGCACTGAGGCCATAGGGATCAAGACGCAATGCGAAACCGGAACTGGTTCCGAGAAGATTGATGACCAACCCTATGCCTGTCACGGCCAATACGACAGCAATGATCTTTTGCGCCGTGAGCTTTTGTTGGCCGCGGACTACGACATAAATCAGCACCCAGACGGGAGCGGTGTATTGCACAATGATGGCCGTGGCTACGTTCGTGCGCTGGATGGCGACGTAATAAAAATAATTTGAGACGGCAACACCAAGCGTCCCAAGCATCAGGCAGTAAAAAAGGTCGCGCCCGGGCAACTTGACCCGCTGCCACCCCTGCGACGCGATGAGTATCGGAAGCAAGATCAAAAGAGAGAAAGTCGTGCGTGTCTGAGACAAGATCATCGGATCGATGGGCCGCCAGAGCGCGGCGCCTAGCGCGAGCTTTCCGGTAAAGACGGCACGGCCCATGGCGGCGGAGACTCCCCACAAAAAAGCAGCCGATGCAATAAAGAGATATCCGCGGAGCGGATGGGGAGAGAAACCTTGCGATTTTGTATGGGAAATAGCGAGCCTCACGAATCGCTTCGATGATCAGGCAGCGGAGAGGCACCGGTCAAGGCGGGCGGGATCGAAGCCTTCGATCACCTCGAAAGCCGTGCCTTTGAGAATCACTATCGCGGGGGCAGTGTGGGTGTGGTAGATCTCCAGCAATTCCATGCGAGCCGTGGAATCCAGATTCATGTCTCGCTCTTCGAAGACAATTTCTTTTGCCTCCAAAAAGATCTTCATCAGCTCGCAAGAAAGACAGCCGGCCTGTGTAAAAAGCAAGATTCTACGCGGCATATGCGTCAATTCTACCCGTTCGCATATTCGATTGCGGTGTTAATTTTCGCAGTCTTATCGAGCATGGCCGAGACCGAGCAGTATTTTTCCTGGGAGAGGCGCACGGCATCCTCGACTGCCTTGTGATTTACTTTGCCGCCGACGCGATAGGTCAGCTTGATTTCGGTATAGACCGAGGGCGGCCCGGGGGCGCGTTCGGCCTCGGCGCGGACCTCGAGGCTGGTAAATGGCTCACGCTTCTTCTGCAGGATGGAAACGACGTCATAACCCGTGCAGCCGCACAGACCGATGAGAACGAGTTCCATGGGACTGTTGCCGGCAGCCTTGTCGCCATCTACGAGGATAGTGTGGCCGCTGTCAGATACTCCGTTAAAGCGCTGCTTTTCAATCCAGGTGGCGCAAGCGTTGTTCATGAATGGCTCCGGCCGCGAAATTTTCGATTGCCGAACCGGCATCTATCGCCGGTTATCCGTGCTGGGTTCAGGGTGAATGAGTACGCGAAAGAGTTCGGGAGCATCCTGTTTGAAATAGATTTCGAGTTCGGTCTGGATGTCGTGGACGCGGGCAAGCGGCAGATCGTCGGAGAGTGTGCAGTGGCAGGAAACATATAAGCGTCCGCGAACTTTCTTGATCTGGATGTCGTGCATATCGACAATTTCTGGAAAGCGGCTTGCGGCCACTTTGAGTTGGCGCTCAAGGTCTGCGTCGCGGACTAATTCATCCCCGGTTTCGATCGTGGCTGGCTCGCTCTCGATGTGGGTAAGAATGTCGGAGATTTCGGGAACGTCGTGGCGCATGTCGGCTTCGAGTTCGGTGACCTGATCGTGCGCGCTTTTGAGAGTCATGCGTTCGTCCAGTTCGACATGCTGCTCGACGTGGAGGTGACCATGGAGATCCTGTACGCTGATGTCGTGGACGTTGAGGTTGTGACGGGTGGCGACGGCCCGAATACGGTCAAAGATGTTTTCCGAACGTTGGGCACGCGGAAGAGGCTGAACGGTGACGTCGGCGTCTGGAAGAATTCCACGCACGGCGGCTTCGACCGCTTCCACTAATTGTTCGGAACGCTGGAAGGTGACGGTGCGAGCCAGTCCGACGGCAAGATCGGCGAAATAGCGATTGCCAGCGCGGCGTATGCGAACGCGTCCGATTTCGAGCACGCCATCCACGCGCGAGACAGCGTCCGTAATTTGAAGGCGAACGCCGGTGGGAGCGGCATCGAGTAAGGCATCAACGGTACGGCGGGCCAACCGCCAGCTCACCGAAACGATGACACCAGCCACAAAGAGGGCGGCGATGGGATCGGCCACGCGAAGCCCTTCCACATGGTAAACGCGCCCCACCAAAATGAGGGCCAAGCCGAGGACAACCACGCCCGCTGACCAGATGTCCGTGGAAAAATGCAGTGCGTCGGCTTCCAAAGCCTGGCTGTCGTACTTGTTCGCAATGCGGCCAAGTGCGCGGGAGCGCCACCAGTCCACGACCATGGAGACGAGCATCACGGCAAATGCCCAGATGGAGGGCTCCACGTCAACGCGCCGGAAAAAAAGCCGCAAGACAGCTTCGTAAACAACCCAGATGCAGGTCAGCAGCAGCAGAGCCGTTTCTACGAAGGCAGAAAAATTTTCGATTTTGCCATGACCGTATTGATGGTCGGCATCAGCGGGTTTGTCGGAAACTCCGACGGAGAAATAGGTAAGCAGGGCGGCGATAAGATCCAGCGCGGAATGTGCGGCCTCGGAAAGAATACCCAGGCTGCCGGTGCTGACGCCAACGACAATTTTTCCAGCCGTAATCAGCAGAGCGGCGACAACTGAATTTCCGGCCACCGCACGCTTTTCGGCGCGCATGGCGCTGGGTGAGTAAAGGGCCGGCGTCCCGGACATGATGGGATTATCGGCGATATCGGGTAATTGCGCCAAGAGAATCGCAGCCTTTAAGGCCCGAAACCGCGAATCGTTGCTGCAAAAAATGGAAAGCCTTACGGCTATTTCGCGAAACGGGTCATATGCTACGATGCTAGGTTCGATTGATCAAACTTCCCGATCTACCAATCCTGGAGGAATTCTGTATGCGTAAGAGTTGGTTGCTGTGTGTGTTGTTGGGGGCGACGGCGTGGGGACAGGCGCCGACGGAGAAAGGGATGGCTCCGCCGAGTTCCGTTCAGGCTCCAAATGCCGCCGCGGCAGCGCCCACGCAAACGGCTGCGGAAGTACCGGAAAACGCCGCTGTGCTTACGATCGTTGGCGTGTGCCCATCAACAACCTCAACCGCTGCTGCGACCAAGAGTGCGGCGACTAAGACTGCTGCGGCCGTCAAATCGAGCGATTCGGGAAAAACACCCGACAAAGAAAAAGCCGACTGTCAGACCGTGATCACCAAGAAAGAGTTCGACAAAATCGCCAGCGATTTGCAGTCAGGCCCAAACCCGCTCACGCAGCAGCAGAAGCGCCAGTTGGCCAACGTGTTGCCCCGCTTTATGGCCATGTCCGAGGTGGCGAAGGAGAAAGGTTTGGATAAGACTCCTCAGTTCAAGGAGACTCTGAAGCTTGCAACGATGCAGATTCTTACCAATCAACTGCAGCGTTCGATCCAGGAGGAAGCGGATAAAGTGCCAGCGGAGGATATTGAGGCCTACTACAAAAAGAATCCCGAGGCCTACGAGCAATTTTCCCTGGAGCGGCTCTTCATTCCTCGCTTCAAACAAGCGGAAGCCTTGGACAGGAGCAACCAGAATGAGGAAAAGCTGACTGAAGAACGACAGAAGGCTAAAGAAGCGGCCGATAAGGAGAAGCAGGAACGGGGAGAGCAGGAACTGACGAAATTGGCTGACAAGCTGCGCGAGCGAGCAGCGGGGGGCGAAGATTTTGTCAAATTGCAAAAAGAGGCCTTCGAAGCAGCCAACATGAGAATGGATTCGCCCACGGTAAGCATGCCCAAGGTGCGGAGGACCGGACTGCCACCGGCGCACGTAGCCGTGTTCGATCTGAAAGTAGGCGAAGTGTCACAGGTGTTGACCGACAATGGCGGTCATTACCTATACAAAGTGGTTAGCAAAGAGGTCCTTCCCCTGGATCAGGTTAGAGAAGAAATTCGCAATACTTTGAGGAGTCAGCGGGCGAAGGAACTGACGGAGAAGTACGCGAGTTCTTACCACGCGGAGACCAACGACGCTTATTTTGGACCGCCGGGGCCGAATGGACCGATGGGAGGCAGACCACTGCCCAATCGTGTGCCGCATCCGAATATGCCGACACCTTCCATGCAGCCGCAGGGACAGCCGCAAGCGGCGCCTCCGGCCGCGAATCCGCCAACGCAGCCTCCTGCCCAACAGTCTCCACCGTCTAACCCTAACTGATGGCAAGCGAGAAACCTGTTGTCGTAGTGACCGGCATTGCGGGAAACCTGGGATTGCGGCTTCTTCCGCTGCTGGCAGATTTGTCGGTGATCGGGGTGGATGTAAATGCACCCCAAACCGATCTGCCGCTGAAATTCGAGAAGCTGGACCTGGGCGAGGAATCCTCGACTCGGGTTCTCTATGAGATGTTGCGGGACACGCGACCGGTGTCAGTCGTCCACCTCGCGTTTGTGGTTGACCCGGTGCGCTCGGATGTGCTGGACGCCGAACGCATGTGGCGAATCAATGTGGCGGGCACGGCTCGGGTAATGGAAGCGATTACCGAGGCGAACCGCATCGCGGAGTCCGGGGTTAAACAATTTATTTTCCCAAGCAGTGTCTCGGTGTATGGCCCTAACCTTTCCGCACCGGCGACGGAACAGTCCCCGATGGCGGCGCATACGCTGCCTTATGCGATCCATAAAAAACAGTGTGACGAGGTGGTGCAACAGCGATCGTCAGCACTGCGCGGCTGCAGTGTCTACATCCTGCGTCCGCACATTTTCGCCGGGGCGACGGTAAACAACTATATATTGGGGGCCTTTCGCGGAACTCCCAACGGCAAAAGCGCGCGGGCGGAAAAAATGCGCAGTGAAGGCAAACGCCTGCCCTGCATGCTTCCCCGCGGACAACAATATGTGGATAACAAAATTCAGTTTGTCCACGTAGACGATATGGCGCGACTAATCGCACACATTCTGCATCGTGATCCAGAGGCCCAAAGGCTGACCATTCTCAACGTGGCGGGACGCGGAGATCCACTAACCTTTGGCGGTTGCATTGAGAAGGCGCATGCGAAGCTGATCAGAGTTCCAGGGAAATGGGCGATGCGGCTCGTACTCGAGTTTCTATGGAAGTGGAAAATCTCGGCGATTCCGCCCGAATCCCTCCCTTACATGACAGGCGAATACATCATGAATACGGACCGGCTGCACAAGTTTCTGGGCGCCGAGTATAAGCACGTCATTCGATATACGATTGCTGACGCCTTCGAGGACAGTTTTAAGTCTGAAGCAACTGCGTCGCAAGCCGCCGCAAAATGACCCTCTCTCAACCAAGTTTTCAAGCAACAAGCAAATTCTTGGTTTATTTTTGAGAACCAATGCGTCCCACAGAACTGCGGCGCTCGCTAAATGAGCGCCGCATTCGGTGTTTGCCGGTGCTCCGAGGCGCGCTCCAATGCACCGTCAGGCTCCTTTGCGCTGCTCATGAGGGCGTCGAGAGACCATCGTCCGGGGCCATTGATCAGCAGGAAAGCAACGACAAGCGCTTGCGCGTACTCCGACCGGACCTCGTGCAAAACTGCCCACATCCCCATCTGAGGCGGGGCCGGTGGCCGGGGCAAGGGCGAAGTGCCAAGGTAGAGCGAGATCTTAGGACTCGGGTTTACCGTATACGTCGGGCAACAGCAACGCATCTACGGAGAATTGGCGGACTTGCACGTGGCCACGCTGGCTAGCAGCACGCCGGTAGATGTTCTCTCCTCCGACCGGCACACTGTTAAGCCCTGGTTTCTAAGAAAAATCCCATTCACCTTCAACCTGCCGGAGTTAGCCGCAGGGTCAGAGTTTACTTTGGTCGGAGGGCGCGTTGCTTATCTGGAACAGGTCCCGAGCGCGCATCTGATTTATCAGATTCGGAAGCACTATATATCAGTTTTCATCCTGCCGGATCGTAGTTCGGCGATCAGGGAATTTGCTCCGGGAACGGCTACTAACTTCTCTTTCCAAACAGCGAGCTGGACGGAGAATGGACTGCGCTATTTCCTGATTGGAGACGTCGGCGCCGCCGATCTGCAGAAGTTGAGCGAAATGCTGCGCGATTCGAAGTGAGCGCTTTCAAAGGCGCGGCTTACTTCTTGCCACGGTAGAGGCCGGCAATTCCGAAGGTGTAGGGAGTCCAGCTGGCTTCGCGGAAACCAGCGTGGCGCATGCGGTCGAGCATCTCCTTTGGCTGGGGAAAACGTTCTACGGAGGTTGGCAGATAAGAATAAGGGCCACGGACTCCGGAAAGCAGCGTACCAATTCGGGGCAGGACCTGCTTGAAGTAGATACGATAAAGTCGACCAATCGTGCCGCGGGGCTCGCTGAAGTCCAGAATTCCGCACTCCCCACCGGATTTGAGCACGCGGGCAATCTCGTGCAAGCCGGCATCGTAATCAGCAAGATTGCGAAAGCCGAAGGCAGAAGTCACAAGGTTGAAATGCCCGTCGGGAAACGGCAGAAAGAGGGCATCGGCTTCGATCCAGCCCGGCCCGGCATGAGCAACGCCTTGCTTGTCTTTTTCCAGCGACTTCGCGCGGGCACGCTGCAGCATGGCATGAGAGAAGTCGGCGCCCAGAATCTGCGGAGCACTCTTCCCTGCCTGCTTGCGCAGCGCGAAGGTCATGTCGCCGGTACCGCAGCATAGATCGAGAACGCGGCAGCCGGGCTGGGAGAAAATATGCGCAAACGTGCGAGCCGTTCGCCGCCACCACAGACGATCCACGTTGCACGATAAAACGTGATTCAGCAGATCGTAGCGTGGAGCGATCGAGGTAAACATCTCGCGGACGGCACGCGCCGCGGATGCTGCATCTCTGGTTCCTTCGGGGGCTGCGCCGGCGACGGGCGGCTTTTGAGTCTCGGCCACGCTGTTCATTTCTTCCAAACCCAGCCGCCATGCGATAAGCGCCGCAATTCTTCGACCGCATTGAGTATGACCTTATCGGGGACATCGGCGGCGATCTCAACCTTGCCAATTTCTCGAGGCAGAACAAAATGCACTGCGCCATTCTGCGTTTTTTTGTCAGCTTGCAGGCGCGCCAGAATCTTGCGGGCACTTACTTTCAACTCCGGCAAGCGGCCGAGACTGAGCACGGCATCGGCAATGCGGCCGGCGGTAACGCTGTCTGTTCGACCGACGGCTAGAGCAATGTTGGTAGCAGCAATCAAGCCCCACGCGACCGCCTCACCGTGAAGCAAAGTGTTATATCCGGTCTCGGCCTCAAGCGCGTGACCGATGGTATGGCCCAGGTTGAGCACCCGGCGCAGGCCGCCCTCTTGTTCGTCCGCGGAGACGATTTCAGCTTTGAGCTTCACACTTTGCGCGATTAGACCCTCCACCTCGACCGGATCGCGCTTCAGAATCTGCGAGCGCTTCTGCTCGAATCGCAGGAAGAGATCGACATCGCCGATGATGCCGCATTTTAGCGCCTCGTACAGACCCGCACGATAGGCTCGATCCGATAAGGTGTGAAGAACCTCCGGATCAATCAAAACCACGCGCGGATGATGGTACGTGCCCAACAGATTCTTCCCGGCCCCGAGGTTCACTCCAGTCTTGCCGCCAACGGAGGCGTCGACCTGTGCGAGAACCGTCGTCGGGATCTGGACGAAGTCGACACCTCGCATGTACAGGGAAGCTAATAATCCGGTGACATCGCCGACAACCCCGCCGCCCAGAGCGATGAGGACGGCTTTGCGGTCCGCGCCCATGCGAACCAACCTCTCAGCCATAGTCTCGATGGTGGCCAACTTTTTCGCAGGCTCGCCATCCGGAATCTGCAGCACTTGCGGCTTGAAACCTGCGGATTTGAGAGAGCTGAGCAGCTTGGCGCCCCATCGCCGGCGAACCGGCGAAGCTGTAACCACGAAAACTTTGCTGGATTGCGGCAGTAACTCCGCCAGCAAAGCCCCTGCCCGCGCCAGCAGGCCGTTCTCGATCCGAGCCTGGTAGGACCGTGGTGGGACATGGATGGTAGCTTGAGCCATGGACTTCCATAATAGCCTAAGGGCCTCAGCAGTTTGGAGTGGCGAAATAGTAGGAGTGCTCTAACGCTCCATTGGGTCCATGGTTTGCGTGGGGATAACTGAGGTCATCGATACCTTTGGGCCAGCTGATGCTCGTTGGCTGGTGGTTGCGCCCATGCGAGTGACGCACTATTAAGACCATTGGAGTCCAAAGACTCTTGCCCCAGTGCGAGCGCAAAACTATGCTTCCACCGTCCCGGTGTCCCTTGGTGCAACTTGATTTGGTCCCGATTTTTCTCTTGGGGGAGAGCTTTCGGGACCTTTTCATTTTTCAAAGTACTTTTAGGATACTACCCAAATAATGAAAGAGGCAGGCTAGTAGGTTGGTTTGCGCTTGGGCACGAGGAGTGAAGCCACGATCGAAACCGTCAGGATCCCGGCGACCATACTCAGCATGGCCAGCGTAGGCACTTTGAACCAATTCGCCGCGATCATTTTCAGACCCACAAAGACCAGGATCACGGCCAGCCCGGTGTGAAGAAAGCGAAATACCTTCATCAATCCGGAAATGGCAAAGAACATGGAGCGAAGTCCCATGATGGCGAACACGTTCGAAGCGTAAACGATGAAAGCATTCAGCGTGATCGCCAATATGGCGGGAATGGAATCGACGGCGAAAAGCAAGTCTGTGGTTTCGATAACGGCGAGAACCACAAGCAGCGGCGTGGCGTAGAGCCCTGGATGCCCTTGCCAGCCGCCCACGAAAAAGCGGCCTCCCTGATAAGTATCAGTTACCGGGATCAACCGGCGAATTCCCTTCACAATGGGATTCCTGGATGGATCAACCTTATGTTCGCCAGCTAGTCCAAGGCGCACACCGCTATAGAC
>JBAVZU010000359.1:0-2700 GCA_049588915.1 Candidatus Sulfotelmatobacter sp.
CCCGTGAACTTACTACCAGCCGTACCGCTCTCGCAGCGCTGTTGAATTCCCGTAGATAACTTAGGAAGTCATCTTGCGCCTCACGAACTCGTGCGTGTGATGCTTGCGCTCAACGGGCCCGCTCGTCGACACCTGCACACGCAATTTAAGATAAAGTCTTTAACGCATACTTGGTGGCAACCAAACTGCCCTCACTCACGAAATCGGATCAGGCTGTCACCTCCGCTTTGCGTTGCGGCGGGCTGACATGGGCGCCACTGTTATCCATCGCCGCGGCAGCGTTCGCGGTTGAGGTTCCCTTCTTCTTTCAAGGAACACCATCGGGACACGACGTGGAGTTCCATTTGTATTCGTGGCTGGAAGTTCTCTCGCAATGGAAACATGGCATTATCTATCCACGGTGGGCAGCGCTGGCGCACTTTGCCTATGGAGAGCCTCGCTTCATTTTCTATCCTCCAGCTTCGTGGACCTTGGGAGCGGCTCTCAGCGCCATTTTTCCATGGGTGGCGGTTTCCGATATCTACATCTGGCTTGCTCTGGTGGGCGCGGGTGTGTCCATGTTTTTGCTTGCAGGGCAATGGCTCGACCGTCGCGATGCCACCTACGCCGCGGTGTTGTATGCCGTCAATCCTTACCATCTGGTGATCGTGTATTGGCGAAGTGCCTTCGCCGAACTTCTGGCCGCATCCTTGCTGCCGATGCTTCTGTTACTGGTGTTGCGGACGGACGAAAAGGGCCGCCGGGTAGCTGTGCTGCTGGCTTTGCTCCTGGCCTTCGCGTGGTTGATCAACGCTCCCGCCGCCGTAATGATTCACTATTCGCTGGCCTTGCTCGTGCTGGTGGTCGCATGGCAGCGGCGTTCGCCGCGCGCCCTGATCGTAGCTTCCGCTGCGGTGGTTCTAGGCGGAGCACTTGCGGCGTTCTATTTGTTTCCCGCGATCTACGAACAACGATGGATCAATATCGCGCAGGCGATTTCGCCAGGGGCACGACCGCTGGATAATTTTTTGTTCATCCGCACCGGGGATGCAGATCATGACGCCTTCAACCGCCTCATCTCCTGGGTAGCACTCGCTGAGATTATTCTGACGATTACAGCCGGCTGGACGGCGCGACGCCGGAGCACGCCGAATCGCATTCTTTGGTTGTCACTCGTCTTCTGGGCTGCGGCATGCATATTGCTGATGCTGTCGATTTCCAATCCCTTGTGGACCGTTCTGCCTAAGCTGCGCTACATGCAATTTCCCTGGCGCTGGATGCTGTGTCTGGGAGTTCCATTCAGTTTGCTCACAGCGTTGGGAGTGCGGAGATGGAGATCGCGCGTGGCTCTTTATCTGGTCTTGCTGGGTGTGATTGGATTTGCGTGGCAGCGCTTTCAGCCACCGTGGTGGGACACGACCGGCGATCTGCGCGAGATGCAGGACAACATGTTTACAGGCGTGGGATACGAGGGGACCGACGAATACACACCTGCGGGAGACGATCTTTCCGACCTCGATAAGGAAGCCCGGCGCGTGAAAGTTGATGGACCTGCTCATGCCGCCATCCACGTCTTCGACTGGGGCGCGGAGCGGAAGGATTTCACCGCAGAGATGTCAGGCGCCGACAATCTTGTTCTGCGCCTACTCAACTATCCGGCTTGGCGCGTCGAAGTGAATGGGCGCCAAGTTCGACCCGGAGCGCGGGAGGGCACGGGCCAGATGCTCGTTCCCGTAGAAGCTGGAACGAATCGGGTACAGATTACTTTCGTTCGTACATGGGATCGCACCGCGGGCGATTGCGTGTCGGTGCTTGCCCTGATTTTTGTGGTTGTGTCGATGAGACAAAGCTCTCGGCGTTATCCGTGATGACTGAGTTTGCACGATTGACAACCAGGGTAGAACGCCCTCACGCAGTCGCTGGGATGGCGCCGCTACGGTGAGTTCATGCGAAGAATCCTGATTGCCACGTCCAATCCGGGCAAGGTGCGCGACTTTGCCGGCGCCGCGTTGCGGCATGGTGTTGAGATCGCAGGCATTCCGGATTTCTCTTCCCTGCCGGGCGTCGTTGAGGACGGCCTCACCTTCGAAGCGAACGCTCGAAAAAAAGCTGAAGCCTACAGCCGATGTGCTCCCGGAGAAATTGTGGTTGCCGATGATTCCGGGCTTGAGGTTGACTCGCTGGATGGCGCGCCTGGCGTGCACTCCGCCCGCTATGCGGCTCCGGATCTACTGAACAAGGAACCTCACCAGGCCGATGCCAACACCGACGATGATGCCAACAATGCACGCCTTCTGCGCGAACTGAAAGATGTTCCGTTTGACCAACGCACCGGCAGATTCGTCTGCGTGCTGGCCGCGGCCTGTGACGGGAAGACCCTGGCTACGTTTCGCGGCACCGCCGAGGGAATTATTCTGGAGGAGCCAAGGGGAAAAAACGGGTTCGGCTATGATCCCCTCTTTTATTTTCCGCAAATCAAGAGGACATTCGCCGAACTCACTGCGCAACAGAAGTCCGTCTTCAGCCACCGCGGCGCGGCATTTCGGCAGTTGCTGGATTGGCATGAGAACTCATTTAAAGTTGAAAACTGCTAACGGTGACGTAACTTTGATTGTGTAAAAAGCAAGAGGGTGTAAGTTGGCTTTGCCTAGCAAGCAAAAGCCGTCCCGAAAGGAGACCTACACCCAATGGCGAAGATAATCCCGATCACGGAGCATTTCC
>JBAVZU010000360.1:0-2432 GCA_049588915.1 Candidatus Sulfotelmatobacter sp.
TATGTCGCGATGAATCACACCTCGCTGGTGGGCATAATCCAGGCCATGGCATACGTCGATAACAATTCCAAGGCTCTCCGAAAGTGTCAACGATATTCCCTTCCGGAGCATCGCCTCCAAACTCTGACCCTCGAGGTATTGCATCACTAGATATGGATTACCGTCTTGTTCACCGTAGTCATAGACGGTAACGATGTTCGGAAACTGCAGAGCCCCCATCATCTTAGCTTCTGATTTGAACCGTTCAATCAAAGTCTCATCGCCACCGCCCGTGATCATCTTGATCGCGACGTAACGTCCAATCTGGGAGTCGACGGCTTTGAACACAACTCCCATGCCGCCGCGGCCGAGAACACCTTCGACGCTGTACTTACCTATCTTGGCGGGATGTGACCCCATATGAAGATGGCCAGACCTTCCCAGGGGGAGGAAGTTAAAGGATATAAAGTACCACGAGAGTCAACAGCTCGCATGAGTATATGTTTGTGGAGTCTTGGCCGCGAAACACCGCGAATGCGGGGGAGTTGTTCCGGCGTGGGTTTTCATTGTAACCAACTTGGAAACACCGAGCCGGGCGGCGGTGCGGCTCTATAACAAAGCGCGGTACGAGCGGAGCAATGGATCAAGCTGGCGGTCGAGATGACGCGGCGGGTGGGTTCCGGCGCTGGGTTCCCCTATCGACTGGAAGAAAGATGGTGGAGTAGTTTTGCAGGGTTCGGTTTATAGCGTTGGAGCAAGGGAGAAGTGTGGCGGGAGCGTGCGAGCAGATGGTGCCATTTCGGGTGTCCTGGTTCGGGGTCGTGGCGAAGGGCGCGATCCGGGCGAATAGTGGGTAGCGGGTGAGCTTGAACCACTACCGAAAAAGTGTTCACGTTGACGCCAACACAGATTGGGAGGACAATGCCAACCGTACATTGCGGTCAAAAAAGGAGATCCCACTCCAAATGAATCCAGGTGACGCCCTCGCGCAGATCGCGGAGTCACAGATCGGTACTCGGGGCGATCTTCAGTCTGGGCGAACTGCTTTATACGGATACCTATTGGCGACCGACGCTAAGCTCAGTGCCTTTGAGCCAGAGTGGGCACGTCGAGGCTTCGGAGCGGACGCTGCCTCTCGTTACAGTTTGTTCAATCAAGGATCGAACGAACGAGAGCGTACCGCACGTTTTCGATTGCTCGATGCCGAGGCGAGCGTGCCGGAGTTTTCGATGCTTCTACACATGCACAGCTGGTGCGCGGCATTCGTCGATTGGTGTGTATTGCAGCTTCTTCTAAAGTCACCACACACCACATCGCTTACGCTGACGCACCGGCCAAGAACAGCTTCGGCATTCGGGCTTTTGCATTGGGGTATGACCAGCGATTGCTACGTTTCTAAGGACCATCGCACTGCACCGGAACGCGGGGATATCGCCGTCTTCAATTTCTTGCATGGCCATCATTCTACTCATCATACTGGTATAGTCACCCAGCCTGGGCGTGGAGGATTCTACTCAGTCGAAGGCAACACAACGCCGGGCAAGGGTGGCAACCAGGGATACTTGGTCGCGAAGCGGTGGCGCGCTCAGGCTGTGCTCAAAGGCTTCATCAGGCTGCCGCCTAGAGATCGACTCGGTGACTATAACATTTCTTCGAGAGTCTCTCACACAGGGTGAGCATGTGGCGCAAGTATCAGGCGGCTGCCGAAGCTGCCGGCATCGGGAAACTTGCCACTCACTCGCTGCGGCATACATACCGGACCTCGCTGGATTCGGTCGGAACTCCGGTAGGAGTGCAGCAGAAGCTGATGCGTCATGCCGACATCCGCACCACCATGAATGTCTATGGTGACGCGGTCACGTCAGACATGGCAGAAGCGCATGGCAAGATTGTGGGGCTTGCCCTTAACCGATTGCAACCCGATTGCAAGCCGAGTTAAGTGCTTTAGATCTGGTGAGCGCGGAAGGAATCGAACCTTCAACCTACTGATTAAGAGTCAGTTGCCTAACCAGGTTGCTTAAACCCGCCCTGAAACCGGCGAACCTTAGGCTGCTAGCAATGGGATCGCCCGGACTGTCTGCCTGGCGACGTGAGGAATCAGTGCTGGCCGGCGCCAGAAGCCAAGTAATTCTTCTGAAATATCTCCAACCAAACTTTTTGGCAATATCGCCATGGCACTCATTGACCAGGCGAGTTGTCCGCCACGCGGAAGGGTCCAGAAACGGGATGAGCAGGTCTTCGAGATCGGAGAAACTGTTTCCCATGAAAAAGACAGCGCAGCACCTCATCGCAGAATTTCCGAGCAGACATTCCCCAACCGAATTAACCATCGGCGTTGACCTGGGAGATGTCTGGAGCCACTATTGCACGATCAACCAAAATGGAGACGTGGTCGACCGGGGTCGGTTCCGAACCAATCCCCAAGGCGTGGACAAGTGGTTTAAGAATCTAGC
>JBAVZU010000361.1:0-19912 GCA_049588915.1 Candidatus Sulfotelmatobacter sp.
ATGCGGGCGCGATTGCTGGCGCAGTTGAATCAAGTTCTGCAAACGCGTGATACCGCGCGGGGATTGATTGTCAGCATGCCGGACGTGCTGTTTGACTTCAACAAGTACACGCTGAAGCCGGAGGCGCGGGAGCGGTTGGCAAAGATCTCAGGGATTGTTCTCGCCTATCCTGACCTAAAACTGGAGATCGACGGTTATACAGATTCTATCGGAAGCGATGAATACAATCAGACGCTTTCCGACAAGCGGGCCGAAGCGGTGCGGGATTATCTGGTGAGCTCGGGAGTGTCCATGAATAACGTTGCGGCGCGGGGCCTGGGGAAGGCCGACCCGGTAGCGGACAACAGTACTGCAGCGGGGCGGCAATTGAATCGGCGAGTGGAAATGATCGTGTCGGGCGATGTGATCGGAAATCAGGCTGGCGCGGGCGCGAGTCAGGAGCAAGCTTCACCGGTAAATCCCCGATAGGCTTTTCTTTCGCTCGCTATTGCGGTGTCTGATGCGCTCTACAGATCAAGGGGCATATCACTTTCTAACTAGAGCAAACTGAACACTGGGCGGCCTGGTGAATCCTAGGCCGCCTTTTTTATCGTACCTGCTGAGCCGAGCAGGATGCCGATACCGAACTATTCCAGCTATCCGCTGGTGCAAATCAAGAAAACTCCCTAAGATTCCTTTAGGAGATTTTCATCCGTGCCGGAAATTCACGCCATCTTTTGGGACGTAGGAGGAGTTCTCCTCACGAATGCCTGGGATCACACCGAGCGGGCTGCGGCGCTCGAACATTTTCATCTCGATGAAGAGGACTTTCGCGCGCGGCATGAAATGGTCGTCTCGTCGTTCGAGCAGGGAAAGATCTCGCTCGATGAATATCTGGATCGAACGGTTTTTTGCCGCGACCGTTCGTTCACGCGCGACCAGTTCCGCGATTATATGTTCTCGTTGTCACGGCCGATTCCGGAAGTTCTTGCTTTCGCCCGCGCTCTCGCGGATTCCGGCAAGTATTTTATGGGCACGATCAACAACGAATCGCGCGAGTTGAACCTGTACCGCATTCAGAAGTTTGGATTGCGAGCGATATTCCGCTTGTTTATCAGCTCCTGTTTCGTCGGCCTGCGTAAGCCCGAGAGCGGCATTTATCGCCTCGCAATCGAGATCACGCAGATAAATCCGGAACAGTGCTGTTTCATCGACGATCGCGCCTTGAATCTGGAGTGCGCGGGCAAACTGGGCATGCACACCATCCAGATGAAAACTTTGGAGCAGCTGCAGGAAGACCTCGGAAGGCTCGGGGTGAAGTGGTGACGCAGTCTTCGGTCTTGGTATTAGATCTTAGGCAACCAATGAGCTGGTGCTCAAGACCTAAGACTTCCCAGGCAGCTAGCCCTTGCGCGGCAATCCCTTCGCTGCAGGAGGAATATTCGCTTTAGGAGCGTCAGGTTCCGGATTGGTGAGAGTGAGGTCGCTCGACCAACACTCCGAAATCAATTTCCATTCACCACTGCTTTGCTTGGCAAAGACCCAGAGATATTTGCCACGTTCCTCGCGGCGACTTCCTGCTATGCCCGGAACCAGGGCGCTGTAGCGTCCTACTTCATGAGCCAAGTCGCCAACCACCTCAACGCGCATTGGTTCAAGGGCGACTTCTCCTAGACCGGACTCCAGCGCCGAGAAGAAGAACTCGCGTACGGCCGCCGCACCACGAAGCAGGGGAACATTGGATCGTACGACCAACGCGTCCGGCGAATAAAGTTCGATCAGCTCATCGAGTTGCCGCGTATTGCAGGCTAAAACCCATTCCTGCGTAAGACGTCGAACGGCAGCCTCGCTGCGGCTCATGGGTTCGCCCTTGGCGGCGGCGGCGATGCGGAGGCGGTCGGCTTCGCGCACGCTCTCGGGAGCAGTGGCTCGCGGGGCGGCGGATTCCACACCGCCTGGGAAATAGTGGTGGTGGTAATGATGGTGGTAATGGTGCGTTCCCGCAGCAGCGTGCTCCGCCCCATGAGGCCCTTGCGCTTCTCCCGTTGCAAATACATGACCCTCCGTCAGTTCCCTGGCAAAGTCAGGCAGCTCGAGATCCGATGATTCCTGCGCGGGAGACTCATTAGCAGCGAGGCCAGAACTTGCCGGATTGGGGGCGTTCGACTGCACTGGAGCCGCTCCCACCGGAAGTCCGCACATGCCGCAAAACCTGGTACCTTCCCGATTGGAATGTCCGCAAGAGGCGCAAGTGGTAGAAGAGTTGCCAGTCGTTTGCAGAGTGGTTTCCTCCACGGCCAGTTCGGAGTCCATTTTCATGGTGAGGCGCTGCATGGCTTGCAAAGCCGCGGTGATCGCTTCCTGGTTCGGCTTTGATCGCCGCATCTCGTCCGCTGGCGCCTTGTTTGGGCCAACGGCGGGCACTACCTCGTCAGACACCTGCGAGCTGATCGGGCCCGACGGCTTCACAGGTTTCTTGTCCTTATCCACGATTCAGACCATCCACGATTCAGACCGCCCTCTTTTATGGGTAAACTATTCATTCTAGCCCAGGCAACGCCCATTATCGCTGTGAGAATTCGATCTTCGCTTCGGATTCCGTGGGCACTCCATTGCAGGTTGCGGGATGGTAGCGCCAAGCGCGGACGGTTCGCAAAATGTTTCGGTCGTACGCTCGGCCAGCGCTCTGCAGAATAAGCGGAGAATGTACACGGCCATCGGCCCCTACGATGAAGCTGATCTTGACTCCGTTGCCAGCGGCCCCCGGAATCATCAGCGGATCGGGCGTAGCAAGAGCCTCAGGAGGCTGCGTATTTTCACAACGCGCCCTCCGACGCACATCGCCGAATTCGAATGAACGGGCAGGACTGTTCCATAGCCTTTTGTCGCGATGCTGTGTGATCACCTGGCGAAAATTTGGATAGGTGGACTGTTCGCAAGCGCTAGCTGGGATTGCGAAAAAGAACAAACATGGCCAGAGTAACCGAAGCATTTTGCAGCCCTGAGCGGAGCGACCTCGCCCGCACAGACTTTCTCGTCGCAGGTCTAGGGCCAGGACATGCCAAATTAACCATCGTATTATCAAAGTTTTGCCTATGATTCATGATGTTTCAAGTTTATTCGGTGAAGATATTTGCACCTCTTGTCCGTAGTCAAACGTTACGAAGCTTGCAGCGTGAGCAAGGTGATCTCAGGCGGGCAATTCAAGCGCATGGGAATAGTAACGGTCCCCAAGCCTGCGTTGGTATAAAGATCCATTCCTCCTACGCGGTACCGCCCTAAGATGTATTTTTTTGCCATTTCCGGCAAATACAGAGGAGGAAGCAAGGGAAGTCTTACTTGCCCGCCGTGCGAGTGTCCGGAGAGTTGCAGATCGACAGGAAATCTGCAGGCTATATCGGCGAAGTCGGGCTCGTGCGCGAGCAGAACCACGGGTTCGCCCGGCGGAATGTCATGCAGGGTTGCACCGAGGTCGGGACCCCCGCTGATCACGTCGTTGATGCCGGCGAGCCAGAAGCGCCCGCCACCGCGTTCGATTGCCATGGACTGATTTGCCAGCGTGGGAATGCCCTCGGCCTGGAGCGCGTCGGTTACGTACCTGGGGTTGGTTTCGCAGTCGTGATTGCCCAGAACCGCCCACAAACCGTGAGGTGCGCTCATCTGGCGAAGCAGGTGAGCACATGGTTCGGCATCACGCGCAGCCTTGGCGCGTCTGCCAATCAGCGGCACCGAAACGAAATCTCCCGTGAGAACTATGAGGTCAGGACGTAAGGCGTTAACCATCGGAATAGCAGCATGGAGTGGGTGGACGGAGAAATAAGGATCGTAATGAAAGTCGCTGAGCAGCGCGATGGTGAAACCGTTCATGCGCTCCGGCCAGCGCGACAGCGAAAACTGCTGCCGCACAACCTGAGGCCGGTTTGGCTCCAGCAGGATTGAGTCGCCAGCAATTGCCAGCGAGCCCGCGGCGGCCGCTCGGTAGAGAAACTGCCGTCTTGTCACGGGGATTAGAGACAAACGAAGATTACTCGGATGGCACAGACACAAACTGGATTCATGTATACAGCATACCCGTCCCGCACGAAAAAGGTCGCGAGCACTTTCCTGAAATGGGACGCGTTGCCTCGATCACGTCAGCTGCACTCGCACATCGCAAAAACCACCGGCACGGTCAAAAGTTGAAGGTCGCCACCAAATCGATACGCCGATTGGCAGCGCCGTTCGAATAAGGACCGCCTGTCGCCAGCCCGTTCGCAGTGTCAAAAAATCGTGAACCCAAAATGCCGCTCGGGTTCCCGAAGTTTACTTTGTTAAAAATATTGCGCCCGTACGCGCCTAAAGTCACACTGTAGCGGCGATCCGACCCGCCACTTGACAGTCCTCCGGGTCCACTTCCAAATAATGGGCCGCGCGGCCCACCGCCACCGCGACCGCCGCCTCCACCACCACCGCCCCCTCCTGGGGGTCCACCGCCTGGTTGGTTGCCCCCGCCACGAGTGGTCTTGGGACCGAAGCCAAATGTTCTGGTGAGCCGCAGATTCACGGTGGCGTGCGAGGGACCAGTAGCATAGTTGATGGGCACGAGCCTTTGGCCAGCAGTGGGAGCCGCATCGAAGATCCCAAGCGGCGTGCAATATATGTTTGAAGTCGGAGTCAATGTCGCCGAAGTGGGGCATGTGGCAGTTGAGACGAGCCCGGGGCGATCATTGAAGATGGAATCGTCATTCAGATCGTTTCTTACCGTGAGATTGAACGGGGTCCCAGAGCTGGCAACGATGAAAGGACTCAAGCGGAAGTTATAAGGAAGGCCGAATGAACCGCCGAGGAAGAAACGATTACGGAAGTCAAAAGAAGCGCGGCCGTAATCCTGACTGATGTTGTAAGAATTCGAAGGAAAACTTGAGACTCCGGAGGTGTCGCTGTTGGCGTAATTAAGCACGTAGTAACCGAAGAGCTGAACCTTCGATCCAACGCGCCAGTTGGTATTGGCGATTAATTGACTCTGCCGGAAGACCGCCTCGGAAACATAGCGGTAAAGATTTTCAGTTGGCGTCGTGCACGTTGGACTGCACGGAGTTCCAGGATAGGGCGCGTTGGCGTTGATCGTAAGGAACTGGTCAAAACCACGGGAGTTTAGATAGGTCACATTTAGTGTGGAAACCTTGGTGAGCTGCCGCTCCACGCTTACCGCCGACTGCAACGTATAGGGCGCGTGCAGGCGCGGGCTGATCTGGTAGATCGTTGGAGTCGCTGGTATAGCGGCGCCGGTGCAGGCAGACAAATCAGTAAGGGA
This sequence comes from Candidatus Sulfotelmatobacter sp., assembly GCA_049588915.1. Lineage (GTDB taxonomy): Bacteria > Acidobacteriota > Terriglobia > Terriglobales > Acidobacteriaceae > Sulfotelmatobacter. The sequence goes on from JBAVZU010000361.1 coordinate 5,273, forward strand.
CGGGCACTTGGGATTGTCGATGACGAATTGTTCTTGCGTGACGCCGTTCAGTCGCTCTGCCTCCAGGATTTGCGCCTCCATGAAGCGATCGTAGAAAATGCCGAAGCCGCCGCGCAGGACAACCTTGGGTGGAGCGCTCTTGCCTCCGACTCCCCACGCAAATCCCAGACGCGGCGCCCAGTCTGCGTGGTCCTCGATACCTGTTTGAGTTTCGAAGCGCAGACCGTAACTAAGAGTAATGTTGGGGCGCACCTTCCAATCGTCCTGATAGTAAAGTCCTGCATCGAAATTGCCGACGACCAGCGGTGGGCTGCCCACCGTATAGTTAAGTTGGGTAGCGATTGGAACGGAAGTGTTTCCGGCGTTCTCAATCGCGGTGGCATAAGAAATTGGGCATGGTGCTTGCCCTGGTGTGGGCACGCAACTCGTTTCCTGCGGGGTGGGAAGAAGAGAAGAAAACGTAAATTCGCCATTGAAGCCGGAGGTGGAGCTATTGGCATCTCGGATGCCGCGCAGCCGCGCTCCAAACTTCACCGTGTGATTGCCGTGGATGATGGAAGTGTAGTTTTGTAACTCATAGTGATCCTGGTGATCAAGAATATTGCCCTGGTTGTTGCCTCCGCCATCGAAGGATCCAAGGACGTTGATCGTGGGCTGAGAATTCAAAGCGAGTTGATTATCCAGTTCACGCAAATACTGGAAGCGGGTTTCGTTCACGATCTTCGTGCCAAACACCTGGGTGTCGCTGATTTGCAACGTGTGCTCGGTCGACTCCGAGTTATACGCCTGTGATGACAAGGTGAATTGGCCGATGCCATCGTTATTTTCTGTATCGCGGTAATACTGGTAACGCACGGTGAGGGTATTATTTTTGCTGAGCTGGTAATCGATACGCGGCGTGAGGTTGGTTCGATGCCTTGGAAAAGGCACGGCTTCGATGAATGGCGTCTCGGTGAGGGTAGTGGGATCGAGAGTGATGGCATTCACCGCGCTGAGATCGTTAATATTTCTGCGCTGCGCGTCGAAAAAAAATGAAGCTTTCTTGTTGATCGGTCCACCGATGTTGCCGCTGAATTGCGTGGAATCGTAACCGGGCTGATTTGCTCCGCCGAAAGGATTTGGCGAATTGAAGGCGGCGTCGTTTCCATTCACCATGAACTGGCCGTGAAATTTATTGCTGCCGGGCTTGGTAAATACTTCAATGCGGCCATAACCCAACTTGTCGTATTCGGCGGAAAACGGATTCTGGTTGATGCGGATCTCTCGAATGGATTCTTTGGGAGGTAGTTGGCCGGCGGTGAAACCGTCGATGTAAAGCTGGCCTCCATTCGGGCCTGCGGATGGTCCAGCAAGAGCCTGCAAGTCCGTAAGTAATTCATCGGGATCGTCGGGCAGAGCTTCCAACTCCTTGCCGGTGATGGTGATCGCACCGGCATTATTGGCGGGATTGACGTCCACCGTGGGTGCGGTGTCAGAGACTTGAATCTTTTCCTGCTCAACCTCAATGGCCATAGGGACATTCAATCGCATCGGTTGATCTGCAATGGCTACGTTATCGTTTTCGTAAACGGTGAATCCCGGTGCGACAACGTTCAGTGTGTATTGTCCCGGCGAAAGGCCCTTGAACTCATATTCCCCCTGTCCATTCGATTGAGCCTGGATGGGCTTGGAGGAAGCAGCTGCGGGGGTGAGGGTAACGTTCGCGTTTGGGATTGCGGCACCGGAAGGATCAGTGACCTGCCCGCGCAATGCGCCTAAACCGGGCTGTGCTGCGCCAGTTTGCGACGCGCCGGCCTGCGACGTGGAAGACTGGGCAGCCAAAAATGTCGCGCAGAGCAACGAAAAAAGAACCAGCTTCAAACATAGATACTTCCGAAAGGTCATCCAATATTCCAATCCATAACCGGCATATGAAGAAAATTCAGCGCAACGCCCCTTATGTGAGCACGGCTACATTTAGAAACGCCTACGGCCCACCGTTGTCGCCGGCAGGAGCACTCAGGCTCCAGGGAGAAAGTATCGAAGAGCTGCTGGCGCTGGGTGCGGCCTGCAGAATCGGCTCCACGCCGCTGAGCAGCGTAATCGCGGTTGCCGCTCCTTCCGTGCCCTCGGTCGAAACCATCACCACCGCGTCGCCCTTGTGCAAATCGGCGAGCGAAGCGGCGGGCAAGCGGCTAAGCATCTGCTGAAAATCTGGCGGGCCACCGGAGCGGCCGCTCGAGCCACTTGTGCTCGGTCCCGATCCGCCGCCCGCCTGATGCAAAGTCTGTCCATTGGCACCGGAAGCGGACGATGCTGCCGCGCCCATGGCCGCTCCCTTCAAACGCATCGCGATGCGCTGCGCCATGTCCGCAGGCAGGTGTCGAAGCTGCGAGTCCGGCGTTATCTTTATGACCAGGTTTCTTCCAGATAACAAATCATGAACGGTTAGTGTTGACGAACTTGCATCGACCGAGTTAACGGTTCCGGCAATGTTACGAAATGCGCCGGAAACGATTTCCTCAGCCGTAAGTGTGGTGCCATCGGCGCTTCGGTCGCCGCGTGCTCGCACCTGATCACCGGGATGTATTTCGGAAAGCGTGCTGGGCCTGGCGTCGTCAAATTTCACCGAGTCCGGTGCGTAGCGCCGAATCGCGGTGCTCTTGGAGGCTTGTACAATTACGTCCTTGCCCCGAACGGTGATCGTCACCGTTCCCGCCGCTGCATCTACTCCCTTGGCGAGTCCATCCACTCCCCGCTTCTGCCAGTCGCGCAAATCCTGCTCGTGCCGCACCGCGAGGTCGGAACCCTTCATCACGACGACCGAAGAGGCCGCAAGCGACGCTTTGTCATCAGAGAACTTGCCTCCAACCAAAATGCGATCTCCGACCTGAATATCCTGCAGCGGGATGGGGGTTGCATTTTTCAGGTCCTTCTCACCCGGCGCGATGCGGACGATACGGGTTGCAGGTTGAAGCGTAATGTTGACGTCGGAGCCCGAATCCGGGCTCAACGTAATGACCATTCCATTGATCGCTTTGACAGAGCCAATGGCCCTTCCGGCGGAGCCTGCCTGCTGAGCCTGGAACCCGAAAAGCGCGGCGGAGTATAGGAGAAACAGGAGCACGCTCGCAGGAAACACCAAGCGACCTATCGTCCCAAAGAACCGCTTTCCTGTCGCGTTCATATCTTCATTTAATTTACATCTCCACAACCCACAAAATGGGGTATTTACAAAGTTTTACTTCTCTGTGGGGTTTGTTACAGAGAGACATACTTCCAAGAACAGGGCAAAGGTAGCGTGAGCAGCTATTCCGCAATCAGTAAGTTTTCCGCGAACGGCCACTGGTCATCGACCCATTGGACTTCGCAGCGAAAACCAGCGGTGCGGGACATCTCGCACACATCCTCCAGGGAGTATTTATGGCTGCTTTCGGTCCAGATGGTTTCGCCTTCGAGAAACTCGACGTCCACCTCCGCTGCAGGAATATTGACGATCTGGTTACGCGTCGACCGCAGATGCATTTCGACACTGCGCGTGTGGTGATTGATTTTGGCGACATGCTCGAATTGTGCGAGGTCAAAATCAGCGCCTAATTCGCGATTGATACGGACCAGCAAATTGAGATTGAAGGCTGCGGTCACTCCCAGTTCGTCATCGTAAGCCGCGAGTAGTTGAGAGCTGGATTTTTCCAGATCGGTGCCCAGCAGAAGAAAATCCCCGGGCTGCAGAATCCGGCGAACCTGATTCAAGAATTTGAGTCCGGCCATGCGGTCAAAGTTTCCAATCGTGCTTCCAAGAAAAAGCACGAGAAGATGTTGTCCAGCTCGACGCTCCGCCGCCACTTCCAGAAGTCCATCGAGATACTCGCGCTCGAAGCCAAGAATACTGATGCAATCGATATCGCTGAGTTCGCGCTCGCACATGGCAAGTGCAGTTGGCGAAATTTCGATGGGATAGTAGCGCGTGTTGCGCTGGCGACGGCAAAGCGCTTCGAGAATCTGGCGAGTCTTCCTGCCGCTACCGCTGCCCAGTTCCGCGACAGCCACGGGACTTGCGATTCGTTCAACAATATCTCCCGCGTGGCGCCTAAGCAAGCGCTCGTCGGCGCGGGTCAGGCCATACTCCGGTAGATGGCTGATCACCTCAAATAAGGCGGAACCAACATCGTCGTAGAGATATTTCGAGAGTAGTTCCTTTTGCCCCGGCTTGGTAAGCCCGGCGCGAACGTCGGCGGCGAATTCATCCGTTATGTTCGAGGTGATTGCGTGAACGAGCATATGACAGCTCCTTTTTCGACAGTCAGCGGCTTACACAGCGAAAGCCGGTATAGATGAACTGGTAGTGCGCCTGGAACCAGTTTCGAAATGTGCGCCGCAGCATGCATCCTGCCGTACGCGAAGATCCACCTTTCATCACGAAGTGCTTGCCATCGAAGAAATTGGCGGAGTATCCAGGGTAGAAGGGGAACGGCTTGAATCCCGGGAAGGGAGCGAATGGCGTGGACGTCCACTCCCAACCATTACCGAGCATGCCTTGCACGCCGAAGGCATTTTCTCCTGCAGGAAAAGCGTTGACGGGAGCCGGATCCCATCGATGAAAATCAAAGTTGCCGAATTCAGGACCGGGCGTTTCGTCTCCCCACGGATACGCGCGCTCTTCGCCGCGAGGAGTTGAGTATGCGGCACGCTGCCACTCCGCTTCGGTAGGTAACGACTTCCCTGCCCACGTGGCGTAAGCCTTCGCTTCCGCCTGGCTCACGTAGACGGGCCAGTCAAGAGGAAGCGGCACATCGTGAAACATGGTGCGATAGAGCCACTGATCTCCATTCCGCTTCCAGAAAGCCGGATGGGAAATTCCGTTTTGCGATCTCCACTCCCAATCGTCGTCAGGTCTCTCGCCGTCAGAAGCATCAGCGCTCCACAGTGCACGATTTTCGTATCCTCCGGCGGAGAGGAATTCAAGGTATTGGCGATTGGTTACTTTGTAGCGATCGATGGCGAATGCGGGAACGTCAACGCTGTGAGCTTCATATTCATTGTCCCAGCCAAAATTATCATTCGAGCGACGAAGGCCAAGCGTAATTGGTCCAGCGGGAATTTCTATACTGCCATGATTCACTGGAGAAGTTGGCAAGGTTGGAGATTCAGAATGCTGAAACTTTCGATCAAGCGGCAATTGATGCAGCATGTAAGCCAGTGTTTCCGCATGCATCAACCGGTGTTCCACGGCCACGTTGAGCAGAGCGCTTAGCGGGAGCCCGTCTCTTCCTGAAGGATCTGCTGAGGGATTTGCTGAAGAATCGACTGAAGAATTGGAAAGTGCATCGGGCAGCTTATCGTCGATGAGGAAGCGAATTTTTCTGACATATTCCTGGACGGCAGCTATCGATGGCCACTCCGAAGGCTGATCGGTGGGCAGCCCGCCTCCAACCGGATCAATGCCAAAGGCGAACAGCCGGTCAAACTCAGGGTGAAAGCTTTTCAGTCCCAACACGCTCTCATGCAAAAGGTTCCAATCGAAAGCTTCGAGATGTCCAATGTAGAAAACAATGCGGTGGCGCTCCGCGATCGGACGCTCATAAAGTGCGTTCGGATTCACGATGGCAAACAGATCGTCGGTTCTTTGACGAGCATCTGCTAATTGTTGGATCAGGTCCTGACGAGTAGCGGCGTCGCTGGAAGTGATGGGCATGTGAATCTCCTAAATCGAGGGTGCAATTGGTACTGGAACCGGCACAAGCAATTCGACGATTCTATCCGCTCCGGACACGAGTACCATAGCGCAATGTCTCTTTCGGTATTCCATGTTGACGCATTCACCACAACCGCGTTCACAGGCAACCCGGCGGCGGTATGCCCGCTTGCGGATTGGTTAGATGACGGGTTACTGCGAGAGGTCGCCGCCGAAAATAATCTTTCGGAAACGGCCTATTTTGTGCTCCGCGACAATCATTATGAATTGCGGTGGTTTACGCCCCGTTGCGAGGTTAAATTATGCGGTCACGCGACGCTGGCATCGGCATTTGTTCTGATGCAAATACTTGCGCCAGGGTGCGAAATGGTTCGTTTCGAGACGCGTTTCAGCGGTTCACTGATGGTTCGCCGCGATGGCGCGTTGCTGGCAATGGACCTCCCAGCCCTCGCGCCCTGGCTTTGCGCAGCTCCGCCAGCGGCTTTACTGGAAGGTTTGGGGGAAGATCCAGCTGTGGTTATGCAAATCGAGGATAACTATTTTGCGGTATACGAACGTGAGGAAGACGTCAGGCGCATCCGGCCCGACTTGAGGTTGCTAGAGAAGCTTCATCCGGCTGGAGTCGCGATTACGGCTCCGGGGCATGAGTCTGATTTCGTATCCCGCTATTTCGCACCCAGCTACGGCATTCCGGAAGATCCAGTGACTGGCTCAACGCACTGCTCGCTGGCGCCATATTGGGCAAAGCGATTTAATAAGACGAGTTTGCACGCGCGACAGGTTTCGGAGCGCGGTGGTGAATTGTGGTGCGAAACCAAAGGGGATCGCGTGATTCTGAAGGGGAATGCAGTGCTCACGCTGCAAGGCGAACTGCTGATTTAGAAAACTCGTCGGGTTTTGCCTACTGAATCAATCCTTTGCTGCGCAGGAATTCATGCGCGACCGCTTTCGCGTCGCGGTGCTGGCCGTCGAGAGCGTAATTGAGTTTTTGCATCTCCTGATCCGAAATCTTGTCACCTAACGCTGCGATCGCTTGAGTAACCTCGGGGTGCTCCTGCAGTGTCTGCTTCCGAACCACCGCGACCGCTTCGTAGGGAGGAAAGTAATGGCGGTCATCTTCGAGCACGAACAGGTCCAGCGCGGGAATCAGGCCGTCGGTGGCGTTGCCGGCGGCGATGTCAATCTGACGGCCCTTCAAGGCGGGCGCCAGCAATCCCAGGTCCATAATACGGGGCGGCCCGGCAAAGTGAAGGCCATAAGCGGCTGCCAGTCCGGCGTATCCGTCGGGACGCTCCATGAACTCGTAGCCGAATCCGGCGTGCCAATGCGGAGCAAATTCTGCCGCTTGCGATAATGTTTTCAGATTCAAGCGGCGAGCATCCTCTCCGCGAATCTCCATGGCGAACGTATCGTTGAAGCCAAAGGCAGGACTAAGAGTCATACCGAAGCGTTTTTCATACTCGCGCTTCACCTGTTGATAGACCTGCGTCGTATCGCCCTCGACTTTCTGCTTGAGAATGGCAGTCAAGGCCGTGCCTGTATATTCCGGATAGAGATCGATTCGGCCCGCCAGCATCGCCTGCTGACAAATAAAGGTTCCGGCGAGATAGAAGCGGCGTTCGACTTTCAGATGAGTACGCGATTCAACCAGTTGAGCCAGCAATTCACCCAACATCAGGGACTCAGTAAAGTTCTTGGACCCAATCACAATGCGATCAGAATGCGACGGGGCACACGAGGGCAGGAGCAGTGCCAGGAAAACTATGCAGATCACGCTCGGGCATTGTTTCAAACGAAACTGAGCTTGCCGATGGTGTTTCATTCCGTCAGTCTCATCGATGTCGCAGACGCTCATCGTGGTCGCAGACGCTTTTCCACCAACCCCAATCCAAAGTCTGCCGACAATGCCAGAACTGCTGCGGGAATAGCTCCAGCCAAAATGAGCTGGTTGTTCACCATGGCGAGGCCACGGAAAATGAATTCACCCAGGCCCCCTGCGCCGATTGCAGCAGCGATCGTGGCCAGTCCGACGGAAACGACGACCGCTACTCGGATGCCCGAAAGAATCACACTCATAGCGAGCGGCAGCTCCACCTGAAAGAGAAGCTGGCGGTCCGTGAGTCCCATGCCACGCCCGGCTTCAATGACCGAAGCATCGACGCCGCGAATTCCGGTGTAGGTGTTGCGAATCACCGGCAAGAGTGCGTAGAGCGTGAGCGCCAGAATGGCCAGGCGATCGGCGCGGGCTCCTATCCACGGAACAGGCAGCAAGAAACCGAACAGGGCTAGGCTCGGAACGGTCTGAATAATGTTTGCGGTTCCCAACACCGGCTTATTCCATACCGGCCAGTGCGCACTCACGATGCCGAGAGGTATGCCGATCAGTACCGCAAGAAGCGTTGAGATTCCCACCAACCATAAATGTTCCAGGGTGAGCTCGAGTATTTCTTCATGGTGCTGCAAGAAGAAATGAAAGAGATTCATGAGGTGCCTCGATTTGCCACCGAGTCGAGTCCTTCTCCGAAAGCCTTTACGTAAGCGGCAGCCAGCGGATCGTTTGATCGCAAGAAATCCTGGGGGGACAGAACGGTAAGAAGGCGGCCACCCTCGATGAGCGCGATTCGCGAACCAACGAGCATCGCTTCGCGCAGATCGTGGGTCACAAAGACGACTGTTTTTTTCAATCGCTGTTGAAGGGAGAGGAATTCGCGTTGCAACTGGTCGCGGGTGAGAGCGTCAAGCGCGCCAAAGGGCTCGTCCATCAGGAGAATTGCAGGATCGGCGGCAAGAGCGCGAGCCACTCCGACCCGCTGCCGCTGACCGCCTGACAGTTGATGCGGATAGCGGGAGGCGACGTTCGGGTCAAGACGGACCAGTTGCAGCAATTCTCCGACGCGCTGCTGGATCCGCTGCGCGGGCCACCCTTCAATTCGGGGAACGATACCAATGTTCCGCTCCACCGTGAAATGCGGAAACAACCCTATGTCCTGGATGACATACCCGATGCCGCGCCGCAAGCGGATTACATCACTCACGGCGCTAAGCTCTCCGTTCACGTAAACTTCCCCGCTGCTTGGGGCCAACAGACGATTGATGAGCTTCAGCGTGGTGGTCTTGCCGGAGCCGCTGCGGCCCAGCAGAACCAGGGTTTCGCCACGTTGAACCTGTAGATTGAGGTCTTGCAGTAGCACCTGGCCATTCGGCAGCCGGTAGGCGACACTGCGAAAATCAATTGCCGGTTCGTTGGCGGAGGTTCGTTCCATATTCAACTTAACTTGTTCGACCTTATTGGGTTGATCTGAATCGGGTTGATCTTAAATTGGGTTGATCTTAACTTGTTCGATCCTAATCGGTTCGATCTTGTTGGAAAGAATACCCGAGTGGGGCAAGGGGCGCCGGAAATGTCTCTAAAACGGTTTACTTACTTTGGCGCTGGCGCGTCCCCGAAACTTCAGCAATATCCCTCGATGGGGCGTATACTAAGTGTCTTGACCTCGAAGACACCCTGACAGCACGTTGCGCCTTCGCGATTGAGAAGATTTCCTTGAAAGGCGAGGACGTGTTGAACTTGAGGGTTTCCGGAAGTAATTTCTCCCGATTCCTAAATTACAACTTTGCGGAGGGCGATCGCAGGAGACCGACTGAGTAGGCGATCGTAAACCAGCCTGGAACCGCCCGCCTGTGCGATGCGGCGCCGAACATCGCGTGTTTCTAACCAAAACCAGAACGGCAGGAGAAAAAATGTCCGGAATCAATGGAGACAAAGCGAGATTTAACCGTCGGCGCAGGCAAAAGATCAGTCGCCGTGTGAGCAATCAGAAAATGTTGAAGGCGCTCGAAGAGAAACATCTTACGCCCCCGGCCGCTCCTTCCAACCTCAAGGAGAAGTCTGCATGACCACAATCCCCTTGCCCCTTGCATCTCCAGAGAGTCTCGCGAAAAAAAAGCGCGTGCTTCTGCTGGACACATCACAGACCAAACGCGACTTGCGTGCCGAAGTGATGAGAAAGCTAGGTATCGATGTGGATTGTGCAGCCGATGTGCTGGAAGCGCGCTGCTGGTGGCGGGCCGACTTATATAATCTGGTGCTCATCAACGCCGTCGATGAAGCGGAAAGCCGCGATAAATTCTGCAGCGACATCCGGAGTGCGAGCCCGCCGCAGAAAATTGCGTTCTTTGTGGGCGGTCCCGAGTATCTCTCGACTGCACCCAATTCCGACGCCGCACCCGCGGAGTCGGACTCGGAAGCTCTGCATAAGCAGATGGTTGCGGCTTTGCTCGCAAAGAGTTTGGAAAACTCATCGCAGCGCTGGGGAATTTTGGAAGCCTGTAAACGTATTTCCTCAGTACGCTCGGTTAGCGAAGCCCGTTCGCGTGCGATACGGGAGACTCCGCGGCCGTCACGATGGGCGGAAGCCATCGAACAACATTCAGTTTTCGAAGAGACTCGTACGCAACCCACATTTGCGAACGCGATCGCAGCATCAGAGAGAGAAAGAGAAGGAATTCAATGAAGAACCTATACGTAGGGAATCTACCTCACAGCACGACCGAAGCTGAGCTTCGCGGAGTGTTCGAGGCGCATGGCGCAGTCGATAAGGTCAGTATTGTCACCGATCGGGAAACTGGTCGAGCGCGGGGGTTTGCCTTTGTTGAAATGGCAAACCCCGCGGAAGCGGACAAGGCCGTAGCGGCCCTGAATGGCAAGGAACTTGCCGGCCGGGCGTTAAAAATTAATGAAGCGAAACCCAAGACCGATGCACCTCGGGCCGGCGGGGGAAAACGCTTCGGTGGCGGAGGTGGGGGCGGTCGGGACGATTATCAGGGTCACGCCCGTCAACCCCGCGAACCACGCTGGTAGTACCCTAAGAAATAAGAAACTTAAGATAGACGAGCTCGGGACACCTAGCTGGTTGGTCATCAGCGAGCCGAAGGCGTGCCCTGAGCTTTGCAACGGAATGAAGTGCAACCCGCGCCAGAAAGCGATTGCACAAATTGACTACGGGAGATGGGCAATGCCAGGACGAGGTCGATCAAGCTTCACCAAACGCCAAAAAGAACACACTCGCCAACAAAAACAACGCGACAAAGCGGAGCGCAGGATCCAACGCAAAACCGAAGAACCACTAGGCACATCGAGCGATTCCAGCGAACTGGATTTGAGCGAACTGCAAAGGCACGCTGCCGAGCAGGCCGCTCTATTTCAGATGGGATCCGATGACGCCGATATTTCCAGCATGCCCCGCGAACGCATTCCTGAGAAAACCGAGCCATAGCACTCTATTGGCAACGCACTTATTCAAAACAAATAGGGCGCGTCTTCTGGACGCGCCCTATCTATTCACTACCCGCAAAACCAGCTCTGGCTGTTCTGCGAGGCTATGCGAACACTTCGCCAGGCAGCTTTGTCAGCGTACGGCTAGCCAGGGTGTTCTGAACCGAATTCTGCCGGCGCTCTGCGATCGCCCAATCCACCTGCTTGCGCTCGATGCGTAATTTCAGAACGCGCTCGATGTGGCGCAGTTCGATCACCTCGCCGCCAGCCACCAGACTGGTTGCCAATCCTTCCAAACCCGCGCGGCCGGTTCGTCCAACCCGGTGGATGAAATCTTCCGCCATCTTTGGCAAATCGTAATTGATCACATGCGCGACATCGTCAATGTGCAGGCCGCGTGCCGCGACGTCGGTTGCGACGAGTACTTGATAGCGTCCCTCTTGAAAACCGTTAAGCGCCCCGTTGCGCTGGGATTGCGAGCGGTCGCCGTGAATCATGGCCGCGGAAAAGCCTTCGCGTACCAACTGTTTCGCCAGCCGCTCCGTGCCTCGTTTGGTGCGAGCGAATATCAGCGTCTGGCCTTTCTCGGCGTAAAGCAACTGCCGAAGAACATCCGGCTTTTCGGCCGGACGCACTTCATAGGCTTGCAGTCGAACACTCTCAACCGGTTTCAAAACCGACCCAACCGCCACGCGCACCGGATCGCGCATGGAATCGTTCACCAGGCTGGCAACCGATTGCTCCATGGTGGCCGAAAAACAAAGAGTCTGCCGGCGCTGCGGTAACACCGCCAGGATGCGGCGAATCGCGGGCAGAAATCCCATGTCAAGCATGCGATCCGCTTCATCGAGCACAAGGATCTTGATCTCGCGCAGGTCAATCAATTTGCGGGTGATGAAGTCCTGCAAACGACCCGGAGTTGCAATTACCAAAGAAGACCCGCTGCGCACCGCTTGAATCTGCGACTTCTCGGAAACTCCACCGATCACCAATGCGGCCATCGAGAGTTCTTTGCCGCGCAGTTTCTTGTACTCTTCGTTCACCTGGATCGCTAGTTCTCGCGTGGGCAGCAAAACCAGTACGCGCGCTTTTGGGGAAGGTTCGCGCTGCAACATCTCGATGACGGGAATGAGAAAAGCCAGTGTCTTGCCGGTGCCGGTCTGCGCAGTCGCAAGCACATCTTTGCCCTTCAGGGCGTGGGGAATGGCCTGCGCTTGAATTGGGGTTGGAATAATAAATTGAGCTTGCGCTAGCCTCTGCTGCAAAGCGGAAGCCAGCGGTAGTTCTGTAAAACTTGTCATTCGTAATTTTTCTTTCTGGAGAGGCTCGATCAACTCTGAATACACGTGTTGTTAGTTCCTAGCCGCTCTAACTTGGATTTGGCGCTGAATAAACGGCGGGCAGGAAAAGCGGAGATGAATCTTGATCCAACAGGATCACCGCGTCACGAGCAAACCGTGGCAGTAGCGTTGAACTTATTATACCACAGCTCAACTTTTAGAATAATAGTTACGAAAGATATAACCTGCAGCAAGGAATTCAGATATCGAAAATCCGATACACCGACGATGGCTGTTGCGCTTGCAGCAACGAAATCGCGACATTGTGTACTGCAACCCCGGTGGTCGTACGTCCCTCCAGCTTGCCGTGATGAGCATGGCCATGCACAACCAGGTCCGCTCCGTGACGGTCGACTACTTCAGCCAACCTCGAAGTTCCCATGAAAGGAAAGATCTCGGGCGCTTCTCCCTGAACCGTGTCAGCAATGGGCGAATAGTGCAGAACGACAACGCGTTTCGGGGTTCGAAGTTGAGACATGGCGCGCTCCAGCTTCAGCGCCTCATCGATGGAGGCGCGAACGAAGTCCTTGATTTCGCGCTCGCCGAAGGCGGTCAGGATTCCGCGGCCGAATCCTCCGACGAAACCTTTTGTTCCAGCGAAACCGACCCCGTCCCGCTCGTAGGCGCTTCCATCGAGCAGCTTAATTCCGGAGGAGATAATCATCCGCGTGAGCTCGGTTTCCTTTCCGCTTTCGAAGTCGTGATTGCCAAGCACAACAATTGTTGGAAGCCGCAGGCGCACCAGCACGTTCAAAAGAGGTTCCATCTCATCGGGCTGGCCAAAGTTTGTTAAATCTCCGGCCAGCACCAAAACATCGGCTTCGTCGCGCACCCGCTCGAATTGGTCTTTGAGCTTAGCGTAGCTCTGCGGGGTGAAGTGCAAGTCGGCTGTGGCGGCAATTCTCATGAAGTGATTTTAGGAAGCGCACATCGTTCATCGCCGCATTCCGGAATGGTTGCGATCTGTCCTAAGCGCTCCTGGCGTTTTTCCTCGAGCAAGTTCGGTAGCTCCCATTCATTAATGTCGATGGCAAACATGTTTTCGTCGACCAGGCTTCCACGGAATCTGGCATCGGATCGGGGTTCCGAGATTTCCTCTTCCAAGCGTTGCAGCAATCGGCGCCACACTGCCATCGGTACGTAATGTGTCTGGGCCGGATATACGTACCTGAAAAGCATCAGTGACCATAGAAGCATCTCCCAATGCTCACCCACAAGCTGCAGCATACGTTCCCAATCAAAGGTGCCGTAGGTTCCATAGATCACGTGGGCGATGTCAGCGCCATCGAAACGTTCTCGCTTCGCCACGAAGATTTTCGACGCTACCAATTCTTCAGGAGCCAACACTCGGGTTTTGACCCGATGAATCACGACTGGACTGGCTCGCTCGATCCAGGAATCCTCCACCACGATAACGCCGTTGCTCATCCCCGTAATGAGGTCCACAAAGAACTCACCCTTGCGGGCCTTTGCCAGCCATACCGGATCGCAGACCACACAATCGAAGCCCCGTTCCTGAAGATAGGGAAAAACATTGCACGAGGTCTTTGCTGTCATAAAAAGATCGAGATCTTTGGTGAACCGGCAAATTCCGGTGTGAGCGCGCAAGGCAAAAGCACCTGAAACCGCGTACGGAACGTTTTTGTCCTCCAGTGCGGTCAGCAATTCTCGAAATAAAGAAGCCTGCTCTTCTGGGACGTCGGTTGGAATTGACGAGGTGACAGGAAGGTCGCCGGAATTGAGCGGAGTCTTGGGCGATTCAGGCACGGACCTTGGATGTTGTTCTTCCGCTTGCGGTTGTTAGGTTTGCCAACGAGAAGACGCCAAGCATTTAGGAATAATCCCCGCAGTACATGCGTGCATCTCACATAGGCGCACCCAGTCAAGCTCCAACCTAGCTCGACCCAGCGCACAAGATCCTATTTTTGGAGATAACTATGAATGCACTCCGCGTTTCCTGTTTCACCTTAAGCATACTCACCGCTTTCGCCGTCTGTGCGTCAGCTCAGGATGTGAAAGTCGACTACGACCATCACGCAAACTTCTCGCAGTATCACACTTACTACTGGGAGAAAGTAAAAACCACTGATCCGCTTTGGCAAAACCGGATTCAGGAAGCCGTCGACCACGAATTGCAATCCAAAGGTTGGCAGCGGGTGGATAGCGGCGGTGACGTCGCCATCACTGCAGTAGGCAGTGCCCACAATGAAAAGGAATACCAGACATTCTACGATGGCCTTGGAGGCTGGCGTTGGGGAGGGTTTGGCGAAACGACCACGCAAGTCGAGAACTATCCCGTCGGCTCACTCGTTCTCGATTTCTACGCCACGCAAAATAAGCAGCTAATCTGG
>JBAVZU010000362.1:0-4391 GCA_049588915.1 Candidatus Sulfotelmatobacter sp.
CCCTGGGTCAGATGATGCGCAAGCATCAAAGGACAGCATCATTATCTGGAAAGACAAGTTGAACGCATATTTTCCAGAGATGGCAAGCAGCGAGTCGACACCTCAATTGAAGAAAGTGTCCGCGCCTCACTAGCCTCACTCCGCTAAAAGGTCCCGATCTGCGGGCCTTTCCCTTGTCGCCTCTCTTCCAGCGCGTTCCTCTGGCTTTCGGGGTAGATCGGTGCCACGACTTTCGGCTTCTTGGGTGTTGAACCTCACTGGAACCGAAATTAGCAACATTGTCCCAGGCGTATTTACGCCCGTCCTTGCGAAACATTCCAAATCGTTCTCGCTCATCGACTGCATCTCGGTGGGCGTAGACCGAATGCAGCGAAACTTTGAGCCTTTGCGCAAGCAGGTGGAAGCATGGCAGAGAAGTGAACTTACAGACGTGACGGCCAAGCTGGTCATCTATGAGGCATTTGTGGAGGGCAAGCCGGAGGCTCCGAAACATCTTGCACCGTGCACGACCTGTACTTCGAGCCCAGTACGAGGAATTCCGGCCGCGAACGATCTGGAGTCTGTCCAATGCATTCACGTCGGCATTCAAGGAACTGGATCCCATCCCGCAATTCAAGGCGACAGCGAAACTGGGAGAGTTTCTGGAGACTCGATTCTCACAGTCGTTCTAACGGTCTAACCGCCGGGGCGGTGGGACAACGAACACAGTCTGCCCCTTAGCGGTTTACAACGAGATTCACAGCTTTTCGCTCACCAAGTGACACAATTCGGCAACCACCTGATCCAAGTCGGCCAACGGTTTGCGATACACCACCCAGACCACGAGCGGGAACTCCAGTCCACCTACATGCAGCACACGCAAATGCGACCGTTGCCGACTTCGGCTCAGGATGCGCTCTGGGACCAGGCTTAGTCCCCGGTTCTGCGTCGACCAGCGCAAGTTGGAGTTCATAGTTGTAGGCTTCGACCGCCACTATGTGTAATTGAGATATTACTCCAATCATCGAAAGAAAAGCTCAGCGTGAAAGTGAGTTCACCGCCCGAACCCGCAGTCCTAGGTTACTTTGGTTATCTTCTGGCCATCTTTCGGTGCCCTTATCGTAGCAGCATGATCGCCGTCCGTAAGAGAGTATCCAAGATTTCTCGGTTTGTCGGTATCGTCACCATGGTTGGACTGTTCGCCGTGGTTGCTGCGTTCTCCGGGGAGCGTGCGCACGAATCACCAATGGCGTTGCCGATGGTGACCTCCGTGGTTCAGGTGACACATGACGGAGTTGGCAAGACCAACTTATTGGTGGACGGAAGCCAGCTTTATGTGACGGAATGGCCGACCGCGCATCGTGTGATTGCCAAATTTTCCCTGGACGGTTCCGATCGATCGATCATTGCGAGCCCTTTCTCAAACCTGCAAGCGCTGGACCTTTCACCGGATCGCAGCAAACTGCTGGTTTCTCCGGTGCAAGGCGGATTCAGCGATAACGAATTCTGGACTCTCCCGATCGCTAGTGGATCTCCGGAACGAGTTGGCAAACTCAGCGGACGCGATGCCTCCTGGTCCGGCGATGGCCAGTACTTTGCGTTCGGCAAAGGTCCGGCTCTCTACGTGGCCAATACAAGTGGAAGGCGAGTGCAGAAACTGTTCACCGGGAAGGGATCCGTGTTTGCGGTCCGCTTTTCTCCGGACGGTCAACGGATCCGCTTTACGGACGGCGACGTGGCACAAAACACCACGGTACTTTGGGAGATCGGCCGAGACGGATCCAACCCACATGCTCTGCTGCCCCAATGGCAGAATAACTCATCGGCATGTTGTGGCAATTGGACAGCCGACGGCCGCTACTACATTTTTCAGGTAACGCAGAGCGAGCCGACCATGGTCACGACTCTTTGGGCTTTGCCCGACTCCAAAGGGGCCGGTGCCGAGGGCCCGTCTCTCCCGATTCAGTTGACGCACGGTCCAATGTCGTTCGGAAACGCTTCGCCTGCACGAGATAACAAAACGATCTGGGCGATCGGCGTTCAACCCGCGGGTGAGGCTGTCAAGTACGACGCGGACAAGAAGAGTTTTGTTCCGTTGGTTTCAGGAATCTCCGCAACGGACTTGGACTTCTCCTCCGATGGGAAGTGGGTTACGTATGTGGCCATTCCCGAAGGCACATTGTGGCGATGCCGTGCCGACGGCATGGAACGGCTCCAACTCACGTCCGCACCCGGGCGCGCGGCTTTGCCACGTTGGTCGCCGGACGGAAAGCACATTGCTTACGTCAGGATGAAACCTGGAAAGCCGTGGAAGATCGCTGTCATCCCTGCGCAGGGTGGAACTCCCGAGGAAGTCATGGGGGAAAGTCGCAGCCAAGTGGATGCAAACTGGTCGTCGGACAGCAGCCGGATCATGTTTGGATATTTGCACGACGCCGGAGAGATCAGCCTTCGAATTGTGGACTTGAACACCCACAAAACAGTAGGCGTTCCCGAGTCTGACGGGCTGTTCAGTCCCCGCTGGTCGCCGGATGGACGATATATAGCCGCACTCTCGCCGGATTTTACGAGAGTGATGTTGTTCGACTTTGAAAATCAGAAATGGACAACCTGGCTAACCGAGCCTGCGGGTGCGGTGAGCTATCCAGTATGGTCGGCGGACAGCAAATATCTTTATTTCGACGACCTAGTCACCGGCGGAGAGGCAATTCGAAGAGTGAGAGTGGGGGAGAGTCAGGCGGAACGCGTTTTCGTGCTGGAAGGGATTGAACGCTACCCGGGTCCGTTCGGACTATGGAGCGGGCGTACTGCCGACGGCTCCTGGATGTTTGTGCGCGACCACAGCACGCAAGAGGTTTACCGCTTGAGTGTGGAACTGCCGTAGGCCGGATGATGAGGGTCTTCTAGTTTATGTTGAAACGCGAAGTTGCTCTCCGTCGGGCAAACATTACGTACAAGCCCCTTCGTGCGCTGAGTGCGTTTATTGTGGCCGCATTTGTCAGTCTACTGCCACTCGCCTCTCAAACTCAGCATCAAAACGCCAAAGAAAGAAAGGTAATCACCCGCGTGGAGCCTGAATATCCTGCCCCTCTAAAGCGGATGAACATTGGGGGAGTAGTGCGAGTCGAGGTTGTCATTGCGCCCGACGGGGCCGTGAAGAGCACCAGCTTGCTCGGCGGTAGTCCATATCTTGGTCAGGCCGCCATGGCGGCAATGAAAGAGTGGAGGTATGCCCCCGCCCCTTTTACCCAAACCCTAGTTGTAGAGCTTGGGTTTGATCCCCATCGTTGACCAAGTTCATTGATGTCAATAGTTCGGGGGCAGAGGGTGGTGGAGCCCGGCCGGTCGCGCAATCCGAGACTTATGCGCCTAACTCCCCGTTTGGCTGCCTTACGACCGCGTGCGTAATCCCAGAGAATGCGCCGCATCTGCTTCTGAGGGTGGCTCACCGAGCGGTACTCCGCTTTGCTCATACCCAGCACCCACGTTTGGGTGATGATATGCACGGCAACCGTCATTCGACGGTTCAGGAAGTGCTCACTTTCGCAAATTAAGTACGAGTGAACCAAGTGAACCGTTTGACATGAATGGCTAGGCAACAACCTCTACGGAGACCAACTCCGGAATGCGTCGCGAAGTTTGGATAGACTTGACAGCATCTCTGTTGAAGCCGTTAGGAACTTCCCTGCCGCGCATGTGGTGCTGGAGGGAAAATTCGATTCTGCGAATAAGACGATTCACGTTGAGAAGATCACCCCCGTCGCAAAGTAGGGTGTTCCAAGGTGGAATTCGCGAATCTGCTTTCGCCTCCTCAGGCCAAATGTACCCCGTCCTTCGTTGACTCGTCTTCCTTACATCCTTAATATTGCAGCCTGAGCCCCAGCGCCACAATGATCGGCCAAACGATCTCGCACTACCGCGTCATCGAGAAGCTCGGTGGCGGAGGGATGGGCGTTGTCTATAAGGCCGAGGACATTCGTCTCCACCGTTTTGTCGCGCTCAAATTTCTGCCGGAGGAGGTGGCCCGAGATGAGCAAGCCCTCGCTCGTTTTCAACGCGAAGCCTAGGCTGCCTCCGCGCTGAATCACCCCAATATTTGCATGATCTTTGACATCGGTGAGCAGGATGGGAAAGCGTTCATCGCCATGGAGTTTCTGGACGGGATGACGCTGGGTATCGCATCGCCGGAAAGCCCATCGATACCGATGTTTTGCTTGCACTGGCGATTGACAGAACTGCCCTTCCAAATGGCGCGACTTACGGAGGCGCCTTGAAATAACATGCAAGAAACCTGTTGCATTCGGGAGCGACGGGACTCGAACCGGCGGCACCTGCCTGACATGCCAGAGTTCTGAGTTTGTCCCTAAGAGCGTGGACAGGCGACCGTTCCATCACAATCTTCTCTGAAGCGC
>JBAVZU010000363.1:0-23513 GCA_049588915.1 Candidatus Sulfotelmatobacter sp.
ACCCAGAACGGCATGGTTACCCTGAAAGGCCCGGTGCGCTCTGAGGATGAGAAGAGAGCAATTGAGGCCAAGGCCACGGAGGTCGCTGGCGCGGACAAGGTTACGAATGAAATAGAAGTCCAACCAAAACATTAATCGGCAAGTATCCTAAGGAGGATTGACTATGGCAGGGAAGAATACAGCAGTGTTTGGGATTTATTCGGACTATGCAACGGTGGAAAATAGCGTGGACGCTCTGAAAGCGGCAGGCTTTCGCAATACCGATATTTCAGTGCTCTTTCCCGAGAACGAAGGCACCAAGGACTTTGCGCACAAGAAAGAGACCAAAGCGCCCGAAGGCGTAACTACAGGGGCCACTACGGGCGCGGTGATTGGTGGTGGATTAGGCTGGCTCGCGGGAATCGGAGCGCTCGCCATCCCCGGAGTTGGGCCATTCATTGCCGCCGGTCCCATCATGGCAGCTCTGGCAGGAGTGGGAGTGGGCGGTGCAGTAGGCGGTATCGCGGGAGCTCTGATTGGCATGGGAATTCCAGAGTATGAGGCGAAACGCTACGAGGGACGCGTGAAACAGGGCGGCATCCTGCTTTCCGTGCACTCCGACAATTCGGACTGGACCAAGCGGGCGAAGGAAATTCTTGAGCACACCGGTGCGCAGGATGTTGCCTCGACGGGCGAAGCCAGCGCGGATTTTGCGCAAAGCGACAAGCCAATGCGGCGCGCCAGCTAGTCAGGAAATCTCGGGAGTCTCCGGCGGGCGAGGGCCCTCCCGGAGACTCCTTTTGTCTCTCGACCGTAGGCGTGAGCGCGCTATGAGCCAGACGGCGCTAATTGATGCAGACTCAAGCATTTATGGAAGCAACCCGTAAATGTCGAGCTCCGTGCTGGTCGGGACAAACACCTTCCCCCCGGCAATGGTTGGCACAGTAAACTTCAGAGCCACTCCTGCCGTGTCGCGAGTGCCCGCTTGCGAGCTGTTGTAAAGCTCCGTCGCAACATTAGTGGCGTCATAAGCATGCAACACCGATGGCTGAGTAGGACTGGACCAGCTATACGCCGAGTTATCGATATCCCAGATAATCCCATTCATTGCGCCATTCGCCGACAAGGATGCGGTCGCACCGTGCATACCATAGACGTTGGCACTGCTGGACGTCGCCTGTGAAAGCGGTGCGGCGGCATTGCTCGGGTTCCAGCTGTAGGCCCGGAGAACGCTGTTATTACAGTGAAAGTAGATGAAGCCATTCCAATAAACTGGAGTGGAAAATATATTGTTGTCGCCATCGGTGCAGACTTGCTCAGTCTGGACGACATTGTTCGTCGAGGGCGGATTATATCCACCCATATTATCCCGGTTGACGACGAAGACATTCCCATCCTTGCCGCCGCCGATGGTTGCATGAGGCAGCGCCGACGATCCCGGCACGAGAATATTTGAGCCGCTGCCTAAATCCGCGTCAGCCGCGGCGAGAGCCAGATTGTCATCGGGGGAAAAGAAATCCAGGACCGACAACTGATTCGGGTCCAAGCGCAGGAAGGAATCGTTATAGAGGAGTGGCGTGAAATTCTGGTCACCGGCATCGACCCCGCTCATCAGATACAGATCCCCAGTGGTGTCGTCGATGGCCGGAGCGCCGCCGCTCGCCCACAATCCACCGCCGGCTCCGTCTGGCGTATCGTTGAAAATTGCTGTTTGCGCCAGAGTAGTTTTGTTGTAAGCCAGCACCCAGCCGTGGTTGCAACTGCCGAAAGGAATGTAAATCGCATTGGTGACTGGATTCAGAGCCAGACCCATGCGCTGATAGCAATCGGTTTCGAGGGTTATGTTTCCGCCGGAGCTATCCAGTCCGGTGCCGGCGACAGTGCCCGTAACCGGGACAGGCCCGCCGAATTTCTCGGCGCCGGTAGTTACATCCAGCGCATGCAAATAAAACGGCACGCTGGTGTTCGAAGCCTCGGCGACCACGTACATGGTCTTTGTGGTGGAATCGATCACTGGCGTCGACAGAACGCCGACATTCGGGTAGACGCCTGATTCATCGTCCTTGGTAACGAAATGTCCAAGCGAAACCTGCCAAAAAGTCTGCGCGCGTTGCTAGGCTGTTTTGGCGGGATGATATTGACAAAGGGTGCGATTTCGACCTGGTTTCAAGAGCTGGGATACGTCGCAAGTGCAAGACGTTTCTTCTAGTTTTTGTATTTTCGTTACGACAGTTTCACGCCATTTTTGATCGAGTCTGTCATACACTATCCCATCCGGGGAGCTTGGTATTCTTGGCCAGACGGGCGCCAGGCAAAGCCGGGCGGCTACGTCGAAACCCAGGATGGACAGCGATCGCATCGTCGGCAACTCGGTCCCGCGCAAAGAAGGGCGCGACAAGGTAACTGGCAGATCGCAGTATGTCGACGATATGGTATTGCCGGGCATGCTGTTCGGGGCGACCGTTCGCAGCAAGATTCCGCGGGGGCACATCAAAAAAATTACCTTCGGGCCGGAAATAAAGTGGGATGAATTCGTAATCGTCTCCGCCAAAGATATTGCCGGTAAGAATTGCATCTCGCTGATCGGAGACGATCAGCCGTGTCTGGCGAGTGAATTCGTCAACCATCCCGAGGAACCGATTCTGCTGCTGGCTCATCCGGACCGGCATCTCCTTCCCAAGGCGGTTGAATCAGTATCGATCGAATACGATCCCTTGCCCCCCATCTTCACCATGGAAGAAAGCGAGCTACGCGCTGAGACGATCTGGGGCGAGAACAATATCTTTAAGACCTACTTGATCGAGAAGGGAGACGTCGATGGTATCTGGGACAAAGCCGATCACGTGGTTGAAGCCGAGTATACGACGGGAGCGCAGGAACAGCTCTATATAGAAAATAACGGCATGATCGCGGTCTTTGACGCCGCGCATGGAATCACGGTGTGGGGTTCGCTGCAATGTCCTTATTACATTCACAAGGCGCTGATGGCGCTGTGCAAACTGCCGGCGGAAAAAGTTCGTGTTGTTCAGATGGAGACGGGAGGCGCATTCGGCGGGAAGGAAGAATATCCGTCAATGATTGCCGCGCATGCCGCGCTACTGGCAATCAAGGCCGGCAAGCCGGTGAAGATTATTTATGACCGCATGGAAGACATGGCGGCAACTACGAAGCGCCATCCCTCACGAACCCGGCACCGAACAGCACTGAGCCGCGACGGGAAAATTCTGGGCGGCGAGATCGACTTTACGATTGACGGGGGAGCATACGCTACGCTGTCTTCTGTTGTCCTATCTCGCGGGGCGATTCACGCCGGTGGTCCTTATTACTGGCCGAATGTCCGCATCCGCGCCAAAGCGGTAGCCACGAATGCGCCGCCGCACGGAGCTTTTCGCGGATTTGGCGCGCCGCAGAGCTTGTTTGCGATGGAGCGGCACATGGATCTCATCGCTCAGGTCTTGGGTGTTTCTTCTGTCGAAATCCGTCGCAGGAATTTTCTACAGCCTGGGCAAGCCACAACCACCGACCAAGTTGTGCGCGAACCGATCGATCTCGCGAAGTTACTGGACCGCGCGCTGGAACTTTCGGACTATCACTCCAAGAAAAAGCGTTTCGAGAGTATGAATGAAAGCGCTGCCACACGAAAAGGTATCGGCATTGCTGCATTTTTGCACGGTGCGGGATTCACTGGATCCGGCGAGCGTTATCTGAGTTCAGTTGTCGGAGTCGAAGGGTGTGCCGACGGCGATGTGCGCGTGCTGGTTTCAAGCACGGAATTTGGACAGGGTACGAACACCGTTCTGAGTCAGATCGCAGCCGAAGCTCTGGGTTTGCCCTACGAGAATGTCAGCATGGCCCAGCCGGATACATTCGCAGTGCCGAACAGTGGGCCGACAGTCGCATCGCGTACAGTCATGGTGGTGGGAAAGCTGGTGCAATCCGCAGCGATGGGAATTCGGCAGACTCTTATCTCTGCTAACTTGCTCAACGAAAGCTATACGGCGGAGCAGTTTCGTGAGGCATGCCGGCGCTATGTTGCCGAGCACGGCCAATTCCGCTCATGGTCTCGCTATGAAGCTCCAGAAGGCGTTTTCTGGGACGACGAAAAGTATCGCGGCGAAGCTTACGCCGCGTTCGCTTGGGCGGTTTACATCGCGGAAGTAACAGTTGACCTGACGACCTTTGGCGTGTCCGTGGACGACTTTGTCGCGCTCCAGGAAGTTGGCAGGGTACTGCATCCACTTCTGGCGAGAGGACAAATCATCGGCGGCATCGCCCAGGGAATCGGATTCAGCCTTTACGAAAAAGTCGTTTGGCAGAATGGCCGCATGCAAAACGCGCAGATGACAAATTACATCATGCCGACTGCAACCGACCTGCCGCCTATTCGCGTTTTCTTCGAAGAGTTAGGAAATATCCACGGGGCATATGGCGCCAAGGGAATCGGTGAACTTCCTATGGATGGCCCGGCCCCAGCGATCGTCAATGCGATTGTAGAGGCGCTGGGAATTCACTTCGATTCTGTTCCACTGCTTCCCGAGGACATCATGGATGCGCTGGACTCTTCATACCATGTGAGCAGCGTCGATGCCACAGGCGAAATGCGATGACCGATTCTTCTGAAAGCCGTGCCAGGGAGATTTCATTCACGGTCAACGGTGAACTGAAGACAGTTCATGCTTATCCGATGGAGCGTCTGCTTGACGTTTTGCGGCAACGACTCCAATTGACGGGAGCGAAGGAAGGTTGCGGCGAAGGTGAGTGTGGTTCATGTGCCGTGCTAATGGATGGCATGCTGGTGAATAGCTGTCTTGTGCCCGTGCTCCAGGCTCAAGGGTCCAGCATTGTTACGATCGAGGGTTTTTCTCCGGAGGAAAAACTGCACGTGTTACAGGAAGCGTTTTTGGAATGCGGTGGTGCGCAGTGCGGGATCTGCACGCCGGGAATGATTCTTGCAGCCGCCCATTTGTTAAGTAGGAAATCCGAACCGACGATCGAGGAAATTCGAGAGGGTCTTTCCGGCAATCTATGCCGCTGCACCGGCTACAGTCAGATCGTTGAAGCTGTGGCGCAGGCCGCGCGACGCAGGATAACTGCATGAGATCCGATCCCTCTGAGTGGGAAATGGTGGCGCCCGGCAGTTTGCAAGCTATCGTTTCCCTCATGGCAAAAGAACCGGGCTTGTGGCTTCCGGTTGCCGGAGGCACCGACGTAATGGTGCAATTCGCAGCCGGCAAGCTTCCATCGCGCAAGCTCGTCAGCATTTGGAATCTTCCCGAGTTGCGGCGGATCGACGTCACCCCTGACGAAATTCTGATCGGTGCGGCATGCACTTATACCGATCTGCGCAGGCACGAGGTTATTGGAAGAGAGTTCTCTCTGTTGCAGAGTGCCGCCCGATGGACCGGCGGAATCGCGAATCAGAACCGAGGAACGATTGGGGGAAATATCGTGAATGCGTCGCCGGCGGCGGATTCACTGCCCGCGCTGCTAGTGTACGACGCCGAGTTGATTTTAGTGTCTCTGCGAGGTGAACGGCGCGTGCCTTACGCAGGCTTTCACACGGGCTACAAAAAAATGCTGCTGGCGCCGGACGAACTGGTTCAGGCGGTGTGCTTGCCGCGGCGATTTTCAGGATATCGATCTCATGCGCGAAAGGTGGGCGCCCGAAATGCGCAGGCGATCTCCAAGGTGTGCATCGCAGCGCTGGGCCGCGTTGGGGATGGAGTTGTTCGTGATGTCCGCATCGCGCTGGGAAGCGTGGCACCCGTGCCGCTCCGTCTAACGAGAACAGAGCAAGTGGTTAATGCAAAAGCCATTGACTCCGATTTGATAAAGCTGGCAAGACAAACTGTAGTTTCTGAAATCCTCCCGATCGACGATATTCGATCGACTGCAAGGTATCGCGCCGCGGTGTCGGCCAATCTTGTAACGGACTTTTTGAATTTATTGAAATCGGAGTCTCTCGAAAGTGGCGAATTGAAGGGCGTTCTGGCGCAATGGAACCGCTGTTCAATCGACGAAGCTGTGGCGGCGATACTGCCTTGCTGCGGATCCAGAGTCTGGGCGCAAAGGATGGTGGCCCAAAGGCCGCTCGCGGATGAGGCTTCGTTATTGGCCGCAGCGAACGAAACCTGGAACAATCTGGCGCCAGCAGACTGGATCGAAGCATTCCGCAGTCATCCGCGGATCGGGGAATCGCGACCGGCAAACGCTTCGTCAACGCAGACACCCCCCGTTGCATCTATAAAATGGTCGGCGCAGGAGCAGGAAGAGATACATGACGCCGCCGCTGCCGTTAAGATTGCTCTGGCGGATGCGAATCGAGAATATGAGCGACGCTTCGATCGTATTTTCATCATCTGCGCCACAGGTAAATCCGCAACAGAAATTTTGGAAGTGCTTCAGCGACGGCTCAACAATGATGCAGAGACTGAGCTGCACGAAGCCGCGGAACAGCAACGCCAGATTACCGAGATCCGCTTAAGAAAATGGATTCAGGGATGAAACGCATTTCAACTCACGTCCTCGATATGGTTGATGGCAAACCTGCTCGCGAGCTGCCAGTGCGGCTGGAAAAACAGAATGCGCCCGGAGATTGGCGGTTGATCACCTCGGCGCGTACCGATCAGGATGGCCGTTGCACGCAATTGCTGAGGGAGGGTGAAGATCTTTCCCCAGGAATTTATCGTCTGACGTTTGACACGAAGAGTTACCATGCGTTGCGAAAGATAGAGGCATTGTATCCATTTGTCGAAGTTACATTTCAGGCGCAGGAGGGCGAATCGCACTTTCACATACCGCTGCTCCTCAGTCCGAATGGTTATACGACATATCGGGGAAGCTGATCTGACAGCCGGGTGATCGAGATAGGGTAACTGAGATGGGACTAACAAAGTGACTTCGTCAATCCGCGAATGGCTGAATCTGCTGGTGCGCTGGTTTCATGTTTTTGCGGCGATCATGTGGGTCGGCCAAACCTATTACTTCACATGGCTTGACGGCCAATTTGGGCGGCTCGCCAAAAACGCCGCGGCCGGCGGAATAAGTTCGTCGGTGTGGATGGTCCACAGCGGTGGCTTCTATACAGTCGAGAGACAAAAATCCCTGAAGGTGGGGCCGGGAGAAGTGCGATGGTTTCGCTGGGAAGCGATGATGACGTGGCTGAGTGGATTGGTGCTGCTTTTTCTCGTTTACTATTCCACCAGCGGACTGATTGATCCCGATGTTGCCCAGATGACGCAAGTGCGAGGCATCGTCATCGGATTGGCTGTTCTGTTCGGCGGCTGGATCGTCTACGATCTGGCCGTGCGATCGCTCATGGGCAGGTCAGCAACCGTTTTTGCCGCATTTTCTCTGGTGATGATCGCGGTGCTCGCCTGGGGACTAACGCATGTGTTCAGCGGCCGGGCTGCCTATATCCATGTTGGAGCGATGTTCGGAACAATTATGACCGCAAATGTTTGGTTCCGGATTCTTCCCTCGCAGCGGAAAATGGTAGCGACGGCGGCAGCCAGAGAAATGTTCGACGCATCCCTTGGCGCCGATGCCAAGCTGCGATCCAAACACAACACGTTCATGGCCGTGCCGGTAGTCTTCCTCATGATCAGCAATCATTTTCCGGTTGCCACTTACGGGAATACATATGGTTGGGAGATACTTGTGGCACTCGTTCTTGTAGGGTGGGGAGCCGCTAGAATCATTCGCGAAGCCTAGTATCGTGATGCTCGCATTCATCGCCTTTCGAATTTTGTGCCAACAACTGTGACCACAAGTCGTGCTCAAGAAGTCATCGCCCGGTGCCTGAAGCTCGCTTCCTTTACAGAAAATTCCGGCAGCATCCGCCGGACGTTTCTTTTGCCTCCGATGAATGATTGTCATCAGGAAATTGCTCGATGGATGAAGCCGCTCGGAGCGCGCGTGAGAGTCGATGCCGCGGGAAATCTCCGCGGAATCTATCCGGCTGCACATCTAGGCGCTCCAAATCTGCTGATCGGATCGCATCTCGATACGGTTCCTAACGCCGGTGCTTATGATGGCATCCTCGGCGTGGTGTTGGGAGTTGCGCTGCTGGAGGAACTGCATGGACGACGATTTCCCTTTGGCATCGAGGTGGTTGGCTTTTCTGAAGAGGAAGGGGTGCGCTTCGGCACTCCGTTCATCGGCAGCCGCGCTCTGGTGGGGAGATTGGATTCGGAACTTCTGAATATTCGCGATGCGCAAGGCACATCCGTGCGAGAGGCAATTGAGACATTTGGATTGAATCCCGACGAGATTTCTGAGACTGCACTGCAAAGCGGGACGCTGGGTTACGTTGAGTTTCATATCGAGCAAGGGCCGGTGCTGGAGAAGCTGAATCAGCCACTCGCGGCGGTTGAGGCCATTGCCGGACAGAGCCGCCTCGAGTTCATTTTTGTGGGCCGCGCTAACCATGCTGGCACGACGCCGATGTACCTTCGCCGCGACGCGGTCGCAGGCGCGGCGGAATGGATCGGCGCAGTCGAGCGTTTGGCTGGCGAAGCGGCTGGCCTGGTAGCAACAGTTGGAAAACTCGAAGCGAAGCCTGGGGCGGCGAACGTGATCGCTGGCGAGATGCGACTCACACTCGACGTTCGTCATAGATCCGACGAAGTTCGCGCTCTTGCGGTCGAGGATCTTATTCGCAAGGCCCGTGAAATTGCGGTGCGGCGCGGCTTATCGGTGCGGAACAGCAGCCTGTCGAGCCAGGCTTCAGTGGCAATGGATCCGTTCCTCGTTAGCGAAATAGAACAGGCCATCGTCAAGACCGGATGCCCTTCGCATCGGATGGTGAGCGGCGCCGGCCACGATGCGATGATTCTGGCTGAAAAAGTTCCTGCCGCTATGATTTTTCTGCGCACGCCCGGCGGCATCAGCCACGATCCCGCTGAGTCAGTTGCTGGGGAGGACATCGAGAAGGCAATCGAGTGCGGCTTGTATCTTCTCGATCAGCTCGCAGGATCTCCCAATTTCACAAAAGGATAAATCGTGCATAATAATCTCGGCCGCACACGAAGCTCCCAGCAACCGAATTACCTGTTGCAGACTCCAGACACGTTTGTGCGTACAA
This sequence comes from Candidatus Sulfotelmatobacter sp., assembly GCA_049588915.1. Lineage (GTDB taxonomy): Bacteria > Acidobacteriota > Terriglobia > Terriglobales > Acidobacteriaceae > Sulfotelmatobacter. The sequence continues at coordinate 9,065 of JBAVZU010000363.1, forward strand.
TTCTGCCGGGGATGAAAGCATGCTCGGCAATTGTCCACATCGGACCCGCGCTGGGAGCCCAGTTCACGCAATACACCGCCGAGTTTGAAGCAGGGGGAGAACTGGGAGGAACATCTGCGCAACGTTTCATTTTTGTAATCGAGGGGGGCGTAGAACTGGAGGTCGAGGGTAAACACAAACAGCTCGGCGAAACAGGTTACGCCTATCTTCCCGAAGGATTGAATCATCGAGTGACCGCGACGGTCGTGAGCCGCGTGGCCGTAATTGAGAAGCCCTACCAGGCACTCGATGCGGTAAAAGCACCCAGCATGATTATTTCCAGCGAAGATGCGATCTCCTCCCATCCGCTCGCCGACGATCCCAGCTTGCAGGTGAAATGTCTGCTTCCCGATGAGATGAGTTTTGATTCTGCAGTGAATACGATGACCTATGAGCCAGGAGCCGCGCTGAGCATGGTCGAAATGCATGTGATGGAGCACGGCCTCCTCATGCTAGAAGGCGGCGGAATTTACCGGCTCGGCGATGCCTGGCATCCCGTCACAGCGGGAGACTTCATCTGGATGGGACCGTGGTGTCCGCAGTGGTTTGGAGCAATCGGGAAAGTGCGCGCCAAATATCTCATCTACAAAAACTGGAACCGGCATCCGTTGGCAATCGCGCAGCGATGAGTTTTACTATCCACCGAGACCGCCTGCTTTCTGAAATCGATGCGCTCTCCTCGTTCTCTGAAGTCGAACCACCGGTGGTGACGCGAATCGTGTTCACACCTCCCGACCTCAAGGCGCGTGCGTGGATGAAAGCGCGCTGCCAGGAGGCCGGACTCACCGTGCGCGAAGACGCCGTAGGAAATACTTTTGCTCGCTGGAATGGTTCTGATCCGAAAGCTCCAGCGATCGGCACTGGCTCGCACATTGACGCGATTCCGAACGCGGGGAAGTACGATGGGGTGGTAGGAGTTCTAGGGGCATTGGAAGCAATACGAGCGTTGCAGCAAAGTGGCTTTCGGCCCAGGCATTCGATAGAGTTGCTGATTTTCACTTCCGAAGAACCAACGCGTTTTGGAATCGGATGTATCGGTAGCAGGCTGCTTTCCGGCACCCTTTCTGCTTCTGTAGCAAGCAAATTGACGGACACTGCGGGAGCCACGCTCGACGAGGTTCGGCGTGGAGCAGGGTTCATGGGCGAACTCGAACGTGTAAAGCTGCCATATGGCTACTACAAGTCTTTTATCGAATTGCATATTGAACAAGGACCGCTGCTGGAGCAGCAGCAGATTCCTATTGGCCTGGTTACAAAGATCGCTGCCCCGGCGAGCCTGCGCATTTCGATTGAAGGATCCGGCGGTCACGCCGGAGGAGTGCTGATGCCCGATCGTCACGATGCTCTCTGCGCTGCCGCGGAGTTGATTTTGGCGATCGAGGATGCGGCGCGTACCAGCGGCGCCATCGACACTGTCGCTACCGTCGGAATCTGCGAAGTCTTTCCCGGCGCGGTGAATAGTATTCCCAGCCGCGTAGGACTCAGCGTGGACATACGGGATACGGACGTTAAGCGGCGCGACATCGTAATGCAAACCCTGCAAGCCTCCTGCCATTCGGTTGCAAGCAAACGGCAAGTGTCAATCAACAAGGAACTGCTGAACGCGGATGCACCCGCGGATTCTGATCCGGAGATTCTTGACGCGCTTACTCAATCCTGCAAAAAACATGAAGTGAAATTCACTTCAATGGTCAGCCGCGCCTATCATGACTCTCTGTTCATGGCGCGCGTCGCTCCGATTGCGATGTTGTTTATTCCCTGCCGTAATGGGTACAGTCATCGGCCTGACGAATATGCGTCGCCGGAAGACATCGCTCGAGGAACACTCGTACTCGCCGAGACGCTAGCAGCTTTATCCAAATAATTCCGCTTATGAATCTGACATAGCCGTGTCAGCTTTTATTTTGACAGCATCGAATCGCGAATTTTCGCATAGCCGGGTTTTATTTTCTGATAGATAAAATCGCAGCGTTCGTTATAGGGCAAGAATGCGCTCTTCATCGCATTGATCGTGATTTTTTCGAAGTCTGCCAGCGTCAGGCCAAAAGTGTCGGCGGCGGCTTCAAATTCCCTGGTCATTGTTGTGTTGCTCATCAACCGGTTGTCGGTATTCAGCGTGACCCGGAATCTTTCCTGATAAAGAATCTTGAAGGGATGTTCCGCCAGGCTTGGCGTGGCGCCGGTGTGAACATTGCTCAACAAGCAGATCTCCAGCGGGATGCGCTTGTCGAGAACGTATTGCGCTAGATCGCCTAGGTTCACCGCCTTGCCGTCTACGACGGCAATATCGTCGATCAGACGCGTGCCGTGCCCGATGCGGTGGGCGCCGCAGTATTGAATAGCCTGCCAAATGGATTCTTTTCCGTAACCTTCGCCGGCGTGAACCGTGATGTTAAAGTTCTCGCGCTGGATGTAATGGAAAGCATCGACGTGTTTCTTTGGAGGATAACCGCCTTCTTCCCCTGCCAGATCGAAGCCCACTACGCCGCGTGCCCGAAAATCGACGGCAAGTTCCGCCATTTCAAGAGAGGTGTTCATGTTACGCATGGCGCAGATGATCAAGCCGGAGGAGATTCCGAGATCTTTTCGTCCTCTTTCCAATCCTTTCAGAACAGCTGAGACAATCTGCTGATGAGTCAATCCCTTTTGCGTGTGGAAGACTGGCGCAAAGCGGGTTTCAAAATAAACAATCCCATCGCGCGCCAGATCCTCGGCTTGTTCATACGCGACTCGTTGCAGCGCCTCTTCCGTCTGCATGACCGCGATGGTGTGGGCGAACCCTTCCAGGTATTTCGCGAGACTTCCTTGATTGGCTCCGCGAAAAAACCAGTTGGAAAGTTCCTTTGGATCATTTGTGGGCAAGCCCTCATACCTCGTCTCGCGCGCCAAGTCGATCACCGTTTGCGGCCGTAGCACGCCATCCAAATGCTCATGCAGAAGAACCTTGGGCAGACTCTGCAATATCTGTTTATCGAGTTTCATGGGGTGCAATCTCTCCAACTGGCGCGACGTTGAGTGAGGCGTAGAACGTGGCAAGATGATACACCAGCTCTCGCGGCAGCTTTCTCTCCATTCTCTCTTAAGTTCGTGTTGTACAATCCGACGCCAGTCCAATTTCTCGGCTGATCTTGGGGAGGATCGCCAGGCATGGTGCAAACGGCAGAGAAACATTCTCAAACAGACTACGGGCTGCGTCGCGAAATTCTCTCTCCGATGGAAACTTTAGCTCAGTCGGTTTCCACGATGGCTCCCACCACCACTCCCGCGGCCACGATTCCGCTGGTCTGCGCGCTCGCAGGCAATGGCACTTGGCTCGCCTATGTCCTGGCGACCGCTGCTGTGTTGCTGGTTGGGTTGTGCATCAGCCGCTATGCCCGCCTTTCCGCATCGCCTGGATCGCTCTATGCGTACGCTTCGATGACTCTCCCTCCGTGGCTAACCGCGACCGTTGCATGGAGCCTGTTACTCGCTTATGTGGCGACGGGATCCAGCGTTATCGGCGGCTTCTATCATTATGCGAACTTGCTGTTACGCGACGCAACCGGACACGTTTACTCCGCGGTGTTGCTGGCCACACTGGTGACCGGGGTTTCGATATGGATTGCCTATCGCGATGTAAAAATCTCCGCGCGACTTATGCTTTGGATCGAGGCCGCATCCGTTTCGGTGATCGTGGTTGTGGTTGTGCTGTTGCTCGTTCGCCACGGTTGGCGCCTCGATGTGGAACAACTGCATATCCGCGGAATGACCGGCAGCGGACTTCGTCTGGGGCTGGTATTGGCGCTCTTCAGCTTTGTGGGATTTGAAAGCGCCACCACATTGGGCTCCGAGGCCCGCAATCCACTGAAGACAATTCCTCGCGCGGTCATCCAAAGCGCCCTTCTCGCGGGAGCTTTCTTCACGGTCTGCGCTTACGCCGAGGTGTTGGGATTCCACAGCGTGGGTCAAGATCTAGGTACGAGCCAGGCTCCGATGTATGTACTCGCCAAAGTTGGCGGCGTGCCGGTGTTGGGGCTTCTGATTGATATCGGCGCACTCGTGAGCCTGTTTGCGGGAACGCTGGCATGCATCACGGCGGCGGCACGAGTTCTCATGCTCATGGCGCACAACGGACTTGCGCACGCCTATCTGGGCAATACGCACGCCCGCAATCGAACACCAAGCCGGGCGGTCGTCATCTCAGGAGTTGCCGCCCTCGCGCCCGTGGCTGTTCTGGCGGGCCGAGGCGCCAGTGGGCTGGATGTCTACGGTTGGCTGGGTTCGCTCGCCACCTACGGTTTTATCGTGGCGTATGCGTTGGTTTGCGTCGCACTACCTCGTTACTTGCGCCAGCACGGAGTGTTTCGTCCGGGAGCGCAACTGGTCCCCTGGCTCGCAGGCGCGGCGATGCTGCTCGCGCTGGTGGGAAATTTCTATCCTGTGCCCGAGGGACCTTACGGCAGATTGCCTTATATCTATCTGGCTTACCTGATGGCCGGCCTGCTTTGGTTTGCAGTTCGTGCCCGCGGCAAGAACGGCGCACTGGCCGAAAGCTAGGGCGCTGCCAGCCGAACCGCGAGCCGCTCGACCGTATGGAAATATCGAATTAGCGGCAAGCGAATTTTCACTGAAGCGAACTCTTTCGTTCCCTGCGGCAGTCGTGTAAAGTCATCCAGTTATTTTAAGGGCGTGCGAAACAGACCAGCTGGGCTGCCACATTTTTGCACAATTCAAGAGTGATTCGGCGGCGCAGGCGGTCGCGCACGCGTGTACTTACTTGCGCGAGGTTACTGATGCTCAACAGAGTTGGACCGGTCGCTTTCCTCATCGTTGCACTGCTGCTTGATGGTGTCGCTTTCATCCCCATCGCTCAAGCGCAGCAGACACTCGGCGGCGTCACGGGAACGGTCACCGACAAAACGGGCGGGGTTCTGCCGGAAACCGTGGTCACGATCGTGGCGGACGAGACGAAACTTACGCGCACTCAAAAAACCAATACAAACGGCAGCTACGACTTCGTGAGTCTTCCTATCGGCACTTACACTCTGACCTTCACGCACGAAGGCTTTGAAACCCAGAAGGTGCCATCCATCACCGTGCAGGCGGATCGCACAGCGACCATTAATGCCGTCCTGCCCATCGGGCAAGTGGGAACCGTAGTCGAAGTGGAGGCGGTTCCGATGATCAACTCCGTCGACACTACAAACGGGTACATTCTCGACAAGAACCAGATCGATGCGGTGCCGCTGCCCACAGGCAGTTTCACCGGCCTCGCCATTCTCTCCCCCGGAGTGAGCGCGGAACTTCCTGGCGGCACCGGCGCCAACAGCGGTCTGGGCAACCAGCCGATTTGGGCGAACGGGCAACGCGACACGAGCAACAGCTTTTTGCTGAACGGCGTCGACGCCAGCAATTTGTTCAATGGTAAGAGCACGAGCCAGGTGGCCTCGGCGCGCATCGTGAACAACACCGGAGTAGCTAATGCTGCGAGCACCAGCGCGGCTCCGATTCAGAGTACGGCTTCTGTCTACCTGGCGATCGGCCAGGCGTTACCGACGCCTGCGCCCGAGACAGTTACGGAACTTCGCGTGAACACATCGATGTACGACGCGCAGCAAGGCTCAACCAGTGGCGCTCACATCGACATGAGCACTTCTTCAGGTACGAACACGATCCATGGCAGTGGTTACGTTCACCGCGGTACGGACTGGTTGAATGCGGCCCCGTTCTTCTACAAGCAAGATCCCAACATTCCCGCGAACGATAAAGTTCCACAGTTGCATCGCTATACCGCGGGCGGAACCTTAGGCGGCGCGCTGATTAAAGACAGGCTATTCGGTTTTGTCAGCTATCAACATCTTCATGACTCCGATCAGGAGATCGGGCTGTCGCGCATGCTCGTCCCGCAAGGATTAAGCAATGATCGTTCGCCAGCCGCTCTGGCCGCCATTTCCAATGCATTTTGGGGCACTTCGCTTACTGGTAACGGAGATCTCAATCCAGTGGCTGTCGCTCTTTTTCAGTACAAACTGCCAAACGGTCAGTACCTGATTCCCTCATGGGACGGGCAGGTGGCCACTCCAATTTTTCCGGAAAATGCCATCGTGCCCGGCACCGCATACTTCACAGCGGATCAAGCTGTCACCGATCTCGACTGGGACAGAAGTCCAAGAGATACGATTTCTGTGAAGTATTATTACCAGCACGACCCGAGCGTTGCTCCTTACGCTTACTCGAACGTTGCGGGGTTTTCACAGCATCTCGATGCGGGCAGCCAGGTCGCATCGATTACCAATACGCAGACACTCAGGCCTAGCCTAAGCGTTACAGAAGTTCTGGGGATTCTTCGAGAGAAGGTTTACAGCACAATTGCGCAGCCTTTCTCGCCGCAGTCGTTCGCGGCGCAAACCGGTACGCCTGCAATCAATACATTTGGATCATCGTTTTTTCCTGGCATCACGATTGTCGATCCGCTGGGGCTGGATAGTTCCGCGAACGTAGGCGGCATCAGCAACCTGCAATTTCTCACCATCGGCCAAGGCGCGGCGTCGCAGGGAGCCTTTACCGGAGTTTTTCAGAACCGCATCATGCCCTCGGCGAATGCCATTTGGACTCACGGCAAACACACCGTCACGTTCGGCGGAAGTTACGCTTATACCCAACTAAACACTCGCGATGAGAGGACGAACCAGGGGATCATTTCGACTGCCGACTTTTCCCAATTCATTCAAGGGTTCGTCACCACGAATGACGATTTCACCACCACCAAATTTCTTCAAGGAAATGCCAACCGCTATTACCGGGCCGGCCAGGCCGGGGCATACGTGCAGGATAAGTTTCAGTTCCGCTCGAACCTCAGCTTAACCGCCGGTCTTCGCTTCGATTGGGATGGCGGGCTTACCGAAAAGTACGGCCGTATCTTTAATTTCGATCCTTCGCGATACGCGTACGACGCGGCCACCGATACTCTCACTTCAAATGGTTTCATCATCGCGGGGAATAACAATTTGTTTCCGACAAAGGGTGTGAGCAACACGACGCTTACCGGCCGGCAGTGGGGATTGGCTCCGCGCCTGGGTGTTGCATGGAGTCCAAAAAAATTCAACGATAAGCTGGTCGTTCGCGCGGGTACCGGGATCTACTACGATCGCGGCGAACTCTATTCTTATCTTTCCCCAGGCTTTGCCGAGGGCGTGATCAATGGCGGACCATTCGGGGTGAACCAGACTCCGCCTTACGTGAACGCGCAAGCCTGCAACACCAGCACCGAGACTTACTACCTGGACTACATTCCAACCTGCAACGTCGATCCTAGCGTGGATCAGGTTTACAACCTCTCGAATCCTTGGGGCGCGAAGCTTGGGCCTGCTCCTAGCGGAAATCCGGCTGACATTACGAATTACCTGCCCAACACCGGAGTTCCTGGAACCGGAGTGGCGGCAGGAATCGCGGCGGGAGAGCAGCTCTTTTCCTTTGCAACGTACAACCGCGCAAACAAGTTGCCCTACACCATCAACAACACGCTCGATTTTCAATGGCAGCCAAGGAACGATCTGGCGATCGAGGTCGGCTATGTCGGCAACCTGGGCCGGCACGGAGTTATTCCGGTTCCCTTCAATCAGGCGGGGATCGCTTCTCCATCACATCCAATCCGTCCTGGTACTCCGTTTGAGCAGGACTACACCTACGGCTACACCGTAGTCGATTCGAATTTCAACTTTCAAAATTTGCCGAACGGTCAGTCTTACCTCGCAAACTATGAAGGCGGCAACGTGGATTTGCGTGTTCCATACATCGGTTATTCCGCGGAATCGGAGACCTACAAGGCCGCTGGCGTTTCAGCTTATAACGCTCTGCAGACTCACCTGGAAAAGCGGATGAGTCATGGTTTGCAGGTCGGTTTCTCTTACACGTATTCCCACGCGCTGGATGAACAAAGCGGCATGGGATTATTCTTCAATGGAAACAATCCGCTAGATCTGCGCTCGGCTTACGGGTCATCCGATTTCGATCGCACGCACGTCTTCAATATTAGCTACGTCTACCAACTGCCGAAATTCTTCTCCGCGTCAACTTTCAAAGGCAGGTTGGCGGATGGCTGGTCGATTAACGGCGACACCGTGCTGCAAAGCGGCCAGCCCTATAGCATCATTGACTACACCGGCGCCGTGGGCAGCATCTACTACAGCGTTTATGACGGCATTACTAATCCCATTGTTCCGCTGGCTCCCGGATGCACACCGAAGAATGCGGTTACTGGAGCCTCCGGTGCTTTCGGCACTCCCGCTCTTAAGTCGTCCTGCTTCACATTGCCGTTGTTAAATCCCGGTGATCTCGGAGGCGCGATTCCGGCGGGCGATACTTTTGAAACCAATTTCACCTCCGGCCAGCGCAACATCTTCCGCCAGGCGTGGCAGAGGCGCGCCGACATTTCGTTCGTCAAAGTCACGGCCATTACGGAAAGAGTCTCGATGAAATACAGCTTCGACATCTTTAACTTGACGAACACAGCCAGTTTTGACATTCCCATCGACGACGTTTCGCAAAATCAGTTTTACAACCAGTTCCCGATAATCGGAACGCCGCCGCGGCCTACCGCTTGCGACAATACGAATACGGGTTTCTACAACTGTCCGTCTGGTTTAGGCGTGACCAATAAAACCATCGGCAGCCCGCGCCAGATTCAGATGACGCTGCGCTTCGAGTTCTGATTGATGCAGAGACACGCGGAGTCACTCTTCCCCGATGTCTTCGCTCCAGATTTCGGGATTAAGTCGAATATATTCGCCCAACATCGAAGCGCACTCCTCGGAATCGAGGTCGAGGACTTTGATGCCGAGCGGGCGCAGCCATTCCACGCCGCCCTGAAAGTTGCGGCTCTCGCCGACAATCAGCGTGCCGAAACCAAACTGCCGCACGAGTCCGCTGCAATACCAGCAGGGCGCAAGCGTCGTGACCATGATGAGGTTACGATAGCTACGCTGGCGTCCGGCATTGCGGAATGCGTCAGTCTCGCCGTGCAGTGAAGGATCGCCATTCTGCACGCGCCGATTGTGTCCAGAGCCAACGAGTTTTCCGTGTTGATTGAAAATCGCGGCGCCAATCGGGATGCCGCCCTCGGCCCGACCTTTGCGCGCTTCTGCGATCGCCACCTCGAGCATGGACAAGTAATCGATACTTTGCTCGGAGCTTTGCTCGGAATTCTGCTCTGAACTCTGGATGGGATCTTGCATGGCCTTGATTATAGGACGTGAGCCACGACCACACCGGCTGGCATTTATCTTCCCCCGTGCACCTGGATGCGTTCGGTGTTGGACTTAAGGCCTTCGAAATTTACATACCCTGCATCGAAATTCTGAGTTGTACTTGTGGACGACGAGGGCATATCACAGAATTGACGGAATAGGCTTGGAGGTGGGGTATGGGTTGCGCCCGCAACCTTTGGCTCGAATCCAGGAACAACCGATTGTTAATAGCGATTTCACCCGTGGGGAGACGCCGCGATGTCCCGCATCAGCCATATCAATGGCCTCCCGCCAGCGCAAGGTCTTTACGATCCTGCACAGGAGCATGACGCCTGCGGCATCGGATTCGTGGCCAGCATTCCGGGAGAAAAAAGCCATGAAATTATCGTAAAGGGAATCCAGGTACTTCTCAATCTGGCGCACCGCGGCGCATGTGGTTGCGACTCCGAGACCGGCGACGGCGCCGGTGTATTGATTCAAATTCCGCACAAATTCTACGCGCGAGAGTGTGTGCAGCTGGGATTCACGCTGCCTGCGCCGGGTTCTTACGGCGTCGGAATGACCTTCCTGCCGGTCGAAAAACATGTCCGGCTGCAGTGCGAAGGTATTCTAGAGCGAATTGTCCGCGAAGAGGGCTTGTCTTTATTGGGGTGGAGAGATATGCCGGTCTATGCCTCGGCGATAGGACGTGTGGCGCGAGCTTCGCAACCTTACATTCAACAGATTTTCATCGCCTGCCAACCGGATCTGGATGAAGACGCTTTCGAGCGCAAGTTATACGTGGTTCGCAAGCGTGCAGAAAATGAAATGCGGCAGTCGGAGGTTGAAGACGCGGCGACATTTTATATTCCTTCTCTTTCGTGTCGCACCGTCGTCTACAAAGGGCTGCTCCTGGCTTCTCAACTCACCAGCTTCTACCGCGAGCTTTCTGACCCAGATGTGGTTAGCGCTCTTTGCCTGGTACATCAGCGTTTTTCTACGAACACATTTCCAAGTTGGCAGCGCGCGCATCCTTATCGCTACATCGCTCACAACGGCGAGATCAATACGTTGAGGGGGAACGTGAACTGGATGCACGCCCGGCAGTCGTTGTTGGCGTCGCCACTCTTTGGGGATGATCTGCAGAAGCTTTTTCCGATCATCGAGCCGGAGGGAAGTGACTCCGCCAATTTCGACAACGCGCTTGAACTTCTGTTGCAGTCGGGGCGCAGCCTGCCGCACGCAATCGCCATGCTGATTCCGGAGGCGTGGGCCGGCAATCCGCACATGAAGCCCGAGAAGCGCGCGTTTTATGAGTATCACGCCTGCCTGATGGAGCCGTGGGATGGTCCCGCGGCGGTGGCCTTCACCGATGGCCGTGTGATCGGAGCGACCCTCGATCGCAACGGTCTGCGTCCCGGAAGATATGTGGTCACTCACGATGACGTTGTGATCATGGCATCGGAAGCGGGAGTGCTCGACGTGGCTCCGGAAAAAGTAAAGATGAAGGGCCGTCTGCAACCGGGCAAAATGTTCCTGGTGGATACGGTGGAAGGCCGCATCATTTCGGATAAGGAGATCAAACGCACGCTCGCCTCTCGGCAACCCTATGCGCAATGGGTAAGAGACAACCAGATCACGATTCATCAATTGCCCGAGCCTTCACGGACTCATCCTCCGAATCCCGAAACTCTTCTTCGACGGCAGCGTGCCTTCGGTTACACCGATGAGGATTTGAAGATGATCCTTGCGCCCATGGCATCGGCGGGCGAAGAACCGGTTGGCTCGATGGGAACGGACACTCCGCTGGCCTGTCTCTCGGACCGGCCGCAGCCCCTGTTCAATTACTTCAAACAGCTTTTCGCGCAGGTAACGAATCCTCCGATCGATCCCATTCGTGAAGAAATGGTGATGTCTCTGATCAGCTACATCGGTAGCGAGCGCAACATTCTGGAGGAAGCACCGGAAAACTGCCACATGCTGAAATTGGAACATCCGCTGCTCACAAATCGTGAATTGGAAAAGCTGCGGCGGGTGTCCACCCGCGACCTGCTCGCTACCACGTTGCCTGCGCTGTTCCTAGCGAGTGAAGGCGAGGCCGGCCTAAAACGGGCGCTTGATGAGCTATGCCGAAGAGCCTCATTGTCAGTGAAGGCAGGATACACTCTGCTGATTCTTTCCGATCGCGGCGTCGACAAGGATTACGCGCCCATTCCGTGCCTGCTCGCGCTCGCAGCCGTGCACAACTTGCTCGTGCGCGAAGAGACCCGAACGCAGGTGGCGCTTATTTCGGAATCAGGAGAGCCACGCGAGGTGATGCACTTTGCGCTGCTCAGCGGATATGGCGCGAGCGCAATCAATCCCTATCTCGCGCTCGAAACGGTGGAAAATCTTGCCTGGTGTGGCGAGTTGGCGGAAGGCATTACGTCCGAGTTTGCGGTCAAGAACTTCATGAAGTCGGTAAACAAGGGATTGCTCAAGACCTTTGCGAAGATGGGCATCTCCACGCTGCAAAGTTACCAGGGAGCCCAGGTCTTTGAAGCCATCGGTCTTAACAAAGATCTGGTTGAAAGCTATTTCGTGGGTACAACGTCGCGACTCGAAGGTTTGGGACTCGATGTTCTGGCCCGCGAGGCACAGATTAAGCACGAACATTCACTGCGTCCCGTAACAGACTTTGAGACGGAGCTTGAAGTGGGTGGCAACTATCACCAACGTGTTAACGGTGAGTATCACCTCTTAAATCCGTTGACCATCGGCAAGCTGCAGCAGGCTGTGCGGCAGGAAAGCTTTCAGACATTTCAGGAATACACCGAACTCATCGACAAGCAAAGCAGCAATCTATGCACTCTGCGCGGCTTGATGAAGCTGAAGAAGAGCGACAAGACCGTTCCCATTGAAGAGGTTGAGCCGGCGAAAGAAATTGTGAAGCGCTTCAATACGGGCGCCATGTCATTCGGCTCTATCAGTAAGGAGGCGCACGAAACGCTCGCAATCGCCATGAACCGCATTGGAGGCAAGTCGAACACCGGCGAGGGCGGAGAAGATGAGGAGCGATTTAATGCGGACGCGAACGGAGACCTGCGGCGCAGCGCCGTTAAGCAAGTGGCTTCTGCTCGTTTTGGCGTGACCGCGAATTACCTGGTGAATGCCGACGAGTTGCAGATCAAGATGGCGCAGGGCGCAAAGCCTGGCGAAGGCGGACAACTTCCTGGCCACAAGGTAGACGAAGTCATTGCGCGTTTGCGACACTCCATCGCCGGAGTCGGGCTTATTTCGCCGCCGCCGCACCACGACATTTACTCCATTGAAGATCTTGCACAACTCATTTACGACCTTAAGAACGTTAATCCACAAGCCCGCATCGCGGTGAAATTGGTGGCCGAGTCTGGCGTGGGGACGGTGGCGGCGGGCGTGGCCAAGGCGCATGCCGACGTGGTTCTGATCAGCGGAGACAGCGGCGGAACCGGAGCTTCGCCGCTGAGTTCGATCAAGCACGCAGGCATTCCGTGGGAGCTAGGCTTGGCGGAGACGCAGCAAGTGCTTCTGTTGAACGATCTCCGTAGCCGTATTCGCGTGCAGACCGACGGCAAATTGCAAACCGGCCGGGATGTCATCATCGGCGCGTTACTCGGAGCCGAAGAATTTGGTTTTGCCACTACACCGCTGATTGCGATGGGCTGTGTGATGATGCGCAAATGCCATCTCAATACATGCTCGGTGGGCATAGCCACGCAGGACCCCGTGCTACGCAAGCAGTTTCAGGGACAGCCTGAGCACGTCATCAACTTCTTTTTCTTCCTTGCAGAACAGGTGCGCCAATATATGGCGGAATTAGGCTTCAGCTCCTTCGATGAGATGGTGGGGCGCGTTGATATGCTCGACGTTGAGCCTGCAGTCGATCACTGGAAGGCACGAGGGCTCGATCTTTCGGCAATTCTCTATAGCCCTCCGGTGCCCTCGCGTGTGGCCCGGCGATGTGTACAGGCGCAGGACCACGGGCTGCAAGAGGCGCTCGATCACAAGCTTCTTGCCGCGGCGCGTGTCGCAATCGATACTCTTGTTCCCGTCGAGATCAGTCTGCCCGTACGCAACGTGCATCGCACCGTGGGCACAATGCTTAGCGGCGAGATCGCCCGCAAGTACGGCTCCGCTGGATTGCCTGACAATACGATTCGCATTCACTTGAAAGGATCCGCGGGACAAAGCCTGGGCGCGTTTCTGGCGAATGGTGTCACTCTAACTCTCGAGGGCGAGGCGAACGATTACGTCGGTAAAGGTCTATCCGGCGGGCGATTGATTGTGTATCCACCTCGCCCTTCCGCATTCGCTGCCGAAGAAAATATCTTGATCGGAAACGTCGTGCTCTACGGCGCCACCACTGGAGAAGCTTTTTTCAACGGAGTTGCCGGGGAGCGATTCGCGGTTCGCAACTCCGGAGCCACCGCAGTCGTAGAGGGAGTTGGCGATCATGGTTGCGAGTACATGACGAATGGCTTGGTGATCGTGCTCGGTTCATGCGGAAGGAATTTCGCGGCGGGCATGAGTGGCGGCGTTGCTTACGTTTTTGATGAACGCGGAAATTTTTCGGAAGAGCGATGCAACCTCGGCTCCGTGGATCTTGAATCCGTAACAGAGGCGCAAGATGCGGAAGTTCTGAGAAGTCTCATCGCACGACACCTGGAGCTGACTGGCAGCCACCGCGCGCAATGGATTCTCGAAAACTGGGTTGAGATGCTGCCTCGCTTCGTCAAGGTCTTTCCACACGAATTCAAGCGAGTGTTGGGCCTGAGCCGCAGCCGCCAGGTCGAGATTCCGAGCCGTCCGATGGCGCCGAGCGCCCACGTTCAGCATGCGCCACTTGCGCAGGTGCAAAATGGGTAAGACCACCGGCTTTCTCGAATATTCTCGCGAGCTTGCTCCGCGCCGTCCGGTGACGCAGCGCGTGAATGACTGGTTCGAAATTTATCTTGACTTGCCAGACGACACTCTCAAGAAACAGGGCGCGCGCTGCATGGATTGCGGCGTGCCTTTCTGTCAGACCGGATGTCCGGTCAACAATTTGATTCCCGACTGGAACGATCTGGTGTATCGCGGACGCTGGAAGGAAGCGGTCCGGCAACTGCACTCGACCAACAATTTTCCGGAGTTTACCGGACGCATTTGCCCGGCTCCGTGCGAAGCTTCTTGTGTGCTGGGTATCAATC
>JBAVZU010000364.1:0-21812 GCA_049588915.1 Candidatus Sulfotelmatobacter sp.
GTCATAGGGGGCTCTTGCCGAGTGCCCAGTAGCGGTAGAGATCCTTCGGCTTCGTGATTGTCTCGCTTTCGCTAAACGGTCACTTCGCTCAAGATGGCAAAGTGCTTGAGACCCATTAGCCGATACGCTTTACCACCCTGGTCTCCAGTTCCCGCCCGTTGGGGCGAACGAGGCAGAGTTTTTCGCCCTGCAGACGAACCGGCACGCGAGCTCCGGGCTCCCATTCGCCGGGCTCGTATCCATCCGCCGCGGGAAGCTCGTATTCTCCGGTGTAGACCACTCCTTCGACATTGATCACAACCGCTCGGCGAGTGCCGTGAGCCGCAGTTTCGCGAAGGATTTCCCCTTCTGCCTGGCGCCAGTTTTCAATGTCATGGCCTTCTAGGAATCCGCCTTGCCCATACAGTTCCGCAATGCGCGTTCGGATAGCCTTTTGCAGTTCGGGTGAAGAACTCCTGAATTCTTGCGCCATAGGAACAGTCTCGTCTTACGAACTGTCCTTCCTGATTTCATAGTAGTTGGTTTCGAGGACGATCTTTGTCCGGGGAGCACACGATGGAACAGGTGGGTTATCACTTCGGGAAAAGAATGCATCATTCGGCGGGGCTTGCGCCGTATATTTCGACATCTAATAATCAGGAGAGTTGTTAGTTGACCCAGATCACTGAGGGAGCCTAACATTACCGCGGTTGGGAGTATCTTAATTTCATGATAGGTCAGACAGTATCCCACTATCGCATCCTGGGAAAGCTGGGCGGCGGCGGTATGGGTGTGGTCTACGAGGCTGAAGACCTGAAGCTGGGGCGGCACGTTGCTCTGAAGTTCATTCCGGAAAATCTTACGGGCGACGCCAAATCGCTGGAGCGTTTCGGGCGGGAGGCGAGAGCAGCATCGCTCTTGAATCACCCGAACATCTGCACCATTCACGGCATTGAAGACAATAACGGCCACCCTTTCATCGTAATGGAGAAGCTGGAGGGCGAAAGCCTGAAGCAATGCATCTCCGGACATCCGATGGAGACGGAGAAGCTGCTTGACATCAGCATTCAGGTCGCCGATGCGCTCGCAGCCTCCCATGCCAAAGGAATTGTGCATCGGGACATCAAGCCGGCAAACATCTTTCTGACTCCAAGCGGACAAGTGAAAGTACTGGATTTTGGACTGGCGAAGCTGCTGCATAACGTCGGAACCGACAGCGATGGAGTAGCTGCGGACAATTCTTTGACGGCGGTAGGGGTAATTCCCGGAACAGCGGTTTACATGTCGCCGGAGCAAGCGCGGAGCGAAGACATCGATTTCCGCAGCGACCTGTTTTCGTTTGGCGTGGTCATGTACGAGATGTCGACTGGGAAGAAGCCGTTCACGGGAAAGAATTCGCTGATGACGCTGGATGCTGTCCTGCATGACAAGCCAGTCCCGCCGGGAGAGCTAAATCCAAGAGTGCCGGTGGAACTGGAGGGAATCATCGGCAAGGCGATGGAGAAAGACCGCAAGGAGCGGTACCAGAGCGCCACGCAGATGAAGGCCGACCTGCAGGTACTGAAGCATCAAACTGAGTCTGGACTGGTGAAGAGTGGCCTGAACACCAAGAAACTGCGGGTCGCCAGCAAAACGTTTGGCCACAAGGGGGGCCGTTGGCAGTTTTGGCTTTTGCTGGGGACTCTGGCGCTGCTGGTTACCGTGTTGGCCGCCGTGGCAGCGTACTGGTACAAACACCGGGAAGTGGCAAACGCCGAGCAGCGGAATGCGATTGCCGTGCTACCTCTGCAGAACATGAATGCCGATCCGACGGTAGATTACCTGCGCTTTGCGCTGGCGGACGAGTTAACCAGCGTGCTGACCTATTCCCGGTCGCTCGAAGTGCGGCCTTCGTCTTTGACTCGGAGGTATACGGAGCAGGATCTCGATCCGCATAAGGTAGGGCAACAACTGCACGTTGGTCGTCTGCTGACGGGACACTTTCTGCGCCAGGGCGAACAGCTGACGGTCACTCTGGAGGCGATTGACGTCGGGAACGACCGGCTTCTGTGGCAAGGGAATGCTTCCGCGTCTGTAAACGATATGATTTCCCTGCAATCGCAGTTAAGCACGCAGGTGCAGCAGGGGCTTCTACCCGCGCTAGGCGTTGCGGGAGGGACTTTAAGTTCAGCCTCGCGTCCGAAGAGCCAGGAAGCTTACGACCTATATTTGCATAGCTTGGCGTTACCCCATGATCCCGCCCCGAACAAGGATGCGATCTCAGTGCTGGAGCACGTAGTGGGAGAAGATCGCAGCTATGCACCCGCCTGGGACGCGCTGGGACAGAGATATTATTTCGATTCGACTTATGGAGGTGGGGGAGAGGCGATGTTCCAGCGCTCCACTGCGGCATATGAGCGCGCCCTCTCTCTGGACCCGAATCTGGTAACCGCCGCCAGCAATTTGATTGTGAACCGGGTGGAACGGGGCGAGCTGGGACGTGCTTACGAAGCAGCAACCGACCTGGTGGCGCGTCGCCCTCAAAGCGCCGACGCACATTTCGCGCTGAGCTATGTGCTCCGTTACGGGGGCATGCAGGAGAAAGCGACGCAGGAATGCAATACGGCGCGATCGCTCGATCCTGGGAACTTCAATTTCCGGTCATGCGCATGGGCGTTTCTGGAACTGGGCCAGACGGATCGGGCGATGGATTTCGTGCACCTGGATGCAGGCTCGGAGTGGGCAGCGTGGGCAACGCCCTACGTTTATCTGACGGCGGGGAATTTGGCGCAAGCCCGGGAGGCGGCCAAGAGTGTGGCAAAGGCTCCTTTCTATCACCGAGAACTGTTGGTGGCGTGCACACAGGCGCAGCGGCCAGCCGATCTGGACAGAATTGTGCGGGAGACAGAAGCATCGGTGATGACGGAGCCCGATCCGGAGGCGTGGTACCACATCGGGTCACTTTTGGCCTATTGCGGGCAGAAAGACGCAGCCTTGCGTTTGTTGAAGGCAGCGGTGCAGCAGAATTATTGCGCGTATTCGGCGCTGCTGGGAGATCCGCTATTGAAGAGCTTACGGAAGGAAACCGCCTTCGACGAAGTGTTGACAGCTGCCAGCACCTGTCAGGAGACGCTGAAGGAAGTGCGAGGCCAGTAGGGGCAATTGGCAGTTGGCACTTCTCAGTTGTCGTTTCCCGTTCTGAGTTGCGACTCGTTCCTTGGCTCTACTCCATTCGCAGGACGATCGACGTTTAAGGCGCATGATGAGGAAAGAATTTGCGTCCAACACGGGTTAGGCCCCATCCTTGTAGGGTGAATTCTTTGGGAGCTAACCATCTCTTAGGCCGCTTGCAGCGGCTTTTCCAGCTTTTCCTAAAAACTGCGTCATCCCGTATTTCATTCTTGTCGATGCTTTTCGTGTGTCCGCTTCTGCTCGTGGCGTCGCCGCAGACCGGAGAGAGCAGAGCGAGCGCTGCGGCGGCAAAGAGCAGCGTCGAAGAATCTTCACCGCGAGTAACGGATTTTCCGCAACTCCCTTACCAGGGAACCCCACCCGTACTCCCGCAGGATCAAGGCGCCCCCGGCGTGCGCCTTATGCTGCGGCGTCTGAGTACGACCGCGCGTTTGATGCAAACCGTGGCCCATCCCGACGATGAAGATGGCGGAATGCTGACGCTTGAATCGCGCGGTCACGGGGACACGGTCGTGCTGATGACGCTGAATCGCGGCGAGGGTGGACAAAACAAAATCGGCAGTAATTTATCCGATGTGTTGGGAGTGCTGCGCACGCTCGAACTTCTCGCGGCGGACGAATATTACGGAGTGCAGGAACGATTTTCGCGTGTGGCCGATTTTGGATTTTCTAAGAGTGCGGATGAGACGTTCGGCAAATGGGGAGGACACGACGTCGCGCTCGGCGATATGGTACGGGTGATCAGAACTTTTCGTCCCGATGTACTGGTGGCCCGGTTTTCCGGCACGGATCGGGATGGGCATGGCCACCACCAGGCTTCGAGCATTCTCACGCGGGAGGCGTTCCGTGCGGCGGCCGATCCAAAACGGTTTCCAGAGCAGGTTGCGCAGGGACTGCAGACCTGGCAGGCAAAGAAGCTTTATATCGGAAATGTGTGCGGATTCGGAGCGATGTCTTGTCCTGATGCAAACTGGACTGTGAAGCTCAATACCGGCGAACGCGACTCGGATCTCGGAGGCTCGTATGCGCAGTTTGCCATGCAGGGGCTGCGGCACCAACTCTCTCAGGGTTCCGGAGCGTGGAGCGTCGAACCCGGCGACCGGTTTACTTTTTACAAGCTGGTGGAATCGATGGTGCCAACAAAGCTGGATCAAGATGGACACGAAAAAGATTTTTTCGACGGAATCGATACCACCTTGCTAGGCCTTGCGGGTCGGCTGGGAGCCGACGAATCGAAGCTTCCGCAGTTGCGGCCCGAATTGATAGAAGTCGCAAACGAGGTTGAGCAAGCCGCTGCGCCGGCGAAGGGAAACGATCCCCGACTCGCGGCAAAGCCTCTGGGAGCTGTACTCACCGGTCTCGAGAATGCGATTGAGCAAGTGAGCAAAGCTAGTTTGTCCGATTCTGCAAAATCTGACGTGCTAGGGCGTCTGGAAGAAAAGCGCACGCAGGCCGAAATGGCACTGAACAATGCTTTGAACATGCATCTCGAGGCGACCGTTGTTCATCGTCCCGAGCCCAGTAGCACTTTGGAGAAGGAATCGGATGCAATCACGACGGTTTCACCCGGACAAGAGTTTCTGGTGGCGGCGGATTTTCATAACGGTTCAAGCGACCGGGTCTTCATCGACGGATTACAACTTCACGTGCCAGACGGGTGGGGGACGATTTCCGATAAGGCAAAGCGTGTCGCCATCAAGCCAGGAGACGATGTGCATGTCGCATTTCGATTGAAGGTGCCAAAGAACGCGGAGTACACGCGGCCATACTGGCATCGCGACAATCCTGAAACAGAGAGCGTGAATCGCGTCGACAATGAAAACTATGCGACGCTGCCGTTTCCTCCGCCACCGCTGCGCGCGCAGGTGCAGTATTCCGTTGCAATCGCGGGTAGTACGGCACAGATAAAGACCAGCATTGGCGCAACGGTAGTAGCGAGATTTGTGGACGATGCCGGGAAAGAGCAGGCGCGTCCCGTGGCGGTTGTGCCGGCGTTTTCAGTTGCTTTGGAGCCGGGAACACAGGTCATTTCCACCCACAACGGCGCGAACTCGACGGTTACGGTGGGCGTAACCAGTAATGTCAATCGCGAAAAGCGAGGGACGCTTCGCCTGGAACTGCCGGTGGGATGGCGTTCCGAGCCCGCGCTGTTGGCGGTCGATTTTGCACACCGCGGGCAGAAACAGGATTTCCAGTTCAAGATCTTTCCTGCCGGATTGCAAGAGAGTCGAGCTCAGCTGAGGGCCGTTCTCGAAGTGGTAGCGGAGGCCGGCACTGAAAAGTTTAGCGAAGGCTACACGCTCGTGACCCGCGAAGACCTGGGCAGCTTTTACTACTACCAGCCCGCGGTGCAGCGCGTGAGCATTGTGGATGTGAAAGCTCCGCATGATTTGAAGATCGGCTATATCATGGGCGCGGGCGATGACATCCCGACGGTGCTGCAGCAGGTGGGAATGGATGTGACCCTGATCTCTCCCGAGAAACTGGCAAGCGAGAATCTGAGCGCCTACGGAACGATCGTGCTGGGGATTCGCGCCTATGATACGCAGAAAGATGTGGTCGCGAACAATAAGAAGCTGCTCGACTATGTCGCGGCCGGGGGAACCCTTGTGGTCCAGTACAACACCGGCGTAGCGGATTTCAACAAGGGCCACTTCGCGCCATATTCTGCGGACCTAAGCCGGGCCCGGGTTTCGGTGGAGGAGGCTCCGGTGGACATTCTGGCGCCGGGCGATGAAGTGTTCCATTATCCCAATGAAATCACGAGTCGCGATTTCGCCGGGTGGGTGCAGGAGCGCGGCCTCTACTTCATGGATAAATGGGATGATCATTTCAAGCCGCTGCTGGCCTGTCATGATCCGGGCGAGAGCGAGCAGAAAGGCGGACTACTGGAAGCGCATTACGGCAAGGGAATTTACCTCTATACGGGATACGCCTTCTTCCGGCAGTTGCCGGCGGGGGTGCCGGGAGCAGTACGACTCTTTGTGAATTTGTTGAGTGCGGGGCATGAGAAGCAGTAGCGGGTGGTCAGTGTTCAGTTGTCAGTAAATTCACACTCGCTGAATCAGATCGGCTTTTCTTAGTGTGTATGCGACCGACGAATGGACTCTCCGACAAATTTGCATGCGAGTTCTCCTCCCGGCCTGATCCGTGGCATGGGGCTGGGGAGCGCGACTGCGCTCAACATGATCGACATGATCGGCGTAGGGCCGTTCATCACCATGCCACTGGTGTTGAGCGCGATGGGTGGGCCACAGGCCATGCTGGGTTGGGTAGTGGGCGCTCTGTTGGCGGTATGCGACGGGCTTGTATCTGCGGAACTGGGCGCGGCGTTGCCGGGATCAGGCGGGCCGTATCGTTACCTGAATGAGATTTATGGGCCGCGAAAATGGGGGCGGCTGATTTCATTCTTGTTCATCTGGCAACTTTCCTTCAGCGCGCCGCTTTCGATTGCCACTGGATGCATCGGCCTCGCAGGCTACGCCGCCTATTACTGGCCGAGTCTGGAGACGGTCTACGCCGCGCACAACGCCGCCCTGCATATCCCATGGGTGGGCGCTTTGCAGGTGAGTTGGATTGTGACTCCGGGAACAGCGCTCGCTATAGGCATCTGCCTCTTCACCGTTTTGTTGCTGTATCGGCGGATCACCGTGATTGGCAGATTAACCAAGCTACTTTGGGTCTGCGTGATGGGGACCATCGGATGGATCATCTTCGCCGGTCTCACGCACTTCAACAGCGCTCGCGCGTTTGACTTTCCTCCGGGCGCGTTTACTCTTTCGCGCGGATTCTTCACCGGGTTAGGTGGAGCCATGCTCGTCGCCACGTACGACTACTGGGGCTACTACAACGTTTGCTATCTGGGCGATGAAATCGAGGATCCAACACGGAATATTCCTCGGGCATTGCTGCTTTCCATTCTGGTCGTGGCTTGTCTATATCTAATGATGAATCTGTGCATTCTAGCCGTGGTTCCCTGGCGTGAGCTGCTGCAGGCCGGCCATAACAACAGCGGATTGTACGTAGTGTCCTTGTTTATGCAGAGGATTTATGGACCTTGGGCTGCGCGGCTGATAACCGGATTGGTAATCGTGACCGCGTTCGCGTCGGTCTTCTCGCTAACGCTGGGGTATTCACGAGTACCGTATGCAGCGGCTTTGGACGGAAACTACTTCCGGGCATTTGCCAAAGTACATCCGGTGTACCGCTTCCCGCACGTTTCGCTGGTTGCTCTGGGAATAGTGGCGGCGGCGTTCTGCTTTCTGCGGTTGAGGGATGCAATCGCAGCTCTCGTAGTGATTCGCCTTATTCTGCAGTTTTTGGTACAGGCGGTCGGGTTAATAGTGTTCCGGGTGACGCGGCCGGAGATACTGCGACCCTTTCGCATGTGGCTGTATCCTCTGCCGGCGCTGGCTGCGATCGCTGGATTTTTGTTTATTTTGTTTAATCGCGAGAACGCGCTGAAGGAAGTAAGATACGCGGTGGTGATCTTGCTGGCGGGCCTGGCAATTTATATGATTCGTGCCTGGCGAGGCCGGGAGTGGCCGTTTGCGGTGCAAGCAAAACTGGGGGAATCATGATGAAGAAAAGATTGGTTTGTTTAGTAGTCTCGATTCTGGCGCTGGCAATCTGCGGCACCGGCCAGGACAAGAAAATGAAGGACGAGCATCGAACCGTGACGCAAGTGCTGGACCGGTCGGTGACGAACGTCGAACATGAGTTTGTGCCCGCCGCCGAGGCCATGCCCGAAGACAAGTTCGCATTTGTACCGACCAATGGCGAGTTCAAGGGCGTGCGCAATTTCAGCGAGCAAGTGAAGCACGTGGCGGCGGTGAACTACATTTTCGGCGCGGCGATCTTGAGTGAAAAAGTTCCGGTGGACGTGGGCGACGAATCCGGCCCGGCATCAATGAAAACGAAGGCAGAGATCATGAGTTACTTGAAAGATTCATTCATCTACGTACATAAGGCGGTTCTGACCATCACCGAAAACAACTTGGTGGAACCGCTGAAGAGCCCGTTCGGGGAGGGATCGGTTACGAGGCTGGGACTGGCAACCAGCGTGGCGTCGCATTGTTTTGATCATTACGGACAGATGGTGGAATATCTGCGTATGAATGGTATTGTTCCCCCCGCAAGCCGTTAGGTTCGGCTAGTTCCTCGGGCAGCGATCAGTTGTTTAGATCGGTTGTTTCCGGATTACGATCGCGATCATCGCCAAACAGATTAGCCAGATGTTGGCGAAACGTTAAATCAGGGTCTTCGGCGACGCGATTGGGATAGGACTCAACGGCGCGAAGAAACGTTTTGATTTCTGCCGTGGCCCGCGCACTTCGCTCTTCGCCGCTCTCACGTGGCTGGACGTGAGATCGCGATCTCGCCTTCATTGCATTCATCCTAAAACCTGCCGAGTTTCTATTTAAGCATCGACCCTATTGATTGAACTTAACACGTGCAAGAGCGGAAAGTTCCGGCCTGAGGAAATTACTAGTTCATTTCATCTCAAATACTTGGTGAGGTTTTAATTCTTTCGACGCGCTCCGCCGGAAGCGATGGAAGTGAGAATCAACTCTGCAGCGAGTCCCTTGGCAACAAGATACTCAGCGATCACACGCTTAGTTTTCTTTTCCGAGAAATGAGGATCGAGAAAAACAATCACCGAAGGTCCAGCACCGCTCAGTGCGGCGCCAAGCACGCCCTGCGTTCCCCTCAATTCCTGAAGGCACGGTAGCAGGGGACATAACGGGGCGCGATACGGCTGATGAATACGGTCTTCGAGCGAGGATGCGAGCAACTCGTGCCGCCCTTGAATGAATGCAGCGAGCAGGAACATGGAGTTCTGAATGTTGATCACGGCATCGGCGCGAGAGTATTCGCCCGGGAGAATGCTTCGGGATTCTTTGGTAGATAAAATCTCTTCAGGGATGGCAAGAAGCAACGGCCACTTCCCTTTCGGCTTAATGCTGACGACTTGGGCCTCGGCTTCGCCGGACATGCGTGCTACCGTGAGCCCTCCGATCCAACAGGCGGAAGCGTTGTCCGGATGCTGCTCGCGTCGCGAGGCCTCGCCGATAATTTGGGAATCGGTCCATCGCAAGCGACCGAAGTGGTTGGCTAAAGCGATGCCCGCCAGTCGCGCCGCAGCCGATGAGCCGCAGCCCTTTCCGATGGGAATATCGTTCTGGATGCGAAGGGATAATGGCGTAGTCTCACGGCCATACTTTCGAAGAATCTCGCGGTAGGTAGTGAGAATGAGATGATTCTCGATTGTTCCGCAAACTTCGGGGTCGCGACCATCGGCACGGATCGAGAAATCGACCGAGGGCCGCGCATCGATCGTGATGTAGAGTTCCATGGCCAGGGCGGCCGCATCGAAAGCCGGACCCAGGTTGGCTGAGGTGGCGGGCAGCGCCAGGTGCAACGCAGGTGGACGCTTAGTTTTCTTAAGCATTGGGGTGCGCGGGATTGGATTGCTCTGCTCGCTCCAAGGTGTGGATTATTGCATCCAGAGTGGCGTCAAGCACAACGGGCGGGCGTCGCAGGGGCGTGAGTGAAGCGCTCTCGAGATCCTGGGGCGTTCCTTTGAATAAATCTCCGCGATGGAAGTCCATCGTGAAGTCGGGATCCTTCAGCAGGTTTCCGGTGAGGACAAGCACTACGGTTTCTTCCTTCTTCACGAAACCCTGCTGCAATAATTTCTTCAATCCGGCGAGCGTGACGGCGGACGCGGGTTCGCAGCCAATGCCTTCGACGCCGATTTCAGCTTTGGCCTGCGCAATCTCCATTTCGCTGACTTGCTCGCAGGTGCCGTTCGTGGCGCGAATTACTTTCACAGCCTTTTCCCATGAGGCAGGATTGCCGATACGGATGGCGGTTGCGCGAGTTTCCGCCGGCACCGTGACAAGCCGCTGGCCATCAGCTTCGCGCAAAGTGCGCACCAGAGCGTTGGCACCCTCGGCCTGAATCACCGACAATTTCGGCAGACGAGGGATGAGACCGATTTCAAGCATTTCCAGCAAGGCCTTGCCGATCGCGGAACTGTTGCCAAGGTTGCCGCCGGGCACAATTATGTGGTCGGGCGCCTGCCAGCCGAGTTGTTCCAGCAATTCGATGGCGACGGTTTTTTGTCCCTCGAGCCGAAAAGGGTTGATGGAGTTCAACTGATAGACCGGCGCGCGCGTGACAAGTTCTTGCAGCAGCCGGAGGCAGCCATCGAAGTCCGTGCGGAGTTGGCAGGTCAGGGCGCCGTAGTCGAGCGCTTGCGATAACTTGCTCCAGGAAATTTTCCCTTTGGGCACGAGCACGAGGCTGCGCATTCCACCACGGGCGGCATAGGCGGCCATGGACGCGGACGTATTGCCGGTGGAAGCGCAGGCCACCCAACTGTAGCCGGCCTGGCGTGCGAAGGTGGCAGCAACCGTCATTCCCGCATCCTTGAATGAACCTGTCGGGTTCATCCCCTGATGTTTGGCATAGAGCCGAGAGATACCTGTGCGATGGGAAGACTGCGGGAGCTCGTAGAGTGGAGTATTGCCTTCGCGAAGAGTGACGACTTCCTGCTCGGATTGAGGGGCGGGCAGCAGCTCACGGAATCGCCAGACGCCGCTGAGGTCGAGCGATGCGTTCGAAGAACGACGTTCTTGCCATATCGATTTTAAAGCGTTCGCGTTAAGACTGGAGCGGTTCCAGGAAGGGTCGGTGATCTCGAGCAAGTTGCCGCACTGCGAGCAGCGGAAATTCTGAGATGCAGTCGAGTGGATGCAGGCACAGCCGATGCAGCGGAACTTGAAAGTGACCGCAGCTGAGGGCGTTTCAGGCCCCCTTTGATCGGAGTCTCGGGCAGAGGTGACAGAAGGCGCCATGGAGTCGCGAGCTATTTCTCGCCCCGCAGATATTGGTCGGTTCGATTGATCCAATCGGCGCGAGGAGGAGTGAAGACGTCAAGGTCTACGGTGTCTTCCAGCGCTTCTGCTTTGTGGGGCATGTGCGCGGGAATGCAGAGGACTTCACCGGCGTGAACGACGATTTCCCTGCCGTCGATCCAGAATTTCAGGGCGCCGTCCAGAATGTAGGTGAGTTGCTCGTTGTGGTGGCTGTGCTCGGGAACGATGCATCCCTTTTTCAGCAGAACTCGCGCCACCATGATTTCCTGGCCGACCACGAATTGCCGCTGCAACAGAGGGTTCAGTTCTTCGAGAGGGATGGTGTGCCACGGGATGTACTGAAGCTGCGCGCGATCGAGCGCGTGCTTGCTGACGGCCCTCTGGGCGCGCAGGTGAGATTTTGCGCTCTTTGCTCTAGCTTTGACCGTTTCAGCTTTCACCGCTTTGACCGCGGCTGACTTTTTCTTGTCTATTTTTTTTGGCATTGGACCTGTTGTGCTCGAATCTGGTCTGTTCAGACTTGTTTTCAATGATTACGGGTGATGCTGGTCGCGTTAATGAACTCGGCTAATGAACTCTGCCTCCGTACAACTTCACAGCCGTGTCATGCAGATAGGCGTGAGCCAGCTCAAGCGCCCGAGCTTCGGTGATTTCTTTTTCTGAAATCATCTCGGCCAAGGCAGCCGCCAGGGCGGTGCGCGAGGACTCCGCGCCCAGCCAGTAGCTTTCTTCCGCGCCCAGGACTTCATTGTACGGGAAAGAGTCCGTCCCGAAAGTGACCTTATCGGGGAAAGTTTCCAGCCATAGCTTGAGTGTGTCTTTGAAGGCGGAGGGGTATTGCGCGAGCTCACCGAAGGAAGAGTCCAGGTAGACGTTCTTCATGGCAGCGAGCCAAATTGCCTCACGCTCCAGCGGGTATCCGCCGTGGATCATCACGAAGGTCGTGGCACGGTAGCGGGGATCGCGCAGAACGCTTTCCAGGTTCATGATGTTGCTTTGCGACAGATTGAAGTAATCGCCGATGCCCACGGCCGTGTGAATATGGACCGGTAGGTTCAATCGGCCGCCTTGTAGAACCAGATAGCGAAAAATATAATCCTGAAAAGTTCGGTAATCTTTTTCGCTCGGGATGCCGCCAGTTACGTACCGGGAATAAAGATCGGCAGCCTGGTCGCGGGTGGGATCGCCGAAGGTTGTGGGTCGGAAGTAGGCGACTTCAAACTTCATGGCGATGCCGCCCTTATTGTGATTGTCCTCCAGCACCTGGTTGATGAACTTCAGATAGCCGTCGAAATCGGCGGGGAGCTTTGCGATATTTTCCTGCTGCATCCAGCGGTGCAGCATTTTTTCCTGCAGGGGGATGAAGACTCCTTCATCAGGATTGCGCGCGGTCTCGCGCTCATTGTTGAACGGCCACATAAAGGAGTCGGCGAAAAATACCCAGGGAAAGCGCTTGGGGTCGAGATAATCTGCCATCATCGCGCGGTTGGCAACGGAGCTTTCGGTGTTTATCTTGTCGAGGATCATATCGAAATAGGCCGTGCCCGAATATTGTTTTTTTAGCTCGGCTTTCTTTGTGACCAGCCACTTCGCGTGTTCCGCTGAAAGATCGGCGTAGGGATATCCGAAGAGGGCCTTGGCCGCGGCAACAAGTTCGGGGTTGTCGTCGCGGGTGCGCAGGGCTTCGCTCGCATCAGGAGGCGCAGCCATGGCATCGACGTCGGGATCATCGGCGAAACCGGGATGAGCATGATGATCGAAGGCTGGAATCTTTTCTATCTGCGGTAGGAGGCGATCGTAGATCTGCTGGACATCCGGACCGGGGAGTGGGCGGGCTTGCGCTGCGGCGAAGGTCGGCGGGATAGCGATGACGCACAACAAAAATCCGCATAAGACATGGAATATCAATTTCATAAATCCCTCAGGGCTTGACGCCCAAGAATCGTAGCCACCTTTTTCGCGGCGCAAAAGCGTTGAGCCACCCAAAATCTCAACGTCGATGTAAGTCGTGCCCTCTACGTTCTTGCTCTGTTGTGTCTTCAGTTCTAAGTCATGCGTGCCGCCTTCAGTATTCTCGGGCTATCTTTCGACTAGAGTTCCCTGCCAGGCCTCCGAGACCTTCAGGATGCGAGCCGCAGCCTCGTGCAGGTTTTCCACCGACGAGGCGAACGAGAAGCGCACGAAATCTTTACCCGATGGGCCGAATGCAGCTCCAGGGATAGCGGCGACGCCGGCATCGTCCAGCAAGATGCGGCAGATATCTTCGGCGCTGCTGCCGGTGCCGCGAATATCGACCCACGCGTAGAAAGCGCCCTCCGGCGGTTCGCAGCGAAATCCGGGAACATTATTCAAATCATGAATGAATTGTTCGCGGCGGCGAGCAAACTCAGCGACCATGCGCAGCGTATTGCCTTCGCGGTCCCGCAGAGCGTCGATAGCAGCATACTGTGTGAATTCGGCGACGCACGTATAGCTATTAATAGCCATCATGGCCAACGCGGCCACCACTTCGGGCGGCGCGACGGTGTAGCCAAGGCGCCATCCGGTCATGGCGAAGCTCTTGGAGAAGCCATCAATAATCAGGGTTCGCTCTTTCATGCCGGGGTAGCGCAACATGGATAGATATTCGCCTCCGTAATTGATGCGCGCGTAGATTTCGTCGGAGAGCACCCAGAGATCGTGCTGGACAGCGAGTTCGGCGAGTCCGCGCTGGACAGCGTCGGTATATACCGTACCGGTTGGATTCCCGGGCGAGTTGGTAATCAGCATGCGCGTGCGGCCGATAACCTTGCCGGCAATCTCTGCCAGATCAGGCTGGAAATGGTTGCGGGACGAGAGTTCGAATGGCACAGGCACCGCGCCCAGTCCAAGCGTGATCGATGGATATCCTGGAAATCCGGGGTCGGGATAAAGAACTTCGTCACCCGGCTCGAGCAGCGCCATCATGGCGAAAAATAGTGCAGCCTTGCAACCGGGAGCGACCACGATGTTGTCGGGAGAAACGCTGATATTGCGAGTGCGCTGCAAGTAAGCGGCGATCTCTTCGCGCAATGCGGGAACTCCGGCCACCGCGCAGTAACGATCTTTGCCATCGGCGAGCGCCCTGGCGGCGGAGTCGACCACCGACGCACCCGGATGAAAATCCGGCTCGCCGAGTTCGAGATGAATGATGGAGCGACCTTGGCGCTCGAGTTCCTTGGCGCGGGCGAAGACCGACAGCGCGCCCTCGCCGCTCATAACCGACATTCGGGATGCTATGGATCGCATGCACTCTCCGCTGCAACAAAGAAAATTTATAAGCCTTTATACATGCCGCCGTCGACGAGCAGGGTTTGGCCGCTGATATAAGACGCGCGTTCGGAGGCAAGCCAAACAATGGTCTCGGCCACCTCGCGGGGCTCGCCTAAGCGCTTGAGGGGAGCGTCGGCAGCCCAGGCGTCGAAAATCTCTTGCTCGCTTTTTCCGGATGCGGAAGAGCGAGCCGTGGCCAACTCTTTGAGGCGGTCGGTCGCGGTGAAGCCGGGACCAACGTTATTCACCAGGATCCCGTCTTTGCCAAATTCATTTGCCAGACTCTTCACCAATCCAACTACCGCGGCGCGCACGGCATTTGAGAGAACGAGATCTGTGACCGGCTGCTTGGTGGTGATCGAGGTAAGGGTGATGATCCGACCCCAGTGTTTCCGCTGCATGTGCGGGATCACTTCGCGCGCAAAATATACGGTGCTGAGAAAATTCAGTTCAAGGGCACGCTGCCATTCTTCAAGGCTGGCGGCGAGAAATCCTTTCGCCGGCGGTCCGCCGGCGTTCGTAACGCAGATATCGACGCCGCTGAATTTTTTCACGACAGCGGCCACGAAGCGACTGACCGCAGCCGGATCGGTAACGTCGAAGGCCTCGGCGAAAACTTCCACATTATGCTCTCGTCGGATTTTTTCCGCGGCAGCTTGCAGAGTTTGTTGATTGCGTGCGCACATCGCAACACGGCAACCCTCGGCAGCAAAGGCCTCGGCGGTGGCACGGCCGATTCCCTGACTGGAAGCGGCAACCAGGGCAACACGATCTTTCAGTCCCAGATTCATGAAGAGCGAATTATAAAAGGAAGCGAGCTAAACGCGCGACTCGGCGGCGCTGTGGTTAAGCTTGCTGGACCGCCCTCCCGCAAATTAATCTAACAACAGCGAGGAATCATGAGACGAAATAGCCATCATCCGGAAACCAAGGCCGTGCGCGGCGCAGCGAACCTGGATAAGAAGAACGGGCCGCTAGCTACGCCGATTTATCAGACTTCCACTTTCGAAGTCACTGACAATGACGAGCAGTTGCAGGCCACCCACACCGACCACTTCTATACGCGGTATGGCAATCCCACGAACACGGTTGCGGAAAAGACGATTGCGGCACTGGAAGGTGTGGAAGCGGCGCTGACGTTCGCCTCGGGCATGGGCGCGATTACAACTGCGCTGATGGCTCTGCTCAAGAGTGGCGACCACGTGGTCGCGCAGCGCGATATTTATGGCGGCGTGAATAAGTTCCTCTCGCAATGGCTGCCGAAGATGGGCATTGAGACGACGTTCGTCGACACCACAGATTATGAGCAGCACGCACGAGCGATCCGTCCTACGACCAAGCTGCTTTATCTGGAGTCGCCAACCAATCCGACTTTGCGCGTCGTCGATTTGAAAAAAGTTGCGGAGCTGGCCAAGCAACACAAGCTGCTGAGCCTGATTGATTCCACGTTTGGGACGCCGATCAACCAGCATCCCGCGGAGTACGGCATTGATTTGATCATCCATTCGGGAACGAAGTATCTGGCCGGACACACCGATTTAATTTGCGGCGTTGTCGCCGGAAATCGTGATTTGATCGAGAGAATCTGGGAGACGCGAACGACTCTGGGCAATTGCATGGACCCGCACGCCTCGTGGATGCTGGTGCGCGGACTCAAGACGCTGGCGGTGCGCGTGGCGCGGCAGAATCAGAACGCGCAGCGGGTCGCAGAATTTCTCGCTCAACAGGCCAGCGTGCGGAGGGTGCATTATCCGTTTCTGAAAAGCCATCCGGAGTTCGCCGTTGCTCGGGAGCAAATGAGTGGCGGCGGCGGCATGGTCAGCTTTGAAATAGAAGGCACTGGGGACGACGCATGCAAGGTCAGCGAGGCAATGAGACTTTTCACGCTGGCGCCGAGCCTGGGCGGCGTCGAATCGCTGGTGTCGATTCCCGTGCTGACGTCGCATGCGATGATCCCCGCTGCGGACCGCGCCAAGATGGGCGTAACCGAACAGATGATCAGGCTCTCGGTGGGCATTGAGAATGCAGACGATCTAATCGCCGACCTTGAGCACGCGCTGCAGGCCGTAGCCGCACCGCAGCAGGTGCAAGTGGGGTAGGAATATTTTGCTTTGAACAAAATCCCGGCCCGTTTCCGGCCGGGATCAATACTTGGCGTCCCGGCAAACGCTAGAAGATAAATTTGAGCGCCAACTGAAGAATGCGAGGGTTGTGTGCCGAGCTCGCGCGAAACAGCGGAACAGTGGCCCCTGCTGCGACGCAACTCGCATCACCCGCCGAGTTGGCTGGCCCGCCGTAGCAAGTAGTCTGGTTCGCATTGGTTTTTCCCCCGCCGTTGGCATTGTCGGCAGCGGAGCCCGCATCGCCGCCGAGCCAGCTGTATTCGATGTGATTGAATACGTTAAATGCTTCCGCCCGGAACTCGAAGTATTTCGATTCCGTGACTGCGAAATGTTTTAACAAGGCCATGTCGAAGTTTGTGCGCCACGGATTGTTCACAATATTTCTTCCTGCATCTCCAAAAGTAAGACCCTGAGGAGCGGCGAAAGCTGCAGGATTGTAGAGAAGCGGTCCGTAGCCCGGCTCAGGAGTATTCTGCACACCGGACTTCGGGTCGCCGACGAGGTCTGGGTACGACTGTTGAGTGGCAACAGGATTGGCCACGCCGGCATTATCTGCGGGCGCCAGTACGGTTGCCCCGGTTAGCGAATTGCCCTTGTTATAGACGCTGAATGGCGACCCGCTCTGGATGAGGGTTATGCCGGACCACTGCCATCCCCCCAGCAGTTTGTCCGTCCGGCTCTTGCCTTTCAAAAACGGCAGATCATAGACATAACCGATGTTGATGTTATGCCGTTGGTCGAAGTTAGAACTAGCTCGGTAGGCGTTGAGATTGTAGGAATTCACAAACCCGGTATCGTTGTAGTCGGACGAATCGTCGATCGAGTGACTATACGTGTAAGAGACGGTAAGTTCCAGGCCGCCGACGTTGTGTCGCAGGGAAGCTTGCAAAGCATTGTAATTGGAGGACCCGGTCTGGTCCTTGCGCTCGATGCTCCCAATTCCAAGGTAGGGCAGGTAGAAGTTTGCCGGGGAGAAGCCGGCATTGTTCGTGACGCCGCACGCCACCGCGAGGTTGTTGGCCCAAGTTCCCGTCGTGGTTTGGCCGTTCACGGTTGCCGTCGCATTCAGATCGTTAGGATCTGTGTTGAAGTTCACGCTGCCGCAGTCAGCCGCTGAAATGGGCTGTCCGGCGCTGTAAGGATTAGCGCTGGCAGAAACCGGCACAATCTGGTTGTACTCGTAGGAGCGTGTCAGGTGGACGCCTGCGCTTCCCACGTACGACAGTGCGGCCAGTGTTCCCCTTCCTAGGTCGTGCTGCACGTCGAAGTGCCATTGCTGAACATAGGGCCAAGTAGCTTTGTTGGGAATAGATACAAAGTTCAGCGGCATTGTGCCGGCACCCAACAAGCCAGAGTTTAGATTCGCATATCCCGATACATTGCCTACGCTGGTGGTTTGGGTGTTGATGTTGTACTGCTCCAGCGATTCTGTGTTGGCTTCGTTGCCGTTGGTATGCTCAAAGAACATGCCGTAGCCGCCGCGAATGGCCCATTTGCCGTTGCCAAATGGATCAAAGGCAAAACCAACGCGTGGCGCTGGATTCCACCAGTGATTACCCATACATCCTGCAGGAACGCCCGGGGTGACTCCGCAATCCACCCATCCGTTATAGGGATTTCCAATAACAAGACCAGTCGCTGGATCAACGCTGCTCGCGCCGGGGACGTAAGCGGCGGGATCAAAATTCCACGCCAGGTGGTTCTTTTCGCTATAGGTGCCGAAGAAACTGAAGCGCATTCCCAGGTTGAGAGTAAGACGCTTGGTCAGGTGCCAGTCGTCCTGAAAATAGGGCTCGAAAATATTGTATTGCTCGTGCATTTTGAGAGCATTTTGTTCCTGGTCGTAGCTGGAAATATTCCCCAGCAGAAGATCGGCATAGGCGTTGCCCGTGCTATCCGAGTTCCCGTTCACGGGATTGGCGAAATAAATCTGCCCATTCGTGCCGTACTGCGGCTGAGGTATCTCGTTCTTGTGGGCGGTTACAGCATAAATCCCGATTTGCAGGTTGTGCCCACCCACGATTTTCGTCACAGTATCGCGGAACGTGAAAGTCGGATTGGAATTCAAAGGACCATTGGGAACGTAGCCCGGGTCTTCGGAAAAAGAGTACGTGCCGTCGGAAACGTTAATACCTGGGACCTTGCCTCCGAAACCATTGTCGAACAAAGCAATCGCAGGAAAGTTGGATGGGCGCTGCCACGGGCCCGTTAGGTGGGTAGTGATGTGATCCGTTGTATAGCTCGCGACGAACTCATTTAACAATGTTGGCGATATATTGGCCGTGAGTCTCGCCACCATGCTCACGCCAGGCCCCGCGAAGCTGGTTTGCACTGTGGGAAAACTGGTACCGTTCGTCCACAAAGGCACGGGATATTGCTGAGTCCACGAATCGTGAATATAGCGGAAGCTGGCTCGCATCTTGTCATTGATGTTGTGATCGATGCGGAACAGTTCTTCACGCCAGTGGGTGGGCAGCGTAGGGGGCGCGAACCATTGATCGAGGGTGCTGCCGAGAGTCCCGGAAGACTGGTTCGGGGCTGGGATCAGACCGGTTAGCGCCGAGGCAACAGTGGGATTCGCGATCGGAACCTGGTCGTTCACAAATGGCTGGCCCACGTCCCCAGGCGCGGTACCGGTGGGCTGAGCGACGCCATTGATCTCCGCAGGAACAACCGGGCATTCAGGGGTAGCTGCGGCACACTGGTCCGAGAAGTTACCAGCGCGATTGGCCATGGTGGGAACTGGAGTGGTGCTAAAAAAATTGGATCCCGGCACTAAATCGCGGCGCCATTCTTCTGACCAGAAGAAGAACGTCTTCTGCTTGCTCGTGTTGTAGTGTCCCGGGATGTATACCGGGCCGCCGATGGTGAAACCGAAGTCGTTCTTTTTATATTCGGGAACAGAGGTAAAGCCGAACTGAGTGGCGTTAAAAGCATCGTTGCGCAAAAATTCATACAGGTCCCCGTGAAAACTGCTGGTACCGGACTTGGTCTCAACTTCTACCGGTCCGGAACCATAGCGACCGTATTGCGCGCCGTAATTGGAAGTGAGGACCTTGAATTCGGCAATGGCATCTACGCTCGGGGTGACGTTGAGCGTGTTATTGCTGCCGTTATCCATGGTGTCGCCACCATCCATCTCCCAGTTGTTGTACTCGATGCGGCCGCCGTTAACACTAAAAGATGTGTTTGCCGAAACGCCGACGCTGCCTTCATCCGCTCCTGTCTGATTGCTTACACCTGGTATGAGGGTAATCAGCTGCTTAACATCGCGTCCGTTCAATTCGAGCTGGCTGATTTCTTTTCCGGTCACGGTTCCGGAGAGGTCCGAGGATTGGGTTTCAACCTGCGCTACCTCTGAGCCCTGCACTATGACTTCTGTGCTGATCGTGCCCACTTGCAGCGCCACGTTCACGCGAGCCTTTTCGGCAACCCGCAGGACGATCCCCTTGGCCTCGTATTTTTTGAATCCCGTAGAGGTCACCGCCAGATCATAGGATCCGATCGGAAGCGAAGCGAACACGAAGTCGCCGCTGCTGTTGGAGCTGGCCGTATCGCTGATGCCGTGCTGCGAGTTAGTTAGGACAACTTGAGCGCCGGCGACGGCCGCGCCGGTGGCATCTGTAACGGTGCCGGTGAGGGAGGCCGTATCCTGCGCCCAGGCTGCCGCGCAGAAAAATACGATCACGATCAAGGAACCGAATCGTGCGAGCATCGGAATCAATTTCATGGCCAAGGTTGTCTCCCTCATGCGCGAATGTCTAATATGCTCCGCCATTTGCTTTGTACCCCCTGATCGGCGGCGACCTCGGGGAAGGTTCGCCGTAACTCAACTGCAGCCCCAGAAATGCTTTATTAAATCGTATGAATAGTGCTTTTATGCTAGGTCTGCTGTCAAGCAAAAAACGCAGGCTAAGCCATGCGGCGGGTCGATTCTCGCACCACCAGCTCTGGAGCGACCTTGCGGTGGTGTGCCGCGACCTCCCGCTTTTCGAGGACACACTTGATGCCATCGAGGACGATCCCCACTGCGCCTGCACCCATGGCTTCCATTGGCTGGCGCACCGTGGTGAGTGGAGGCGTGCAAAGGCCCGAAGCGGCGACGTCATCAAAACCAATCACTGAGCACTGCTCCGGCACCCGGAGGCCACCTTTGCTTAGGGCGCGAATCGCACCGAATGCGGTCATGTCGTCGAAGGCAAGAAGGGCCGTAAAGTGGCGTTTCTGCTTGAGCAGATCTTCGGTCAACTTCTGACCCATCTCGAAGCTGGAGAGCGGGTCGCGCGATTCCGGCAAATCGACGATCAACTTTGAGTCAAGTTCCAGTCCGTGGGCCTTGGCGCAGTTGCGGACGCCTAGCCATCGCGGAGAACTGTCGGCGAGAGTTTTAGGACCTCGAATGAAGGCGATCTTACGGTGCCCTAGAGAGTGAATATGCTCAAGCGCGATGTGGCCGCCCACTTCGTTATCCACGATGACCGAACTCATGGCGTCGCCTTTCAGTTCGCAGCCGATGATTGCGGTGGGAATGCTGCTCTTTTCAAGATCGGCCAGTAAATTGATATTGAGGAATAGCCAGTTGGCCAGCACCACAAGGCCTTCAATGCGGCGATCGAGCAGCATCTCGAGATAGCGCTCGAAGCGGCTGCGCTCGTTATGAACGTCGGTGAGAATGGGCAAGTAGGATGCTTGATAGAGCGTATTTTCGATTCCACGCAGCACCAGCGTGCAGTAGGGATCGGTCATGTCAAAAACCATAACGCCCACGGTGTGGCTGCGTTTGCTACGCAGCGCTCGGGCGAACTGATTGGGACGGTAGCCTAATTTTTCCGCGGCACGCTCAATGCGCTTCTTGGTTACTGCCGGGATGTAACGCGCTAAAGGAGCGTCATTGAGCACGATCGAAACCGTGGTGGAAGAGAAACCGCTTTCTTTCGCTACATCCCGAATCGTGACCATCGAGCCTTGCCTTGGAATGCCGCACTGCCAAATTCCGGCAACGCATCCCCTCGCTTGAATTCATTGCAAAGGTTGGCGGACACTACAGCAGAGAGTGAGACGAGTGTCAAGCCAACATATCCTACTTTTATCTTTCGGCTGGCTGCTGGCCGCAAGTGTAGCGGTGGCAATTTCACCACAATCCCCTGGAGATGCCGCCCAACCTCGAAATAGAACGCGATCCGGAGCAGCGGAAGATCCCGGGCGACTTTTCCAGGCGGGGCAGGACGCGTTGAACCGCGGCCAGTTGGACGAGGCGGAGCACGACTTCAGGCAGGTTCTGGCGCTCAATCCCGCGGTGGGAGGAGCTTACGCGAATCTGGGCGTGGTT
Organism: Candidatus Sulfotelmatobacter sp.; assembly: GCA_049588915.1. Taxonomy (GTDB): domain Bacteria; phylum Acidobacteriota; class Terriglobia; order Terriglobales; family Acidobacteriaceae; genus Sulfotelmatobacter. The sequence continues at coordinate 21,777 of JBAVZU010000364.1, forward strand.
TACATGCGGCGCAAGCAGTTCAGCCAGGCGCTCGAG
>JBAVZU010000365.1:0-36558 GCA_049588915.1 Candidatus Sulfotelmatobacter sp.
CTAACCAAGTCCGGCCAATATCCTTTCATCTATCCGAAGTGCGTCGACAAGCTGGGCATTCCTGGGCTGACGGGAAATGCCGCGGGATCGACCTTCAACAATAGCGTTTCTACCGGCATCGGTCCGCGTGCGGGCTTTGCGTGGGACGTCTTCGGGCATCACAACACGACCATCCGCGGTGGCTACGGTATTTTTTACGTGCGCGAAGATGTGGGAGCGGTTGACCAGCTTAGCTTCCAGTCGCCGTTCATCCCGATTGTATTTTTCGGACAGACGCCCGGCTTCACGATGTCTGATTTCTTCACCGGAACGCCTTCCGTTAATTCCAATGCCGTGCCGGCTGCCGGGCAGTTATCAGGCGCGTGGCTACCGTGCCTTTCTCAGCTAACGGGGTTCGTGAACAACGACCCAACGCAGGCCGGCATCTATAACGGCTGCACCGGACCCGGCGTAAATCCCACGCAGAATCTGTTTGTGCTGGAAGTTCCTCGACACTTTGTCGTGCCCAATACGCAACAGTGGAACTTCACGATACAGCGTGATCTGGGCCGTAAGTGGGTGTTGGAAGTTGGCTATGTCGGCACCAAGGGCACGCACCTACGAGAGACCCGGGACGCCATCCAGTCGGTGAATGCCACTCCCGCGAATCCGTTCACGGTTACGGACACCAGCGGCAATACTTACCAGATCACCAGCAACACGTTTGCAAACGCCATCGCCCGCACGCCCACGCCCGGATTGAACGGCTATTCGGGCTATCAAAACTTCGCGAACGACGCTTACTCCACTTATCAATCTTTTCAAGCGACAGCCTCGCGGCGCTGGGAGCGCGGATACATCCAGGCTGCCTACACGTTTTCCAAAAACATAGACGCGACCTCAACCGGGAACACGGCCAACAATACCGCCTTCAACGATGAGAGCACGATCAACGCCTCGCGCGGAATTTCAGATTTCAACCGACCCCACGTGCTGAAGGTCAGCTACGTTTACGATCTTCCGTTCTTCGCGCACGCCACCGGAGTTAAGCACGCGGCACTGGGAGAGTGGGCAGTGAGCGGCGTCACCAGTCTGCAATCGTCGCTGCCGTTTTCCATTTTGGATTCGAACGGCGGCAACGCTTTCCTGGGAGCCGGGACTTCGCCGGTGAGCGCCAGCCTGGCATCCGGCGCCACTATCGGCAATGGAATGAGTTCGGGCAGCATTTCGCAGCGGCTTAACGGATGGCTCAATCCGGCTGCATTTACGACTGCGCCGTTGCTTTATCCGACGCAATGCGCCACCGATCCCAACTACTGCACGACGGGCTTTGGTGATCTCGGCCGCAATATTTATCGAGGACCATTCCAGCAAAACTGGGATTTCTCGCTCATCAAGCACATTCAGCTTACGGAGCGGCAGGATCTCCGGTTCGCCGCCGATTTCTTTAACCTGTGGAATCACCCGAATTTCAGTAACCCGCTGGTGACGGACTATGAGCAGTACCTGGCGTGGTCGGCCAGTTCGCAGACCAGCCCGGACCCATTCGGCAGAATCGTACAGACTACGGGAACTCCGCGCTTGATCCAGTTCTCTTTGCGTTGGACTTTCTGATCGGCACAAAAACAATCAGCCGGGAAGCGTTGCTTCCCGGCTGTTGTTTTCATATTCCATTAAAGCTACGGCCGTTTCTCGGCTTCCGCGATCAGTGGCCGCAAAGCATCCGCCGAGAATCCCAGGGTGCCGCCGGAAAATCCATCGATGTAAGCGGAGTTCACCCCGATCACTTCCGCATTGGAATTGAAAACCGGGCCACCACTACCGCCGTGCGCCGTCGGCGCATCATAGATCAGTTTTTCGCCGACCACGTCCCCGAGATGCCCGCACGTGGTTGAAGGACGTATCAACGAAAGCGCCGCCAGTTCGCTCGCTGCATTAAGGTCGTTGTGCCGATAGGCCATTCGTTGATAAACCCCGTTGGGCGACTTGGCCACCATCCCCGCAATCCCCATCGGATAGCCGATCACGGTCACTAGTTCTCCCGGCAAAGCAGATCCTCGAGCCAGCGGCAGCACGGCGAGCGAGCGCACCGACTCCTTCTCAGCGATTTTGAGCACGGCCAGATCGCCGGTGGAAGAAACCGCTCCTGGCGTTAATTTCACGGGCGTTGCCGAACCTGGGAAGAACACGACCAGACTTTCCAACACGGCGGTCGCGCCGCGATTCATCAGCGCTTCCGCTTCGCTATCGCCGTACCAGGGCTCCGCGACGTGGCGGTTGGTGGCAAGCAGTCCATCCCCCACCAGAAATCCAGTGCCTGACACTCGTGCACGAATCGCCGCCGGTTGGTTGGCAAATCCAACTTGATATATGCCGTTGATATAGCCGATGGAATTCCTGTAGCGGTTCAGCACCAGCGCAGGCATCGCCTGCTCTTTCTCGAGTTGTGCCACCTGCCGGGTAAGTGCGTGCACCTGCCTCTGCAGGTCGTCCGGTTGCGCACCCTGCGCCGTGGCAGGCGAATAGTAATGGAACATGGCGAGTGCGCCGGCCAGAAGGACTATTCCCAGCACAGCTTGGACCGTCTGCTGCCAGCTCTCGGTAACTTCGTTCGCTCCCTGCGGACTTTCCTCTTCGGACATGGATGTTGGGCTTCGCCCGGCTATTCAGTCCTTGCGCAGGGGAAACGCAAACCTCGGCCTGAAAGCCAGCGAATCATCATCTTGCCTTGTCTGGCAAGGCTTTTCCACGGTACGGAGGGATTATGTACGAGGGAGTATTAGTTCCATCTAAGGCTTTCCAACTCCCAGGCGTTTGGCCATTTCGTCGTAGAGAAAACCTTCTCCCGGTACATAGGGCTGCACCCACTCACCGTCGATTACAAATTGTGGGATGGCGCGCTTACCGGTGCGCTTGACGATTTCATCCACGGCACCGGGAGTCGTTTCAATGTCGACTTCTTTGTATAGGATGTTGTGTTTGGCCAAAAAACGCTTAGCCTCTCGGCAGTCGGGGCACCAGGTTGAAGAGTACACGGTGAGTTCCATAGACCTTTTGATGATCGTAACAGGATCAGCAGCTACTATCCTGCATGATGGTAACTTTACACGCGCTCCAACTGCATCATGGTGCGCTCGTTAACTACGTTCCCAGTGTTCAGTGTGGAAGCTGGCTCAAATAAAAGAATCCAGCACTCTTCGTCCGCGACCGGACGATGCTCCACGCCGCGCGGTACTACCATGAATTCGCCTTGTTCGATCCATTCCTGATGGTCGCGAAATTCCATTCGAAACCGGCCTTTCACCACCAGGAACATTTCATCCTCATTCTGGTGATGATGAAAGACGAATTCGCCTTTCAACTTATCGAATTTTACATACTGGCCGTTGAGCTCGGCAGCGATGTAGGGCTTCCAGTACTCCGAAATCTTGGCGAACTTGTCCGCGACGTTGACCTTCGGCATGGCTTGCCTCCCTCCGAGATTCATATCTAGTTTACCGTCGAAGCAATCTAGCCTTAATTAAGCACCCCGGCACCTTTGCGCGTGTTGTCTTCGCGAAACTCTGTCAAACGTGCCATTAAAGTTGCTGTTGACAATTTGCAATAGGTATATATCATAATATATACCATGCCCACGACCGCAAAGCTCTTCCGCAACGGCCGCAGCCAAGCCGTCCGTTTGCCCGCCGAGTACCGATTCGAGGGCTCCGAAGTCTTTGTCCGTCGCGACCCCGCAACCGGCGACGTGATCTTATCCCGCCATCCAGATTCTTGGAACGACTTTTTCGAACTGATGAAATCGATCGAGGTTCCTGGAGACTTTCTCGCGGATCGCACCGACGCGCCGCCCCAAAAGCGCCGTCTATTCTAGATGCCGGTTCACTTCCTTCTCGATACCAACATCGCCAGCTACGTCATAAAAGGAAATCTCCCTCACGTCCGCCAGCGGCTCGTGAAAGTTCCTGTCGGTCAGACTGGAATTTCCGTGATCACCGAAGCGGAGCTACGCTTCGGCGTCGCTAGACTACCCCAGTCGGTAAGGCTAGCCGCAGCGGTAGAGGAATTTCTGCTGCGGGTCGAAATACTTCCCTGGGATTCTGCAGCCGCAGAGAAGTATGCCAAACTTCGGGCCATATTCGAAACAATCGGCGAGCCCATGGGGAATCTAGACCTCATGATCGCGGCCCAGGCGCTTGCCATGGACGCGATCTTGGTAAGCAATGACCGCGTCTTTCGTAGAGTAAAAGGTCTCCGTATCGAGGACTGGAGTAAGCCTTAGCGTTCCTACGAAGCTGAGGGCGCAAGCGTTTAACGCCGGCGGCTGCAAACCGGTCCGCTTTCCGCATCGCGCAGATTTCAAAGCTGCCCTGCCCCGCCGTCCACATTCAAATCCACGCCTGTAATGTAGGACGCATCGCTGCTGGTAAGGAAAAGAACGGCATGAGCCACCTCCTGGGGAGTGCCAAAACGCTTCATTGGGTTGGATGTTCTGATATGGTTGGCGAACTCGTCCACAGCCGATTGCGGCAGCCCGGTCCTTCCGAAGATCGGAGTTTCGATCGGTCCCGGACTGACCACGTTCACCCGAATGCCCCGATCTACTAACTCGGCCGCGAAAGTTCGAGCTAGCGACCGCACCGCCGCCTTGCTCGCAGAATAAATGCTTGCTGAGGGACTTCCTTTTGCATTTACCACGGAGGAATTCAGAACGATTCCAGCGTTATTATTGAGATGCGGAAGCGCTTTCTGCAAAGTAAAGTACAGGCCCTTCACATTGATGTCGAAGGTTTCATCGAACAGTTGCTCGGTACTCTCGCTGGCGGGAGCAAACTTCGCGATGCCAGCATTGGCAAAGATCCCGTCAATCTTGCCAAATTTTGCGGTCACTTGCTCGTACAACTTGTCGATATCTGCCAGCTTCGACACATCGGCCTTCACCGCCAAAGTACCGTTGCCGATCGTTTTGACCGCCTCATCCAAGGTCTTTTGATCCCGCCCGGAGATGGCAACCTTCGCTCCTTCTTGATGGAATAGCGTGGCCGTAGCCAAACCGATGCCGCTGTTGCCGCCGGTGATCACGACCGACTTGCCTGCAAATCTTTTTGCCATAAAGCCCTCCAATGAATCTGCGGCTTGCTGGGAACCGCTCCCTTGTTTTATACTTTGATGAGTATCAAAATGTGTAGATTCAATTTATGCGAGCTGTCTGCTAGAGTGAGATTGGGTTCATGAATAGAAAAGAATTAGCCCGGATTTCCAAAGCTCTAAGCGATCCAACTCGGTTACAGATTTACGAGGGCATCTCCGCCTGCAAGGAGATGTTTTGCGGGCAAGTGGTCGAGAAATACGGACTTACCCCCGGCACCATTTCGCATCATCTCAAGATTCTTGCCGATGCCAAGCTGATCGAGACCCGTCGCGAGGGCCAGTTTATCTACCTCAAGTCACTGCCGGAGACCATCCGGACCTACGGAGAAGCGTTGACGAAACTGGCGGGCAAAACAAAAGCCGCCAGCTCGCGCTGACGGCTGATCACTGATAGCCGCCTTCCTAGCTGTTCTCGTACAACAACACGCCTTCGGTCTTTTCCGCGTCCACTGGACGGTAGAACAGCTTGTTATCTTCGAGGAAGACCTCAATGAATGCCGGACGCGTGGTGATTGTTCCCTGAATCAGCGCCTCCGACAGCGGGTCTTCAATGTATTTCTGCAGTGCTCTCCGCAACGGACGTGCGCCATAGGAGCGGTCGGTCAGCGTTTGATTGAGGATCCACTTCTTGGCCTCATCCGCCACTGTGACCGTGATCGCCTTCTGCGCCAGGTTCGTGTTGAGTTGCGTAACCATCAGCTCCAGAATCTGGATCAGATCGGCTTCACTGAGAGCCAGGAACAGGATGATCTCGTCCAAGCGGTTCAGGAACTCGGGGTTGAAGGTACGCTTTACCTCACCCTTTACCAACTCCTCAACCTTGCCCGAAACCTGATCTTCCGCAGTCGATTGGAAGCCAAAACCTTCACGCTTTTGCAGGTGCCGAGCCCCGATGTTAGAAGTCATGATGAGGATCGTATTCTTGAAGTCGACCGTGTTGCCCAGACCATCGGTCAACTGTCCATCTTCAAAAACCTGCAGCAGGATGTTGAACACATCCGGATGTGCCTTCTCAATCTCATCGAGCAGCACCACCGAATACGGGGCGCGTTTCACGCGCTCGGTAAGCTGTCCGCCCTCTTCGTAGCCCACGTATCCCGGAGGCGAGCCGATGAGCTTCGAGACGGAATGCTTCTCCATGAATTCGGACATGTCGAAACGGACCAGAGCTTTTTCGGTGCCGAACATGAATTGCGCCAGCGTGCGAGCGACTTCTGTTTTACCCACGCCGGTTGGACCCAGGAACAGGAACGAACCAATTGGGCGGTTCGGACTCTTCAACCCCGCGCGGGAACGCCGGATCGCCCGGGCCAGAGCGCTGATGGATTTATCCTGCGAAATGATCCGCTTGTGCAGCTCTTCTTCGATGCGCAGCAGTTTCTGCGTCTCTTCTTCCTTGATCGAAGTGATGGGAACGCCGGTCCAGCGGGAAACCACATCTTCGATGTCCTCGCGGCCAACTACGCCCGTCGAGGATTCGTCTAGATGATATTTCTCGCGAAGAGCGCGCAGGTTCTCGCGCTCCTTGCGTTCTTCGTCCGAATAAAAGCGCGCCTTCTCGAACTCATGGTTCGCGATTGCGTTCTCCATGCGGTGCACGATGAACTTGATCCGCTTCTGGACTTCCGTGATCTCTTCCGGCTGCGACGTCTGGCGCAGCTTCACACGCGCTCCAGCTTCGTCTACCAGATCGATGGCCTTGTCTGGCAGGAAGCGGTCGGGAATGTAGCGATTCGAGTGCGACACTGCGAAGTTGATGGCATCGTCGGTGTAGGTGACCGCGTGGAACTTCTCATACCGATCCTTGATGCCGAATAGGACTTTCACCGCGTCGGCTTCGTTCGGAGGCGGAACTTTCACCGCCTGGAAGCGCCGCTCCAGCGAGCGATCTTTCTCAATCGACTTCCGGTATTCGCCCGGAGTGGTGGCGCCGATGCATTGAATCTCGCCACGCGACAATGCCGGCTTCAGAATGTTCGCAGCATCGAGCGAGCCTTCCGCGGATCCCGCGCCCACGAGAGTGTGCAGCTCGTCAATAAAGATGATGGAATTCTGCGATTCCATCAGCTCTTTCATGATGGTCTTCAGCCGCTCTTCAAACTGTCCACGATATTTCGTTCCGGCGACAATCAGGGAAAGGTCGAGCGCGAGGATTCTCTTGTCCGCGAGGAAAGACGGAACTTCGCCGTCGGCAATGCGCTGCGCCAAGCCTTCGACGATGGCGGTTTTGCCTACGCCCGGCTCGCCGATCAGCACTGGATTGTTCTTGGTACGCCGGCAAAGGATCTGGACTACACGCTCCAGCTCTCCATCGCGTCCGACCAGAGGATCGAGCTGGCTATCCATTGCCGCCTGGGTCAGATCGCGCGAAAACTCGCTAAGCAGCGATGACTCACGCTGCCGTTGCGGCTGCGCTTTTTCCTGACTGGTCCTGGCCAATTCCTCGCGAATGGTCGACAAGCGCAAACCACGCTCGTGCAGGATCTCAGCGGCGAAACACTTCTCTTCTCTCAACAAACCCAACAGCAAATGCTCGGTTCCAATGTGCCGGTGCGAAAGCCGCTCCGCCTCTTCCGCAGCGTAGGCCAGGACTCGTTTGCACTCGTTGCTTAGCGGTAGATCAACGGAGGTGGAAACTTTTTCCCGGATGGTGGTGTGCCCCTCAATCTGTTTGCGGATCGACTCCACGGATGCATGAGAACGGAGGAACCTGTTGGTAAGGGCCTTATCTTCGCGCAGGAGCCCGAGCAGCAGATGCTCCGTCTCTATATAAGGAGACCCAAACTGGCTTGCTTCGTAACGGGCGAAAAAAATGACGCGCCTGGCTTTTTCCGTATAACGTTCAAACATAATGCCCTTCCCCCTGAACACTTCCGGTCGAGAAAAAATCACGTGCCCTCGACCTGCCTAAATCCCCGGTCCTGCTCGTTGCATTCTGTTTTACCGTCACCATCATTATGCAATCAAACTGCCACCGAACCCAAGTACTGAAACGTTTCATGTTACCGAAGAGATCTGATTAGAATCTCCCCCGCTTATAACCGATCGCCATCCTTATTGTTTCATACCACTATCGTTTCGAACCCTGCCAACCACTATATCGGCAAACTTTCTGGACTGATCTCTATTACGTGCCCCCGCTGCAGCCGTAGAACCCGGTGACAGCGCCGTGCAAACAACAAGTTATGCGTAGCAATAAGGGAGGTGAGCTGGTGGTCGCGATGTAGTCGCGCAATCAATTCGAAAACTGCTTCCGCCGTCTGTACGTCAAGGTCGCCCGTGGGTTCGTCCGCCAAGAGCAGCTTTGGACCGGTAATCAGCGCCCGCGCCAGAGCTACCCGCTGCTGCTCTCCGCCAGATAGCTCTCCCGAACGGTGATGCCCGCGTTGCTCCAACCCCACCTCATGCAGCCAGCGTGATGCTTGCGGCGCTGCGTCTACCCAGCTAAGCCCTCGCAGCAACAAAGGCATAGCCACGTTCTCAGCCGCCGTAAACTCCGGCAACAGGTAGTGCAACTGCCAGACAAAGCCCGCTTCGCGATTCCGAAACTCCGCTGCTTCGTCTGCTGACAAAGAGCTCAGCTTCAATTCCGCGCAGTATACGTCACCTGCGGAAGCATGATCAAGGCCGCCGAGGATGTGCAACAAGGTACTCTTGCCCTCACCTGACTCACCGATGATCGCGAGCATCTCGCCTCGCCTCACCTCAAACGACAAATTCTCAAAGAGCACCAGATCCGATTCACCGGACCGGAAAACCTTCTTCAGTCCTTGCACCCGAACCAGCGGCTCCGATCCCAGCAGTTGATCTTTCGCCGCCTCTTCCCTTAGATGCAATCCGCCCTCGCTGAGGTCCATCCTGTCCCGCCCCTAGTCGGCCCCTGACGAAGACAGTAAAACCTAATCTTCTCACACCGAGTGCAGACTCCACATGGCCCATTCAGCCTATACGCCCAGACGGATGAAGGCTAGGCGCTTACCTTGCAGCTACGAAGCAACTACCAAAAACTGTACGCAAGGCTTTGCAACCGTGATGTGACGGGCATCACGGACGTTATGGCATGGACAAGGCGGCCCATGACTCATCATCAGCGTCCGACATATAGAATCTTGAGGTAGGCAACTCTTGATTTCTGTCTCTAACTACTGAAAACTGGCCACTTTGCTCCTACACTTTGCTTCCTACACTTCGACCTTGGTCTCGGCCCCAGCAAGGCTCCGCAGTGACTCCAGGTAAGGCTCGCGGGCAATGCCTCGCTCTGTGATGATGGCATTCACGTACCTGCAGGGAGTTACATCGAATGCGGGGTTTTCAATGGACACTCCGTCGGGAACCATCTGTTTGCCGTTGATATGGCTGACTTCCCTGGGGTTGCGATGCTCGATCGGAATTTCGTCCCCCGTGGGGCACGCCAGATCAACCGTCGAAATCGGCGCCGCCACGTAAAATGGGACGCCATTCTCCTTCGCGAGTACTGCTACCGTATAGGTCCCGATCTTGTTGGCGACATCGCCATTCGCCGCGATCCGATCCGCGCCCACTACAATAGCTCCGATCTTCCCCTGCTTCATCATTGCGCCAGCCATATTGTCGGAGATCACAGTGGTCGGAATGCCATCCTTCATCAGTTCCCAGGCGGTAAGCCGCGAGCCCTGCAGAAACGGGCGGGTTTCGTCGGCATAGACGTGTATCTTTTTCCCCTGCTCGACTGCCGCGCGAATCACGCCGAGCGCAGTGCCATAGCCAGCTGTCGCCAGCGCGCCGGCGTTGCAGTGGGTAAGCACTCCGCCTGCGCTGGGCATCAGCGTGGCGCCATGGCGTCCCATGGCCTGGTTGGCGGCAACATCTTCCGCGTGCATGCGTTTCGCCTCTTCCACCAGCTCGTCTTTAATTTGTGAAATGGGACGAATGCGTAGACGCTCGAATTTCTCCTGCATACGCTGAATCGCCCAAAAAAGGTTGACGGCTGTGGGACGGGTCTTGCCGATCAAGTCGCAGATATGGTCGAGCTCTCGCTTGAGATCGGCAACCGTCTCCGCCTTGGAATTCTTCACGCCGAGGGCAATGCCCATGGCCGCCGCCACGCCAATGGCAGGCGCTCCGCGCACCACCATCGTCCGGATCACATCGGCCACCTGCTCGTAAGTCTTGCAGGTCACATAGGTTTCTTCGGTCGGCAGCTTTGTCTGATCGATGAAGCGTATGCCTTGATCAGTCCATTCGAGAGTCTGAATCATAAGTTGTTCGTTGGTCGTTTAGTCGTTGTCAAATCCGCTCAAAACGCGTCGGTGCAAAGCACAAGCGCGTCAGTACCATGGAAGAGCGGCACTTCAGCGCAAAGAGTGCTTTGCATAATCCATCTGCGTAAGGTGTTCCGCTCGCACCTCATCCGCCGTAAAAACCGAAATGAACGGCGCGGGTATTGCGGCTCTCTCCACATTCGGCCTTCCATTCGCTTCCTTGCGCTCGACCAGGCACATCGCTCCCACAACTTCAAATCCGAACTCCCGTGCAGCCTCGATCGCTTGCACCGTGGAACCGCCGGTCGTACAAACGTCGTCAACGATTACCACGCGCGCTCCCTTCTCGCGAAAGCCTTCAATGCGCTGGCCAGTCCCATGCTGCTTCTCCGCCTTGCGAACCAGGAACCCGTGCAATTCTCCGCTCACCACGGACACGGCTACCACAATCGGATCAGCTCCCATTGTCAGTCCGCCAATTGCTTGCGCATTCCAGCCGCGCCGCTGGATTTCTTCGAAGAAGACATGGCCAGTCAGGCGGGCGCCTTTTGCGTCCAAAGTTGTCGTCCGGCAGTCGATGTAGTAGTCGCTGGTACCGCCCGAAGATAATTTGAACTCGCCCAGCCGAAACGACTTGGAAGCAAGCAGTTGCAGCAATTCCTGGCGGGCAGGTTTCATCAAATCAAGCTTCATCAAATCAACAATACCACGTCGAATCGGCGTGAAGAGCTCTTGAGGATCGTGCTCCTTCCTCGCGGAGCGATCGGAGCAAGCCGCATTCATCGGCGTTTCCTTCGAGTTCTGCGAGTCTGCCTATCCGCGAGCCGTGATAACCTGAACGTATTCCCCACAAGGAGTCTTCGAGGTCTGAAATTGTCCAGTGCGCGAAAATTTTTCTTTTTTCTTTTTGCTATTTTCTCTCTTACCAGTTTGAGCGGTTCCGGTTTGCTCCCGACCGCATTCGCCGAAGGCACTCGCACCTGGGAACAATCGAAATTTGACGAACTGACCAAAGGCACTTCAAAGGGCGTCGCCATTCGTAGCACGGGTGGCCTGGAGTTGGCTCCAACCTTCAGCAGTCTGCATGCCACGCCTTCCACTTACATATGGGCCATCGCGGCTGACGACGCGGGGACCGTTTACGTCGCAGCCGGCGCACCTGCCCGCGTATACCGCATCACCAAGAACGGCAAGGCGACGGTTATTTTTGAGCCCAAAGAACTTCAGGTACAGGCGCTGCAAATTGCTCCCGGAGGCGCGATCTATGCGGCCACCGCTCCTGATGGCAAGGTGTTCAAAATCGAACACAAGGCTGGCGGCAACGCGGAATCCCGTCCTAACTCTTCGGCTAAAGACAAAGAGGATAAAGAAAAAGAGGCCACGGAACCCGCCACCGATCCCTCGTGGAGTTCCTCCGTCTACTTCGAGCCCGGCACGAAATATATTTGGGACCTCGCACTGGATAAGTCCGGAAACTTATATGTTGCCACCGGCGATCACGGCGAGATTTTCCGCGTCACGCCCAAAGGCGAGCATTCGGTCTTTTTTAAGAGCGACGAAACGCACATTCGCGTGCTGGCTTTTGACGGGCAAGGTAATCTGATCGCGGGCTCCGATGGTAGCGGGCTCATTTATCGCATCTCCCCCGCAGGAGACGGCTTCGTCCTCTACAGCGCGCCAAAAAAAGAAATCACAGCCCTGGCGATCGACCGTGCGGGCAACATTTACGCGGCGGCGGTAGGGGAAAAAAAAGGCGGAGGCGCAACGAGTTCATCCAGCCTCTCTACTGTTCTTTTGACCGTGGGTTCTAATGCGTCCACGGGAAGCGGAGCTCCACAGGTTCCCGGCATGACGATAACGCCTGCGCCCAGCGGCCCTTTGACCGGCGGATCTTTTCCTTTTCCCAGCGGCGGCGCAAGCAGCGGTTCAGATGTCTATCGCATCGCCCCGGATGGTTCGCCCACAAAACTGTGGACATCCCGCGATGATATTGTTTACGCCCTTGCCTTCGATTCTCAGGGACGTCTGCTTGCCGGCACGGGCAATCGCGGACATATTTTTGCCATCACCGGTCTGGATGATTTCTCCGATCTGCTGAAAGCCGCGGCTTCACAAGTCACCGCCTTCGCAAGAGCGCCAGGCGGCGGGGTGTATGCGGCCACCAGCAATCTGGGAAAAGTCTTTGTACTCGGCCCCGGCCCTGAAACTGAGGGCACTTACGAGAGCGATGTTTTCGATGCCAAAATTTTCTCGCGATGGGGACGGGTTGAATTCCGCGGCGCTGGAAATGTGGATCTCTACGCCCGCAGCGGTAACGTAGACAATCCTGACCGCAACTGGAGTCCATGGAAGAAGATCGAATTGGGCAAAGACGACGAAACGGGAATTCCCGCCGCCCGTTATGCGCAGTGGAAGGCCGTCTTGCACAGCGGCACCACGTCTCCGGAGCTATACACTGTGGCGCTGAATTATCTGCCCAAGAACGTGGCCCCCGAGATTGATGACGTTACCGTGCAGGTAGGAGTGAAGTATCAGCCAACACCGCGAACGATGACTATTAGCCTGGGATCGGATTCGTCCCTATCCTCGGGCACGCATTTCGAAGCTCAACCAGCCAGTTCGCATGATCGCGATTCCATTGGCGTGAAGTGGAGCGCGCACGATGACAACGACGATCAGCTGGTTTACTCCATCTACTACCGTGGAGACGGTCAGACACGATGGCTACTGCTTAAAGACAACATTCCCGACAAGGCATACTCATTCGACGCCAGCCTGCTCCCCGATGGAGGTTATACCGTGAAGGTGGTCGCCTCGGACGCCCCATCGCATTCCCCGGGCGAGGCATTGACCGCGTCCAGGGAAAGCCGGCGATTCGAGGTCGACACCACTCCCCCGCGCATCGAAAATCTCTCCGCGACGCTCGAAGGGGACCGCATTCACGTTACCTTCCGCGCGGTGGATAGTTTCTCGCCCATCAAACGCGCCGAGTATTCGATCGACGCCGGTGATTGGAAATACGTAGAACCAACAGGCCAGCTCTCGGATGCAAGGACCGAGAATTACGATTTCAAGGCCAGCCCTGAAGCGACAAAAGACAACGGATCGTCTTCCGAGCAAGTCGTTTCCGAGCATGTCGTGGTCGTGCGTGCTTATGACCGGTACGACAACATGGGCGCAGCCAAGATCTTGATAACGAAAAAGTAACTTGTACATCGGTTGGTCGAGATTGGCCATCCGTACATGTCCGCATTCCCTCGTCACGCGCGGTCCAAGGTCCTCTTTGTGCGTTGCTGATGGTTTGTCAGAATCGTAATGTGATGCTTTTCGGGCATATCGCAGGCAAGTCTTCTCTTATTTCTATCGCCATTTTATTGTTGTGTACACTGACCGGCTGCGGCGTTAGCACAGCCGTTCCACCAAATGGCGGCCGGGCAGGTGGTACTGGCGGCAGCGGCGGAAGCGGGGGCTCAGGCGGTTCGGGGAGTCAAAATCTAGCCTGCAATATGATGAGCACGGGCCAGGGCGCCGGCCTCAATGGCTTCGTCCCCTTCACGAGCGAAAGTCTTTGGAACACGGACATTTCGGGCTCTCCAGTCGATCCCAATTCCGCGACCATCATGAGCAACTTCGTCGGCTCGGTGAACCTGCACCCGGATTTCGGAACCGATCCCACCTATGGCATTCTTTACGTCGTGGTGAACGGCAGTCAGTCTCTCGTGAATATAAATTTCGGCGCCTACGGTGACGAGAGTGATCCCGGCCCTATGCCCGTGCCCGCCAATGCGCCGATCGAAGGCGGCTCTTCCAGCACCGGAGACCGGCACGTACTCGTGCTCGACAACGGCAACTGCTTTCTTTACGAACTGTACAACTCCACACCCAATTCCGATGGAAGCTGGACCGCCGATTCAACCGCGGTTTGGGACCTGCTGGGGAACGAGCAGCGCCCCTATACATGGACCTCCGCTGACGCCGCCGGGCTGCCGATCTTTCCCGGGCTGGTTCGATATGATGAGGTGGCGTCGGGAAAAATTCAGCATGCCTTTCGCTTTACTCTGCCGCAAACCAGCGCGGCCTTCACTCCCCCGGCTTCGCATGATGCTGCCACTTCCAGCGATCCAACCGCCCCTCCCATGGGCATGCGACTGCGATTGAAATCGTCTTACGACATTTCCGGCTTCGACGCCAGCATGCAAGTAATCCTGACCGCGATGCAGAAGTATGGTCTTATTCTCGCCGACAACGGCAGCGCGCTCTATGTCACCGGAGCATCGGATAGCCGCTGGGGTTCGGATCTGGATTCGCTGAAGACTGTGCAGGCCTCCGCGTTCGAAGTTGTACTGATGAGTCCGGTTTACACGAACTCTACCGCTCCAACCGGCGCCGCTCCCAGCATCAGCAGCTTCACGGCTACCCCATCGAGCGTCTCATCCGGAGGAGCTGTTTCTCTCGCTTGGAGCTCGACCAATGCGATCTATCAAATCGTATCGCCGCAAGTGGGCGCCGTGCGCGGGAACAGCGTGACGGTGAACCCAACCACAACCACCACCTATACCCTCTACTCAACCAACCAGTATGGCCGCACTGCGTCCACGGTTACTGTGACTGTTCAGTGAACCGCGAAGCAGCGAGTCGTTCTGATGGAAGTCATTAACGCATCTCTTCCGCCGCCTCCGAAGCTTCTTGTTGGACCTTACTATTGATCGCGGTCAACGCCCCAGTACGCCGCAGCTCCGGAAACATCCAGGACCACAGTACGATCACCACCAGGGTCCCCACGCCTCCCAACACCACAGCCGGGACGGTGCCAAACCATTGCGCGGTCAGTCCTGATTCGAACTGACCCAGTTCATTCGACGTCCCGATAAAAACCATGTCTACGGCCATGACTCGCCCGCGCATTTCATCGGGCGTGCGCAATTGGACGAGCGTCGCGCGGATGATGACACTCACCATATCCGTAGCGCCGAGAAGGATCAATGAGACGAGCGACAGTATCAGGCTGTGGGACACGCCGAAAAGAATTGTAAGAATGCCGAACCCCGCCACCGACCAGAGCAGCGTGGGCCCCGCGCGGCCGCGCAGCGGACGATGAGCGAGTGCCACAGCCATCAGTGCCGCACCGACGCCGGGCGCAGTCCGCAACAATCCCAAGCCCCATGGTCCGGTGTGAAGAATTTCGCGCGCGTAAACCGGAAGCAGCGCCACCGCCCCTCCCAGCAGCACCGCAAATAGATCCAATGAGATTGCGCCCAGGATCAATTTCTCGCGCCAAATAAAATGCAACCCCGCGAAAACTGTCTTCATCGTCATCGGCTCACGGCGGCGCGACTGCTGCCGCGCCTTGATGCGGAAGGTTGAAGCCAGCGCACCCAACGCAGTTATCATGGCCATTGCGTATACCGCCGACGGGCCATGGAAAGCGGCGTAGAGTATCCCGCCCAACGACGGCCCAAGAATCGTGGCCGCTTGAAAAGTCGTCGCGTTCCAGGCCACGGCATTTGGAAAATGCTCCTCAGGTACGAGCTGAGGCAAAATGGAACGGCTGGCCGTGCCGTTGAAAGACCGCACCACTCCCAGCAGGATCAGCACAACATAAATGGGGCGCACGGCGTGCGTGCCTCGCTCCGCTAGTACGAACAAAAGCCCAGAGCACAGCGCGTAACCCGCGTAGCACGCACCCAAAACCTTTCGCCGGTCGAATCGGTCCGAGGCATGCCCGGAAACCAGAAACAGCAGGATGCCTGGAAGAAATTGCGCCAATCCCACCAATCCCAGATCGAGCGCCCGCTTGGTGATGTCATAAACCTGCCAGCCGACGGCGACCGCCTGCATCTCGACCGCGGCTACAATCAGAAAGCGAGCAATCTGAAACAGCACGAAGTCGGGATGAGTGAAGGCGATGCGTCCAGCTCTGGCGTTGAAGGGTACGGACATTGATCTTCTAATGTGCCACAGAACGTGCGCATCTGCACCGTTCAGGAATGGCCACGGAAATGACCGAAACACAACGGCATCGACAGAATCCTAACCATCGATTCCGGACGTCGATGAGTTTCCGGGAGTAAAGTTCCAGGAGTTGCTCGTTTTCGACGACGATACAATCGGCTTATGTCGAAGACGTTGCAAACCATCGGCTGGATCGCCTGCATCATCTACTCCACGATCCCTGCCTTCTGGTTGCTGATACATCCGCGCGCAGATTACTGGCGCGCACGCCGCAAATCGCCGTACAGGATACTTTTGCCCCTCTGGATCGGAATGTGGGTTGCTGCCGCCCTAATCACCGCTCCGTGGCGCACTTTCCTGCTTTACAAAAATAACTTAACGTGGATTCCTGCTGGCATTTTGTTCGGCGGCGGCCTCTTGCTCTACAAACTGTCTCGCCACCAGTTCACTCTGGCACAACTAGGCGGATTGTCTGAGATCTCCCCAGGGCGCCGCGAGCAGCGCCTCGCCACCGCCGGCATTCGCGCCCGCGTTCGCCATCCCGTTTATCTCGGCGATCTCTGCGAGATGCTTGCCTGGAGCGCAGGCACGGGCCTGGCAGTGTGCTGGGCGCTCACGGCATTCGCGATCGCAAGCGGTGCAATGATGATTCGGATGGAAGATAAAGAATTGGAGATCCGGTTCGGGGAAGAATATCGCCGCTATCGATCCACGGTGCCCGCTGTTTTGCCCCGGCGAAGATGATGGACGGTGTGCAGATCAACCGGCTCCAACTTCGCGTACTCCGCGTCCTCTGCGGTTAGAGCTTTTATCTTGCCTGAATCGACGGACGTGTCGAAGACCCAATAGCTATAATCCGACTTGGCTGGTGCTGAGAGCTGACGGCCAAACAGCCCTATGCGCTTCGAACTTTACATCGCGACCCGATACTTGAGAGCAAAAAGACGCCAGGCATTCATTGGCATCATTACCGGCATCTCTATCATCGGAGTCGCGGCCGGGGTGGCCTCCCTGATCGTCGCCCTGGCCATTAACAATGGATTTCGCCAGGACTTGCAGGAGCGACTCATCGGATCCACCTCGCACATCAGCCTGCTCCGCATAGCCGACGACGGTATCAAAGACTGGCCTCCATTGCTCGCTCGCCTCTCGAAGGAGCCGCATGTGGTGGCGGCGGCTCCCGCAATTTTCGAACAAGTCCTCATCTCCCGTGGACCGCGCGCCCGTGGCGCTGTTCTTAAAGGGATGATTCCTGCCGACGAACGCAAGGTCGGGGATCTGCTCAACACAATTAAAGAAGGCTCCGCAGCCCCCCTCGAAGAAACGCAAGCGCCAGAGAATGACCATGCGCGAACAGCCGCGGCGGGGGCGTCAGCGACCGAAGAATCTCCCGATTCCCTCTCCGGTGTCCACGCACGCGTTGCCGCTATGCCCCCCATCATTCTGGGCAAAGATATGGCGGATAATCTCGGCGCGACCGTTGGCTCCGTCGTTCTGGTCACCAGCCCGCAAGGCGAACTCACTCCCTTCGGCATGGTTCCCAAATACAGCCGCTTCCGCGTGGTCGGAATTTTCAGCTCTGGATTCTACGATTACGATTCGTCGTGGGCCTTCACGCGGCTATCTGATGCTCAACGTCTGTTCGGCCTGGGCGATCTGATATCGGTCATCGAGTTCAGGATCGACGACATTTATCAGGCTGACAAAGTTTCGCGCGAACTCGAAGAGGCTGCCGGCAAAGGCTTCATGACCACCAACTGGATGGAACAGAACCAAGCTCTATTTCACGCTCTGCGCCTCGAGCGCCTGGTCACCTTCATCACCATCGGACTCATCGTGTTCGTGGCTGCTCTGAACATCTTGATTTCTTTGATCATGATGGTCATGGAGAAAACCAAGGATATCGCCGTGCTCATGTCGATGGGAACACGCCGCGCACAAGTACGAAATATTTTCATCGCGCAAGGCGTTTTAATCGGCGTGATCGGCACCGCGATCGGCCTGCTTCTCGGCTATGCCATATCCTACGCTGGCGGTCACTACCACATTATTTCGCTTTCGCCCGAGGTCTACTCGATCGATTACGTCCCCTTCGCCCCTCGACCCATGGATGGAGTCCTCGTATCGATCGTAGCCGTCGGTGTCTCCTTTGTCGCCACCCTTTATCCCTCATGGTCCGCCGGCCGAACTCTACCCGCAGAATCCTTGCGCTACGAATAACTATGGCTCAATGGATTGTCATCCTGAGCAAGATTGTGCTTCGCGACAGCGAAGCACAACAGCAGTCGAAGGATCCCTTTTCACTCTCCCTTACCTGTTAACACCAAAAGGCATTCTGGGAACGGAACTTTTCCTACACCCTCGCCGTACAATTAAATAGAAGGAAAACGGAGGTCTCCCATGTTCACGTTCCTCCTGTGGTGCATCCTTTTTATCATCTGTTGGCCTCTAGCTCTGCTGGCGCTCGTGGCCTACCCATTCATCTGGCTGTTGCTACTGCCGTTTCGCATCGTCGGAATTGCGGTCCATGGCGTTCTGGAGATTGTTTACCTGGCCATTACGCTTCCATTCCGCTTGTTAGCCTTACCGTTTCGAGTTAAGGCCTGAGTAGGTTTGGATTTTGGGCAGTGGAGCGCTTCAGCGCTACGATAGCGGGCCAGACTAGATTGAACACGCTTTGGGCCCCCGAAGTTCACCTCGCGGCGAACCTATCTCTCACTCACCTTCAATCTCTCACTCACCACCAAACTTGCTTCAGTCGCCCGCTGCACATCCTCCGCCGTCAGCCCGGGAGCCACTTCCTCCAGCACCAGTCTCCCCTCCGTCACCCGGATGTAAGCCATCTCCGTCACAATCGTATCTACCACCTTCACGCCTGTCAGCGGCAGCGTGCACTTCTTCAGAATCTTCGGCGCACCGTCCTTGGTCGTGTGCTCCATCGCGACCACAACCCGCCGCGCTCCGGCCACCAGATCCATCGCGCCGCCCATCCCCTTCACCATTTTTCCTGGGATCATCCAATTTGCCAGGCTCCCGGACTCATCCACTTCCATCGCCCCCAGTACGCTCAAATCAATGTGTCCGCCACGGATCATGGCAAACGAATCGGCGCTCGAGAAATATGAGGTTCCCGCCATCTCGCTCACCGTCTCCTTCCCCGCATTGATCAAATCCGCGTCCTCCTGACCCTCCACCGGATACGGCCCAATCCCCAACATGCCGTTCTCTGATTGCAACACCACTTCGATACCCGGAGGAACATGATTCGCGATCAGCGTAGGCATGCCAATTCCAAGGTTCACATAGAACCCGTCCCGCAACTCTCGCGCGATACGATTTACAATCCGTTCGCGCTTCTCAATGTCTTTCCCGGGCTTATTCATCTTCTCTGCACCTTGTCATCCTGAGCGAGGATTGTACTTCGCAGCCACGAAGCACAACCGCAGTCGAAGGATCCCTGCCAACTGAGCAGCATCCGTCGGGCTACCTGAAGACCTCTTAATCGTACTCACCAGCCACTAGCTACTGACCTTCCTCACAGTCCGCCTCTCGATGCGCCGCTCATACAACTCTCCCTGAAGAATGCGTTTCACGTAAACCGACGGCGTATGAATCGAATCCCCATCCAACTCTCCCACTTCTACAAGATGTTCCACCTCCGCAATCGTCACCTTCGCCGCCGTTGCCATTACCGGATTAAAATTGCGAGCCGTCTTGCGGTACACGAGATTTCCCATTCGGTCGCCCTTCCACGCTTTCACAAACGCGAAGTCCGCTTTGAGCGCGTGTTCCATCACGTACGTCCGTCCATCAAACTCGCGCGTCTCTTTTCCGTCCGCAACTATCGTGCCCACACCCGTCGGAGTAAAGAATGCCGGGATGCCCGCGCCCCCAGCCCGAATGCGTTCGGAAAATGTCCCTTGCGGCACCAGAACCAGATGAATCTTGCCCGTGAGCACCATCTCTTCCAGCAGTTTGTTTTCGCCGACATAGGTCCCAATGTGACGCACGATCTGTCCCGCCGCCAGCAGCAGCCCATTTCCAAGCCCGTCCACGCCCACATTATTGCTGATCGTCGTCAGATTCTTCGACCCCTTCCGCACAAGCGCGCGAATCAGATTCTCCGGAATCCCGCACAGCCCAAACCCGCCAATCATGATGACGGCGCCATCATTCACATCGCGAATTGCCTCATCCGCATTGGCCACAACTTTATTCATAGCGTCCGCATTGTAATAGAAATTTAGTAATCGAATAATTTGGTAATCGGGTAATTTGAAGCGCTGGCTCGCCTAGCCTTTTGTCATCGTCCGCACCTTTATCACCGCCTCGGTTTTGTCATCCTGAGCGAGCATTTGCTTTCGCGAAGTAAAAGCAAAGGATCTCTATCTCGATCTCCCAAACTTCACAAGCCCAACGGACTTCTACCCACGGTGATAATCACAGTTCCTTCCCAACATTTTTCTTCAGCCCGTGCGCCAATTCAAATTCCTCTGCAAGCGCTCGCGTCCCCAAATTCTCCCGGATGTGCGCGAGCCGCTGCTCTACCTTGAAAAGCGCATCCTCGATATTTTTTTTGTTGCTGATCGCGATATCCCTCCACATGGAGTATGGACTTGCGGCGATCCGCGTCATCTCTCGCAGCGCGCGTCCGCCTGCCGGCAGCAACGGCGCTTCCACTCCAAACTCATCCACCAGCGCCGCCGCCAAAGCCGTCGAAATCATCTGCGGCACGTGACTGATCCACGCACACAGCCGGTCGTGATCCTCCGGAGGGAGCATCGCAATGCGCGCGCCAATCTGTTCCAGCCACTCCACAAACTCTGGGATTAACCCTTCGTGCAGATTTTGTCCCGGCAGTGTGGTAAGAAACCATACCCCGTTTTGAAACAAGTCGGCGTCCGCACTTTCTACGCCGCTGCTTTCCTTTCCGGCCATCGGATGTCCCGCAAGAAAACGGTGACGACTGTTTTTGCCAAACACTTTCAGAGCTTGTTTCACCACTGCCGTTTTCGTGCTACCCACATCCGTGAGCAAAGTGCCTGCCGGCAACGATCCGCCCAACCGCCCTATTAAATCCACAATGGCCAGCACGGGCGTCGCCAGCACCACCAGTTGACTGCCGCGCACAGCATCTGCAGGCTCGGAAAAACCCTTGTCGATTACTCCACACGCCTTTGCCCGCTCCAGTACCGCCTGCGTGTCGCAGCCGACAATCCGCCCTGCGAACTTCCGCTTCCGCAGCGCCAGCGCAAACGATCCCCCAATCAGCCCCGTCCCAACAATCGTGATTTGCCGAATGGGCATAAAAAGAATTGGGTAACTGAGTAATTTTGTAATTGGGCAATCTAAAACCAGTGCCCAGAATATTAAAATTGCAAAATTTCCCGATTACCCAACTACGAAATTTCTCTTCCAATGGTTCTTCCCACTGCGGGCGCAATCATTCGTAACTCGTCCATCAATTTTGCAAACTGCTCCGGAAATAGCGACTGCGCGCCGTCCGACCACGCCACATTCGGATCGTTGTGCACTTCAATCAACAATGCGTCCGCTCCCGCCGCCACAGAGGCCCTGGCCATCGGCGCAACCTTATCGCGTCGTCCGGTTCCGTGCGACGGATCGGCAGTCATCGGCAGATGCGATAGCTTGTGAATAATCGGGATCGCAGAAATATCCATGGTGTTGCGCGTGTAAGTTTCGAAAGTGCGAATACCACGCTCGCATAAAATCACTTCATAATTTCCGCCCGCCATAATGTATTCCGCCGAAAGCAGCAACTCTTCCAGCGTGGCGGCAATGCCGCGCTTCAGCAGCACCGCCTTGCGTACTTTTCCCAACTCGCGCAGCAGATTGAAATTCTGCATATTGCGCGCCCCCACCTGCAGAACGTCCACATAAGGCAGCATCATCGGGATCTGCGAGATCTCCATTACCTCGCTGATCACCAGCAGCCTGAATTTCTCGCCTGCCTCGCGCAGCAGTTTCAGCGCGTCTTCGCCATGCCCCTGGAAAGAATAAGGAGAACTGCGCGGCTTAAACGCACCGCCACGCAACACCCGCGCACCCGCCTTTGCCACGGCTTCCGCGGTGGCGAAAATTTGCTCCCGCGATTCCACCGAACACGGCCCTGCCATTACCACCACTTCATTTCCGCCAATTCCAATTCCATTTGCCAGCTTTACGATCGTCCCTTCCGGACGAAAACTTTTTCCCGCCAGCTTGTACGGCGAACTGATGCGATGGACCTCCTGCACCCCCGGCAACAATTCCAGATTGCGGATGTCAAAATCAATCCCCGCGCCCACGGCGCCCAGCACGGTCTGCCGCGCCCCCGTCGACCGGTGCACCTCAAACCCGAGCTTCACCAGGTGTTCGATCACCTGTTGAATCTGTTGTTCGTCCGCCACATCCTGCATCGCCACAATCATAGGAAAACCTTTGGCTATTAGCCGTCAGTTTCAGCTTTCAGTGTTTTGGCTAAAGCTGATTGCTGAAAGCTGCTTTAATCATTCACTTCCGAATCCAGCTCCGTCTCCGCTTTCGCTGTCTCCGCCTTTACGCCAATCCCTTCCTTCTGGATGTTGCGCATTACATCCATGATGCGCTCATAAATCCGCACCAGGTCCCGAGCCGGCAGCGGCCCTCCATTCATCTTCTGCACATTCTCAAATACAACCCGTTCGCGCTCGGGCTCATAAATCGGCAACGAAGTGTCCCGTTTCAACCGTCCAATTTCCACCGCGGCCCGCGCCCTCTCGCTCAGCAACTCAACCAGTTGCCGATCAAGCTCATCGATTTTCTTTCGCCAATGCGCAATGTCCATGAAACCAGCTCTCAGTTTTAAGCTATCAGCTCAGGAAGGTTGAAGGCTTGTAAGACCCAATTCTCCGAACGCCGGTGGGGTTGCGCGTTGCCGGACAATTGCAACGATCACGAAGTCATAGCTGACCTCTGATGGCTGACAGCTGACAGCTTCCTCACAAACTCCCCTACCGCCGCCGCTTCACCTCCCACATTCCGCTCAATCGTCTCGACGATCGCGCTGCCCACGACCACCGCATCTGCAAACTTGCCAACCTCCGCAAACTGCTCCGCAGTCGAAATCCCGAAGCCAACCGCGACGGGCAACTTGGTTACCCGACGCAACCGTCGCACCAATTTCTGCGCATCGCCCGCCAATTGCTGCCGCGCTCCCGTCACACCCGTCCGCGAAACCGCATACACAAATCCCCGCGAGGCCTCCGCGATCCGCTTTAAGCGCTCATCGGGACTCGTCGGCGCCGCCAGAAACACCGGCGACAAATGATTCTCTTTCATCGCCCGCAAATATTCACTTGCTTCTTCCACGGGCAAATCCGTGACCAGTACGCCGTCTATTCCCGCATGCCGCGCAACTCTGCAAAACTTCTCGATGCCCATCCGCAGTAGGGGATTCAAATACGAAAACACCACCAGGCCCGTCGATTGTGCATGCTGCCGGACATCCGCCGCCAAGGTTAACACTTGCGCCAGGCAAGTGCCGCGCGTCAGAGCCCGCTCGCTAGCCCGCTGAATCACCGGCCCATCCGCCACCGGATCGCTGAACGGCACTCCCAGCTCAATTACATCCGCACCCGCGTCAATCGCCGCCAGCACCACTGCCCGCGTGGTGGCGAGATCCGGATCGCCGCACGTCACATACACCACTAGCCCCGGCTTCTTGTAAAAGTTCAAAGGCATCTTGTCATTCTGAGCGAAGGTTGTGCTTCGCGGCTGCGAAGAACAACCGTAGTCGAAGAATCCCTGCTCCCCCTCACTGCCAGCGGCCACGCCAGGGATTTCAGGAGGACTCACTTCCCAAATAAAATGTCACTCCGGGCGAAGTGAGGAATCTCCGTTTCCTCAAAATTTAATTATTCAATCGATCTTCAAGTTCTCCCGCATGATCCCAATATCCTTATCGCCGCGCCCCGAAACATTCACAATCACCACGTCAGACTTCTTCATCTTGGTCGCCCGCTTTACTACCTCCGCCACTGCATGTGCTGACTCCAGCGCTGGAATAATCCCCTCCGTTCGCGCCAGCAGAATCGTCGCCTCCAGCGCTTCCGCATCCGACGCCGGCACATACTCCGCGCGGCCCGTATCGCGCAATGCCGCATGCTCCGGCCCAATCGAGGGATAGTCCAGCCCCGCCGAAACCGAATGCGTCAGCGCAATCTGGCCCATCGCATCCTGTAACACGTACGAATAAGTTCCCTGCAAAACTCCCGGCGACCCTCCGCGAAAGCGTGCCGCATGATCGCCCAGCGCTTCGCCGCGTCCTCCCGCTTCCACTCCAATCAAACGAACATTCTTATCCTTTAAAAACTCGGAGAAAATTCCGATTGCATTCGATCCCCCGCCCACGCAAGCAATCACCGCCGTGGGCAATTTTCCCGCGGCTTTCAAAATCTGCGCTCGCGCCTCGCGCCCAATCACCCGATGAAAATCCCGCACCATCGTCGGATAAGGATGCGCTCCCAGCACGCTCCCTAACAAATAATGCGTCGTCCGCACATTCGTGACCCAGTCGCGCATGGCCTCGTTGATCGCATCTTTCAGCGTTCGCGAGCCCGACTCCACCCCTCGCACATCGGCTCCCAGCAACCGCATGCGGAACACATTCAACTCCTGACGCCGCATGTCCTCGGTGCCCATGTAGACGACGCACTCGAATCCCAGGAGCGCACATACTGTCGCGGTTGCCACCCCATGCTGGCCGGCTCCAGTCTCCGCAATCACGCGCCGCTTGCCCATGCGCTCCACCAGCAGCGCCTGTCCCAAACAGTTATTAATTTTGTGGGCTCCAGTGTGCAGCAAATCTTCGCGCTTCAAATAAATCTGCGCCCCGCCCAACTTTTGCGTGAGCCTCTGGGCAAACGTTAAAGCGGTAGGACGTCCCGCATAAGTTCTCAGTAAATTTTGAAGCCGACGCTGAAACTTCGGATCGCGCTTCGCCTTCTCGTATTCGCGCTCCAGTTCTTCAAGAGCCGCCATCAAAGTTTCGGGTACATAGCGCCCGCCGTAAAGCCCAAACCGGCCAGGCTCATTGACAATGCGCAGGGTGCCCCGTCTGCCTCGCGCCTTTTGCGAGAGGGGAATCTTAATTGTGATTGTTCTTGGAACCGTAGCCATCTTTAATTCGCCTTCCGATCCATCTCCCGCACCGCCTTCACAAACGAGCGCACCTTCTCCGGATCTTTCTTCCCCGGCCGTGCCTCCACCCCCGAAGCCACATCCACACCCCACGGCGTGAGCGTTCTGATCGCGTCCCCCACGTTCCCCGCTGTTAGCCCTCCCGCGACAATCAACTTTAAGCCAGCACGTCCCATCAGGTCCGTCATGGGAACCACGCTCTGCCACTCAAACGTCTTCCCGGTACCACCCCGAACACTCGAGGTTCCAGAATCGAGAAGCACCGCCGCAATGCGATTACGGAACCTGTCGGACACTCGAAAGCCCGTAATGACATCCGGATCGTCGGACTCTTCGTGCTGCAACTGAGTTGCCGAAAGCGCGACAATCACTCGATACGACGTCTCCTCTAAGAATCGGTCGTTCGGAGTGGAGAGCGGACTGCCGAAATCCGGATAAGCCTGCACAATGGTTAACTCGGCTTTTTCCGAGATTTCTCGCAACGTTTCCGCCGTCTCCCCCACAAACACCCCCACCTTCTCCACGTTCTCCGGCAACTTCTCTACAATCTCTCGCGCCTTCTCCGCCGTTATATTCCGCGGACTTTTCCCATAAAACACGAACCCCACCGCATCTGCCCCGGCCTCAACGGCGATGAGCGCATCGTCCAAATTCGTCGTCCCGCAAATCTTGATCCAAGTCATTTCAACTCGTCGCGTCCTCAAGCTGTCGTCCTGAGCGAGGATTTTGCTTCGCGACCAGCAAAGCAAAACCGCAGTCGAAGGATCCCTTGCGTCTGGGCAGCTCAGCCGACCCGCATAGGAATTCGCTTCACTGCCAACGGCTAGGAAAACTCTAGCGCCCGCTCGGCACTCGCGACTCCGTACTTGTGATCAAGTGCCGCAGCACTGCTCCCGGGCACTCCGCCCGCATTAGGGTCTCTCCAATCAAAAACGCCTGATATCCCGCCGCCCGGAGCCGTGCAATATCCTCTCCCGACCGTATCCCGCTCTCGGCTACCTTTACAACATCCTTTGGAATCCGCTCTGCGAGCCGGAACGCGGTTTCCGCATCCACGTTGAACGTGCGCAGGTCGCGGGTATTCACTCCGATCAAATCGCAACCGGCATCCAAAGCGCGCTGCATTTCGCACTCATCATGCACTTCGCACAGCACATCCAGCCCCCGCGTTCTTGCGCTGCTTGCCAACTCGTTTAATTCTTCCTGCGACAATGCCGCCACAATCAGCAATACGGCATCCGCTGAATTCGCCCGCGCCTCCAGCAATTGAAATTCGTCCACAATAAAATCCTTGCGCAAACACGGCAGCTTCACGACCGCCGACGCCGCCTGCAGATTCTCCAGCGAACCTTGAAAAAATTGCTCATCCGTCAACACGGAAAGCGCAGCCGCTCCCGCCCCTTCCAGTTCCTTCGCCAACTTCTCGACGCAAAACTCCGCGCGGATCAATCCTTTCGAGGGCGATGCTTTCTTCAGCTCCGCAATCACCGCGACGCTCGCGCGACTTCGTTCCTCCAGCGCCCGCCGAAACCCGCGCGGCACGTGCTGTTCGGCGAGCCTCTCCAATACGCGCAGATCTGCCGAACGCTTCTCCTGCATTAGTTGCCGGCGCGTCGTCGCGACGATCTGATCAAGGATCACACTCATGCGGGTCCCGCAATTATAGAAGACTAAAGCTCGAACACCGCTGCTTCACCCGAAAATGCCCTAAAAAATAAGGCCTCGCCACCCTTACGGGCAGCGGAGGCGAGGTTCGGGCGGTTCCGCCTACTTGGCCACAGGTACGGGTTTGAAGGCATCCGCGAACGCTTTCCCGTTCGGCGTTCCTACCCCGGTTACATTGTCCCAACCGACCTTTGTATGCAGCGCGGTTGGGCTGGTGCACGTGGTTCCGTCGGGCTCGCTGGTGGGCAAGGCGGAGCAGTCGGTTCCGAACGAGACTACCAGCGCAGTTGACTCGTCATAAGGGTAGTCCCAGATCGCGCTGACAAACTTCGCGGGCGTCGCCGGAGCTGCTCCGCCCAATACCTCCGCTGGGGTGTAACGGTTGGTCCCGGTCGAGTCCTTGATCGACGCCTTCACGTTGCCTGGACTGCTCACCGGAACGATGTCAGTAACCGCTTCCGCAGGCAACGAATATACGTACTGTGCCGCCTGCCCCAGCGGCGCTCCGGCTTCCTGATTCGCAATTGCCCACAGCGCGGAAAACATGGGGCAAGCCACGCTCGTGCCTCCCCACACCTGCCAAACCTCCTCCGGAACCTGGCCCGGAACGCTGATGGCAATCACCACTCCAGTGTTGGGATCCGCCAGCCACGCGATATCGGGAACCTGCCGATACTTTCCAGGGAGAGCCTTTTGAAAAGCAGGTTTCGGAAAACCGGCCACGCAGTTTCCGCTGCTATTCTGCACGGCGCAATTGCTGGGACCTCCGCCCGCTCCTCCAGTGAAGCCAAAACCCACAATTGGATTGGGCACGTACCCTTCAAAGGCCAACTCAGACTGATTATTTCCCCACCCTGACTGCCACGCGATCGAGTTATTCGCATTCAGTGCAAGGGTTACTCCCCCAACTCCCGTCGCCCACGGAGAGTCCGCCGGAGCGCTGACGGTCGCTGGGATGCCGTCAAGAGTGTAATCGCCGGTATCACCAGAGGAAAAGTTGGTTGAGATTCCTAAAATTGCGGCTATTTCGGCAAGCAAGTTTTCGGTGTCCAACACGGACTGCGGGGTTTGGGATTCGGGAGAAACATAGCTGCCCGAAAGCACGTTGCCGAGCCCATAGTTTACTGCGTAAAAAACGGCCTGATCCACATCCTGAAAGCTTGCAGAGGGCGGAACGACCAGATCGATTTTGGCCCCCGGGGCGATGGCGTGCGCCCATTCCACATCGATGTTAATTTCGACCGAGTCGGGAGCCTCACACGAACTCGGCGTAGGTGTGTAAATGATCCTGAAGTTTGACGGACCTAGCAGTGGTAATCCAAACTTTGCAGAAAAGACGTTTGCATCTTTCTGAATGGTTGGAGAGCCGCACCAATCGACGATGACGACGGTCTGTCCCTTACCCGTATAACCTTCGGCATATAGACCCGTGAGTTTGTACGCGGTGTGAATCGGTTCTGGGGTATAGCCACAGCCCGAACTGGTCAAGCTTTGCAGATTTAAGTGATTACCGGTGTAAGTCCCGATGGGAAGCTGACCATCGTTATTTGTGGAATACGTTTGCGTCACCACTCTGTCGAAGCAATCCGAGGAATAGAAACTTGAACTCGAAGCCGCGACCCCCGTCGTATTCCCTGCCTTTGTCGTGGAAACTCTTGCTCCGCGTTGCATCGCTGGATGCTCATACTCGCCGGAGTCGAGTCCGGAGACCGCCCTCACCAGGGGGCCTGCGGCTCCTTCGACATAAGGGTCGGTCGCATTGGCTCGGATGATCTTCCCCCGAACCTCGTAATCATTGAGTTGAACGTGGAAAGCATTTTGCACGTCGGCCACCGTGCCTCGTGCCCTTACAAAGAAATTGTCCCGACCCACTTTCACCACTTTTAGATTGTGCGATTCGAAAAACTGCTGGACCGTTTTGGCTTCCTCCGCCGTCGGCGCGAATCGTTCCACAATCTGCGAGCGAGTTAGCCAGTGACGATAGTTGGGCGAGTTGTGGTCGTACAAATCACGCGCCGTCGTATCCATCTGATCCCGGTTATGCGGGTTCAGCCAGACGCTTACTTCAATTGTCTTCGTTGGGTCTTCCGTACCCAGGTTCTTCGCTGTAGCCACATAGCTGGGTGTGTTGTGTGCAATGAATTGTCTGACGACCGCGTCGGCCGGCAGTGCCGCGCATAAAATTAGGGTGAGCACAAGAAGACTTAGTCTGTTCGTCCTCATTTGGTCGACTTGGGCTGGGGGGGACAACCTTGCTTTCGCCTGGGACATTGACTCCTCCTGAACATTTTTTGCCAACCTGGCCAGGGAGTAATCGTTGGCCCGGCCTCACCACACAAACCTTCCGGAACCGCCCTCTTCCATCAGACTCGGGTGCGTGAATCAGGATGCCGCTGCACTTCATTGCATCAACTCTGGATTCCCCCAAAAGGTCACGATATGCTAACGGCTTTGGCCAGGAATGGCAATGAGTAAAAGGCCCCCGCGAGGTTTCCTTGCTCTGGGTTGCGGCGTCCCGCGCGGTTCTCCACCCATGTTCTATTGGCAAACGCTTTCGACCTCTTTATACTGCTTCTCCGCATGAGGCGGATCCTTCAATCCCTTGACCTGCATCATCTGGTCCAGCAGCGTGCCCGCGTCATGCAAACCCACATCCGGGTCGCTCTCATACGCCGGATCACTTTCCGCCTCTTCCAACGTCACGAGCTTGAATCCTTTCTTCTTCAGTAGGTCCAGAGCATCTGGCAGAATCGTGCTGCTGTAGGCTCCCAAGTGCATAAGCAAAACGTAATTGATCTCGTGGCCGTAGATCAGCTTCGCCTGTTCCCGCCCCAAATCAAGAAATTCTGACGCTGTACTCAAATAACTCGACCGCAACCACCCTATCGATTTCGCATCGTTCTTCGCCGCACAGCGCGCATACGCGGTGTTCCACAAGTAATCCTCCCAATCGAGCGTCACCTGGGCGATCCTGTATCCATGCGACTTCAAATATGCCCGTACCGCGCGCCGCTTCTCGACCGTGTCGCCTTCATGCAGAAACGGATATCGCAGCCAGTGCCAGTCGCGGTTCGCCTGCAACAACTCGAGCACGGGCTCATCTTCCTCGATGTCACGCTCGAAAGCCTCCGCCGTGTTCTGCTCCAAATCCATGTGCGAATAGGTATGATTTCCAACCGGCTCGGCCGCCGCCCACAACTTCAGCGCGTCTGCGCCGTCAGGACTTCCCTCCAGTTTTTTCGCATTGATGAATCCATACACCGGCGGGACGTGCCGCTTCTTCAAAATCGCGAGTACGCCTCTCGTCGTCTGCGCCTGAGTGACTCCCGGCGGCAACGACCCATTCCGTGGGAGATCATCAAAAGTAATGGCTAGCTTCTGCGCAGCGCCTGCGCCGCAATACACTGATAGGAAAATAATGAAGCTGAAGATTCGAAAGGAATATTTCATCCCGAGAGTGTACTTCACCACAGAAGTTCTCAGATGAAGCTGTCAGAAAGACCAAAGACGCGAGGTTTCACGCGGGCGCTAGCGCGGCGTCTGAGCCGCAATCCCGCGTGCACCGAAGAGACCCTTCGCGACGAGAGAATATCTTTCCTTTGGTGCCATCGAAGGGACTCGAACCCCCACACCGTTGCCGGTACATGGACCTGAACCATGCGCGTCTGCCAATTCCGCCACGATGGCAATCTTGAATTGCAATGCAGCGGCGGCCCGAAGGCCGCCGAGTCAGGAAGACTAACGTTTCTATTCTACAGTCCCGTCACAGACTGTCAAACCGACTTTCTCACCACGGAGGCACAGAGACACAGAGAAAAATCCTGAGTCGGAACCTGTTCTGAGAGACGCCGAAGGGTCCCCGTGATAGAAAGGGTTCCGCGGCAAACTACGCCAGTTTCGCCGTCATCGAGATCTTCGCGTTCAGCACCTTCGACACCGGACACCCTTTCTCCGCTGCCTCGGCATACTTCTGAAAGGTTGCCGCATCTGCGCCCGGAACCTTGCCGACTACATCGATGTGGCTCGATGTAATCGTCCAGCCGGATTCTTGCTTTTCCATGGTCAGCGTGACGTTCGTGTTAATGCTTTCCGGCTTCAGATTTGCTCCACCAAGCTGCGCTGAAAGTGCCATGGAGAAGCATGCCGCATGTGCCGCTGCAATCAGTTCCTCGGGATTGGTCCCCGGCCCGTTCTCAAAGCGCGAAGTAAACGAATATTGCGTGTCTTTCAGCACTCCGCCGGGCGCCGAAATCGTACCCTTCCCATCCTTTAGCCCGCCCTTCCAAACTGCACTCGCCTTGCGTTCCATCTCGTTCTCCTCATCATGAATAAAAATGAAAACCCCTCATATTGTAGACGCAGTCCGCTGCGTGTGCGGAATGAGCCTGTTTCTTCTGTCGAAGCCCCGGCGTCACTCGCGTTTCAGCCCTTTGCTTTTTATCCGAAAAAACAAAAGCCTTCCGCGCACGAGATCGTCTTGCGCGGAAGGCAATCAGCACTCGAAAGAGCTATCCTACCAACTTAACCCACCACCTTAGCCCACCACCACAATTACCGGAATTTCAACTCCCGGATGCAGCAGGTCTATCAGAACATACTCTCCGTTGATGTAATCGATGTAGCACTCGTCGGTGTAAGCCCAGTCTCCCGGCCACGGATTCGCTAACGAAAACCAGTATCCACCGTACTGAAACCGCGGCTGCCCTTGCACTACGGTCGTCTGCACTCGGAATGTGTGTTGACGGCCAAACTGCGCCCGGAACTTGTCGTCAGGAATTTTCTGGCCCCCTCGCCCTGAGGCGCGCATCGCATGATCTCCCCCGTTATTCTGCATGGGATGATCCTGCGCTCCCCGCATTTCTCCACTCTGCTTCTGATCCTGCTTGTCGTTCTTGGACGGCTTCGCTTCCTCCGCCTTCGCTGGCGCCTGCTCCTTCGGAGGCTTTGCTTCGTCTTGCTGCGGCTTCGCGCTTCCCGGTCTTGCCTCCGGCTTCGCCTCGACTTGCTTTGGTTGCTCCTGACGCGCATCGTCCCGCGCCGGCTCTTGCGCTTTTACCATTCCACATGTTCCCAACATCACTCCCAGTAGCCCTGCACCCATCAACCCCGCACTGAAACTCTTAAACCTCACGTCTTGAAGTCTCATAAGTCTCCTTCGCGTAGGAATCTGCTTTGCCTCCAATTTCGGGCTTCCATCAGATGCCATCTTCGAGACTCTCGATGCTGTATTCATCTACGCCCTCGGATACAGCATCCACCCGATTGTTTCTCCGCCCTTCCGTTTCCACAGGGTTTTGCGTTACAATGCCTCAACCCCGAAGAGCCGTCCCCCATAGGCTAGGGACAGCTCTTGCTTCTCTCGCAGGAGGTAGTAGATGTATCGTCCCTACTCCAGTTCCCTCGCAGACCCTCGTCCTTTCCTGGATATTCCATCCTTAATTCGCAACCTCTCACAGGATTTCGTGACCGCTTTCAATACGGGCAACTACGATCATGCTGCCGCCCTCTTCGCACCCGATGGCGGTTTGATGGCGCCTCATTACGAGCCCGCCTACGGTCCTAGCGCAGTCGAGCATCTCCTTCGCCAGTTCGGCGACGCCGGATACGAGGAGCTTCGTCTCGAAACTGTGCGAGTCGAAGTCTCCGGCGAGATGGCCATGGAAATCGGTCGCTACGCAGTGGCCATTCGCCAACCCAATGCCACTGTGCGACCGGACCGCGGGAAATACGTGAAAGTCTGGCGTCGCCTGGGAGCGTGGCTCATCGTCGCGGATTGCTGGAGCTCTAATCTCCCAGTCCCCAACTAAAACTGTAACGACTAAAACTGGTGACGAACAAGCAGCGGAGTGAATCGATCGAGCTAGAGGATTGATCAGACAATTCTAGAGTGCGTGGCGCGGATCACGTCCAACGATTTCAAAGGGTCTTCGGTAAATCCAGCCTTCGGATACGCACAAAAAAGAGAGAACGTCTGCTTCTGGCAAATCTGATGCCAGAGGAATTCCAATCGAACGGTAGCGGCCACATCGCCCCTCGCCCAAAGGATGGCGACCAACTCACCAAACGCGCGGACGCGCCGCCCCTTCGACTGCGCGCGGGCAATCAAGCCGGTAACGAAATTGACGAACAGTTTATCGTCCGGCCACTGGTTGACCATGAACTTCGCAAGAGCTTCTTCCGCTACCACGGCAATATACTGATCGCGCCATTGGGCCGCCGCCAAATCGACGGCACAAGAAGCCAATCGTTCTTCCAGGGCTTTCAGGTGTTCCGCAGTGGCAAGTACGATAGCGCTTTCCCCCGCCTTAAGTCCCCCGCCCACGAATCCAGCCAGCGTATCTAACAGAATGCCGTCATCTTCGTAGAATTGAGCAATGTGTTCACAGGGAGCAATCTCGCCCCAGAATACCGGGCTGCTGCCAGGCTGAAAAACGTTCTCTTCATTCATCGACCACTCCTTAACAACCTCTGTGACTAACGCGTGAAATCAGGCCTGCTGAGCATATCGCCTCCTCAGTGGCGACCTTAATACAGCTGTTACTGCACCTTTTGTCGCGCGCCCCTTTACGCCAAATACGCTCCAAGGGCTAACGACAGCGATTCCAGGAAGCATCCACTCGAAGCCGTCGCCGGGTTACGACTACTTCCATTTGTTCTCAATTCTCGGTGGATGCAGCAAGGTTTGCATCACTACGCAATACTGTTCTGTTTTCGTACGCAACGCGCCTAACTGCTCCTCTGTTGCCCCAGGCGCGCGGACGTCGAAAACGACCCTGATGTTCTGAAATCCCACGGGCGCTTCTTTCGATATTCCCAGTGTTCCTTGCAGATCCAGATCGCCCTCAACCTTTACATCGATGCCCTCGGCAGGTATTCCCATCGCGGCGGCTACCATTTGGCAAGTGATCTGCGCGCAGGCGGCTAACGCACCTAACAGCAGATCGCCGGAGCACGCACCTGTACCCGCACCCCCCACGCCTTGGTGCGCTTGTGCCTGGTAGATGGCCCGCCCTAAGTCCACCGAGCAGGCGATGGGCGCGTCGGCCTGCGCGCCGTGGGCGGTCAGGGTAATTCGAGAACTGGATGGGTCTTGCCGGTACTGGTCTTTCAGTGGCCGCTGCAATGTTCGAATATCCATGAATGCCCCTCGAAATCTGGGGTATTATAAACACATCCTGGGGTGTTGCCGCGTGGCCGGTCGTGGCAGCGAAGTTAAATTCAACTGTTAATTTGCGCTCCGCGAGCAATCCGTTTTTGCAGGCCGAGAGATGCGCCAGCGAGATTGATGAACCCTCCTTCCATATCAGGTTCGATGCCATCCTCCCTATCGCCGGGCCTATCGCCGGGTACGCGATTTGGAAATTACGAGATTCTTCAGCGTCTGGGCGCTGGCGGCATGGGCGAAGTCTATCGCGCGAAAGATACACGCCTTGACCGAGAGGTCGCAATCAAGACTGTTTCTCTGCACCGCTGCTCTGAACCGGAAGCCCTATCCCGTTTTGAGCGCGAAGCCCGTTCCGCGTGCGTCCTGAATCATCCAAACATCGTGACCATTTATGAACTCGGGCACGTGAACGGTACGCACTACATCGCGATGGAACTGGTCGATGGAGAGACGGTGCGTGGGCTCCTTGCCGCAGGCCCTATTCCGTTTCGGAAGGCGGTCACAATCTCGGCGCAGATTGCCGACGGTCTTGCGAAAGCGCACGAAAGCGGCGTCATTCACCGCGATTTGAAGCCTGAAAATCTGATGGTTTCCGGCGATGGTACGGCCAAGGTGCTGGATTTCGGTCTGGCGAAACTTCTTAGGGGGGATCGTGGCGACAGTTCGGATGCGAGCACCACCATCACCGAGCATGGAATGGTGATGGGCACCGTGGGCTACATGTCGCCGGAGCAGGCGACGGGAAGCGAGGTCGATTTTCGTTCGGACCAGTTTTCCTTCGGATCGGTGCTCTACGAAATGGTCACGGGAGTTCCGGCATTCAAGAAAAAGACCCATGCGGAAACCACGGCCGCAATCCTTCGCGATGAACCGGAGCGTCTTGGCACCAGATTGGTGGAAGCGCCCGCGCCTTTCCTTTGGATCGTGGAGCGCTGTCTTGCAAAAGACCCGAAGCAGCGCTACGGCTCCACCCGGGACTTGGCGAGGGATCTTGCCGCCGTGCGCGACCGTCTTGCCGATGTGCCCGGGCGTCATTCAGAGCCTCGTCCCAATAATCTTCCCCTGCAGCGTACCGCCTTCATAGGGCGCGAGCCCGAAGCGGCTAGCCTCCGTCAGCTTTTGAGCCGTATCGACGTGCGGCTGGTGACTCTCACCGGTCCAGGCGGCATTGGGAAGACTCGACTTGCGTTGCAGGTAGCAAGCGGAATCGCCGAGCAGTTTTCCGGTGGCGTCTGCTTCATACCTCTTTCGGGAGTCGGCGAACCTGGTTTGATCGCTTCAACGATTGCGCAAGTGGTGGGAGTGCGCGAAACCAGCAATCGCTCGCCACAGCAAAGTCTGGAAGAATATTTAGGCGGGCTGGGCCAGCCGATGCTCCTTCTGCTCGACAACTTCGAGCACCTCGTCTCCGCTGCTCCGGTTGTCGCGCAACTGCTCACTGCGGGCCCTAATCTCAAGATCGTTGTCACCAGCCAGGCGCCGCTTCATGTCTACGGAGAACATGAATTTCCGGTTCCGCCGCTTCTGCTGCCTGATCCAAAATCCATTCCGCCCTTGGAAATGCTTTCACGGCTTCCGGCGGTCGCGCTCTTTGTGGAACGGGCGCAGGCCGTCAAGCGCGAATTCGCGTTGACGAAGGAAAACGCATCCGCGGTGGCGGCCATCTGCGCTCGGTTGGACGGACTGCCGCTTGCCATTGAACTGGCGGCAGCACGCATCAAGTTGCTTTCTCCGTCCGCCATGCTGGCACGGCTCGAAAGCAGTCTGCACCTGTTGACCGGCGGTGCCCGGGATCTGCCGACCCGCCAACAAACGCTTCGCAGCACGGTGGACTGGAGTTACGGCCTGCTCAATGCCGCTGAACAAAAGCTTTTTCGGAGGCTCTCGGTGTTTACTGGCGGGTGCACGCTAGAAGGAGTGGAGGCGGTGTGCGACACCAAAGGCGATCTAGGCCTCGATGTACTCGATGGCATGGCTTCCATGGTGGACAAAAGTCTGGCGCAGCACGTGGAGCAGCTCGAACCTGAAACGCGCTTTTATATGCTCTCCACCATACGAGAGTATGCTCGCGAACGCCTCGCTGAAAGCAATGATGAAGCTGGGACCCGTCGCGCCCATGCCGCTTATTACCTCGTCCTCGCCGAAGAGGGAGCTGAGGAATCGGTTGCCCATCCGGAATGGCTTGACCGTTTTGAAGCTGAGCACGACAACTTCCGCATGGCGCTCGAT
>JBAVZU010000366.1:0-14270 GCA_049588915.1 Candidatus Sulfotelmatobacter sp.
GGGTAGAAGCGGCCACCCATTCATTTTTATTGTAAACCCGCCCGCAGTCGCAGGTTTTTCAGACGAGACGAAGCATGCCAAAGCCACTGCAGCAGCTACCGCTTGTACTCCCGTGGATCCGGCAGCGGCTCCATTCCGCGCCCAGCGAAGATTTGTTTGAACTCTTCGAGCAGAGCTTCGTGCAGCAAGCCATTGGAAGCCACCGTTTCGCGGCTGTTGAGTTCAAACGGCGACCCATCGAAACGGGTCACTTTCCCCCCAGCCTCTTCAACGATGAGCACGCCGGCCGCTGTGTCCCAAGGATTCAAGTTGAACTCCCAGAAGCCGTCGTAGCGACCGGAAGCGACGTTGCACAAATCCAGCGCGGCAGATCCTGCCCGGCGCACGCCGTGCGAGTGCAGCGTGATCTGGTGATAGAAGAAAATATTGGGATTCTTGTGGCGCTTGTGGCTGGGAAATCCGGTGGCCAGGAGGCTTTCTTTCAGCGCGCCGATTTTCGATACCTGAATGCTCTCTCCATTCAGCCGTGCGCCTCTTCCCTGCTCGGCCGTAAATATCTCGTCGCGCGTGGGATCGTAGACAACAGCGGCAATGCGGCCAGCGCTTCTCGCGGGCGGCCCTTCGTTTTGCGCGTGGGGCTCGGAGCCTCGATATTCCGAGCCCCGGTACTCCGAGCCTCGGTACTCCGAGCCTCGGTACTCAAGGCCCATGGACACGCAGAAGACGGGATAGCCGTGTGCGAAGTTGGTGGTGCCGTCTAGCGGATCGACATACCAGCGATATTCGCTTCCCTGATCGCTGAGTCCCTGCTCCTCACCCAGAACGTCGTGATCGGGCCACCGCGCGCGTATACGGTCGCGAATCAGCGCCTCCGCCGCACGGTCGGCAGCCGTAACCAGATCGGCGTCGCCCTTGTACTCTATCTTGAGGTGCTGATGAAAGTAATGCATCAGCAGCGCGCCCGCTTCGCGCGCGATCGATGACATAGCGGGAAGGAAGCCGTCGCTCAGAGTGTTGGGCACAGGATCTTTTGGCGTTTAGGTGTTGACTCTCAGGTTCTCGGTTTTCGGCCTTCGGTACAAAAGACGCCTAAGACGGAAGACCTCAGATCGCCTGCTTATTTCCTGCCGCCGCCTTCGGCGATGTACATAATTTCGTGCTTGAAGATGAAGAGATTCGGCTCGCCTTCGCGCGTCAAGCGCAACATGTGCTTGTCGTAGTATTC
Source organism: Candidatus Sulfotelmatobacter sp. (assembly GCA_049588915.1). Lineage (GTDB taxonomy): Bacteria > Acidobacteriota > Terriglobia > Terriglobales > Acidobacteriaceae > Sulfotelmatobacter. The sequence continues at coordinate 1,226 of JBAVZU010000366.1, forward strand.
AATCCAGCCATTCACGGTCTGTCCATCCATCAGCTTAACGCTCACTGTCTTCTGCTTCTCTCCCAAGGCCTTGAGAAAGTTGGCTTCCTCAAAAGTCTCTTCCGGCGGTGGAGTCCGCCCGCGCTTGGCGCCATTAGGATTTCCTTGAGTACGGAACGGCATGATGGCATTGTACACAAACTAAGCTTGCTAAAGATCTAAGATAGGTTAGGCCGTACCTGAACTCGCGAAGTCTCTATTCCCTTCGTCGATTTTCGCCACGAGCGACGATAAGGGTAAAATGGCGAGCTTACTCTTCGCAGGAGGTTGCGCGATGCGCTTAACCATTTTGTTAGTTATTCTCTTGAGTGCGTCCACGGTTCTTGCCCAAGGTCGGCCGATCCCGCCCGGCGTTCGGCAAGCTGACCAAGCTGAGGCCCAAAGTCAAAAAGACATTCCTCCCCCGACGAATCAAAAGACCTCCATCGATCCATTCAAGCTCAAGCACGATGCTGATGAACTCGCCGCTCTGGCTCAATCAATTCCGTCTGATGTTGATAAGACGATCAAAGGTGTCTTGCCGAGTGATCTCAACGAGAAGCTGAAGCGGATTGAAAAGTTAAGCAAACAACTGCGCTCGCAGATCTCACGTTAATAAGCTCTGAATCTCTACTGCGAATTCTGCTAGATCTCTGGACAAAAAAATGCCGCAGCGCCAAAAAGCACCGCGGCATGGCCTTACAATTCTGCTTGGCTAGAAGGCGAACCGCAATCCGAACTCGAACTGTCGGGGTGCGCCTAAGGCGTAAGTTCCGGACTGGAAGCTTGCCCGGTAGGGCGTAAAGTTTGGCCCCGGCGTCACTCCGCCTATCGTGCTCGTTGCCAAAAACCCGTTTGACCCCGGCGATAGCGTCCCCGGGACTCCTCCTGGCAGGTTACCCGGCAGGAACGAGTTAGAGAAGTTGAAGAGGTTGAAGATGCTGGCACTCGGCTCTATGGTTAGGCGTTCCGCGATTTTGATAGGCCAACTCGCCTTGAGGTCGAACGACTTCAGCCACGGGAATCCGAGGGCCCCCGGTACGACGTTGTCGAGGGTGGGCAGCACCCATCCTATTGATGTCATATCCCCAGCGGTCATCACACCGCTTGTTACCAATGCGCTACCAGCGGGAGTGAGCGTCCCGGCAACGCGAGCGTTATACCCGTTGATGAAGCTCTGCAAATTGTGGATATCAATGCTACGTTGGAAGGCTCCCAGGTTGGTTCCGGGAACAGGCAGACCAGCCTGTCCAGTGGCATACCCACCACCGGTCCAATCGGTGGAAAATATCTCGCCACCATTAGTCGACAAAGGCAGCGAGAGGTTCTGCGGAAGCGGACTGTAGAAGTGCCCGATCAAGCTCAGCCTTGTAAAAAAAGGCAGATCTAAGGTTCCACCAAATGAAATTTGGTGAGTCCGATCCAGAGCGTTCGGCCCTGTGAATTGCAGCGGGTCGTTGTTGTTGACCGCTACATTGATGAAGTCCTGATCCTGCACCTGGCTGATGAACTTGGAAAGCGAATAGGACAGCTCGAAGTTCAACGACTTTACACCAGGGGCAGGATTCTTCACCTGATCAACAAGTTTCACCTGGAGGCCGTTGTAAACCGACCGGCCGATGGGATTAAGCATATCCAACTCGCCCACCGAGTCAGGCAGTCCGCTTCCCAAAGGACTCACGCCCCCCGGTAGGGTGTATCCCGGGAACGCACAAGCGGGGCAAGGTGCGCCGCCCAACGCGTTCGTCGATTCCAATCCGGCACCAGAGTATGCCGCTTGTGCTCCAGCCACACCCGCCGCTCCTCCGCCAAACGACGCGATCATACACCCAACCTCACCTGGGCCGGCAGCACAGTTGGTTGCCCCGCCAAATGTCGTCGCGGCGGTCTGGGCTGTGTCGCGGGCAGCGATGGCATTAGCTCGGTTAAACGATTGCGCTGAGCCACCGTGGTTCATGTCCTGAGCAATAAGATAGTGCTCCCCGATATTCCTGATGAAATCAGCGCTGAAAACCATCCCCGGACGAATTTCGTGCTGAATGCCGATATTCATCTGCCACGAGCGGGGTGTGCGGTAATTCGGATTAAATACATCGAAACCACTGATATTGGCGGCGGTCAAAGTTGTTCCCACGAAATTACCGTTTGGCTGGAGTCCGACATTAGCGGCGGCAGCGGCCTCGAAGGCGCTGCTTAAGGCTAATATCTGAGGGGCCGCTTGGGCAATTGTGACCGGCACCGCATTGCTCGCTCCTGCGGCATTGACATCCGAGCAGAAGTTGGGGGTTACCTGGTTTACGCCGGCGGTTACGATCCCGGCGCCCCCGGCGACGGAACTGCCGACTGGACCGGGATTAGTTGGCCAATTGAACGAACTGGGTGATCCGGCCGCGCATACCAGGGGCGTGTAAGCGAAGATCCCCTTCGGAATTCGCGCCGGACTATCGAATAGTACGTTGTTCCATATCGAGTTTTCGTAGAACAAGCCACCGCCGCCACGAATTACAGTCTTGCCCGTGCCCGCCAAATCCCAGGCGAAGCCGACTTGCGGTCCGAAGTTGTCATTGGGAGTGCGCACTCTGTCCCCCAGTCCGGCTCCCCACATATTGAGGGCAGGCAGCGGACCCAAATCACTATCGACCCTCCCGGTGTCACGCACATAATGCAATCCATAGGACAGCGTGAACCTAGGCCAGATCTTCCAGGCATCGCCAAAATACGTCTCGAAGCGGTTGTCCGGTCCCAAGCCACCACCGGGAAAGCCGAATGAAGCCTTAGCCGTTGAGAAACCGATACCGTTCCCCAAGAACACCCAATCTGAGGGATAGGCAGTTGGATCGAGCGCCGCCGAGCCAGCTAGCGTTGGCAGATCACTCGTGCCCACTTGTGGGAAGGTGAAGAAGGCTGCTAAGCCTCCGCCCTGGAGATGATTGAAAGCCGCGCCGTAACGAATGATGTGGTTACGAATCACTTTGCTGCCGTCGTACTTACCTTGGTGATCAGTTTGAATGGTTTGCTGGGGCGCCAGCAGGTTCGGTCCACCACAGTAGGAGCCGCCGCCGCTTAAGACGCAACTGCCGGCTGTGGTCGCGTCGATGTTAATGCCCAATCCGGGGATCGGGTTATCAATCCCGGCCGCGATGCTCGATGTTCCATCTCCAATTCCGTTGCGGAACTTGAGGTATTCAAGGCGGATGCTGTGGGTGAACGATCCGGTATTGAAATCTGTGCCAATTACATGGGTCGCGGTGTGGTCGGCATTGAGAAATCCCTGCAGAGAACTGGCCGAACCAAACGGGCGAACACCACGGTTCTGGTCAAAATTGAAGCGATAGAAAATCCGCGTATTACCTTTGACGTTCCAATCAACACGCTCATCCGTATTAAATTCGCGGTAGGGGTCAGTCAGGGTTGTATTAAGCGCAGCGAAAGGTCCACTAAAAGGCTCGGCCGCGTCCAGATCCTGCTTGGTGCGCTCGGCGTCAAGGAACCAGAACAGCTTGTCTTTTATAATCGCTCCTCCCAAGTTCCCGCCGAATTGCTCTCGCTGGAACGGTGGCGCGGTCGGTCCAGGCAGAGCCGCGGCAATCTGGTTACCCCGGAAGTATCCAAATCCCTCGCCGTGGATAGCGTTGCTGCCCGAACGGGTCGTAACGTTCACCGCTCCTGAAGAGGTCAACTCAGTTGATAGATCGAGCGAGGACTGGGAGAGCTGAAATTCCTGGATGGCGCTCGCTGGAATGTTCTGCGTGGTGGTGCCGACCGTCTCGTCGCTGACATCGACTCCGTCAACCTCAATTCGCGCCGTCCGGCCAAACCGCCCCTGAAAGGAGATCGACGAAAATCCGTTCTTTGTCGGGTCGAAGGTGCTGCCTTCCTGTATCTGGACTCCCGGTTCTAGCTGCGCAAGGTCAAGGAAGTTGCGCCCATTGACTGGGAGATTTTCGATTTGGTCAACATTGAGTACTCCCTGCACGGTTGCCTGCTCGGTGTTGACAGCAACCGCAGAGCCCTGAACTTCAATGACCTGGCTTTCCTGCCCAAGAACCAACTTCGGGCTAACCGTTGAGGTGTTGCCCACCTGGACGGTGACCGATTGTTCGGTTGTCTTAAAGCCCTTAGCCTCGACGCGCACTACGTAGTCCCCAGGCTGAATGGGGCCCGTCGAGTAAGCTCCCGAACTAGATGCATTGAGATGAATCTGGGCTGCTGTTGCCTTGTTGGTTACCGTTATCCGCGCCGAGCCCACAACCGCTCCGGTCGGATCGGCAATGACGCCCTCAATGCTGCCTGTTCCCACGGTGGACTGGCCAAAGACGAGCATTGATGCGGCAAGAGTCAGCGTTGCGCAGATTACGAATCGTATTGCGCCAAGGCGGGAGGAATGTAGTTTCAACATCGGAAGACCTTCCTTTCGGAATTGTTATTGCAGCAACTTTTCTCGCAACACTGCTTCGGGGACTCCGGAAGCCGTATCAGAAAGTTTGAATCTCTTGAGTCATGGGATCGGGCTGGATGCACATCCGAACGCCCCACCATGATCATTTGCGCAAAACAGTCCCTGCGGCCTGCAAGATATTCTGTGGGAATTTAAGCAATTTTCCAGCCAGCGCAATTCAATTCGGGAGACTATTCACTCTTGTTATGTGTTTCAGTAACTTAGGAGGACCTTGGCAACGGACCGGAACGAAAGCGGCCCTACCGTAACGCTGGATAAATTCTAAAAACCGTATATCCAATCTGTAAAAAGAAATTTGGCGGGGTTTTTCAAAGCAAACAGTTCCTTTGGTATCCGCTAACAAGCTGTTAGTTCAGAGGCGGTTTGGATGAAAGCTGCGATGCCGTGTACCCGATCAAAAATCGGACTTGAATGAGTAGTACCCGGCGCGGTGGCGGGCACGGTAGCTGCTAGCGTCCGCAGGGCCGGAGACGCTGACTTGGATACGCCGAAACTGGGAGTTCGATACGCGTTGCGAAGGATAGTAGGCCAATAGATATTGTGTGCGGAGCTCGTCGCTGATCTGCCGGAAGGCTTCGTCAAGTTGCGACATCGAGGTCGCATAATAGTATTTGCCGCCGGTGTCTTCGGAGAGCTGGATTAAGGCGTGCTCACCCCCGATTTCGCGTCCGGCGCTGTTCTCGATGGGCACCACGATAATGCTGTAAACAATGCTCTCGGCTTCTTCGGCGGCGCGCAGGGCTTGCTTGTAATCCATTTTGCTGACCGTGTCTCCGCCGTCGGTGATCAGGACCAGGACCTTCCGCCCCTGGCGCCGATCGAGCGATCGCGCCGCCAGATAAACAGCGTCATACAGGGCTGTGGCCGCACCCAGCCGGACGTGGTCAATGCCATCGTCGATGCGCTTCAGGTCTGATGTGTAAGAGGTGGACTGCAGCACGGTTTCGTTAAATCCGAAGACGGACAGAGCGTCGACGGGACGCAGGATGGTCCGCGCAAAACGCTTGGCGGAGGACTGTTCCAGTGGCAGATCGTGGCGCGTGCTCAGGCTGGTATCGATAGCAAGTGCAATCGAAAGGGGCAGCGCAGACTCTTTGTCGAATATTGAAATGATTTGGTCGCGTCCATCTTCCTGCAGTGTGAAGTTCTCTTTTTTCAGCCCTGCGACAGGGGCTCCATGAGCGTCGGTCACAGTGACGTAGACGTTCACCAGCTTGACGTCAACCTTCAAAGTTGGTGGAGCTTCCGAGGATTGATTCTGACTTGACGGCGGGTGCGTCTGAGAGGCGGCGCAGGCCAGCAACATGAGAATCAGCGTCGCAGTTTTCATTCGATGAAAGAAGTATACGGAAAAGCAGCCCGTCGGCTAATAGCAGGTGACGAACCGTTCAGTCCCCTACGGGCGCAACGAGGCATCCTCGCAACCTCGGTCTGTTATTTAGATGCGGCGTCCAGTAGCAGGCTGCCTGATCCCCCGGGGAATTTACCCAAGAATCTCCGGAGGGAACGATTCTCCGTCGGCCCACACCGCTCCATCTTCAAAAAATTCTTTTTTCCAGATGGGAACGGTCCGCTTCAGGGTATCAATCAACCAGCGGCAGGCATCGAAGGCGGCTGCGCGGTGAGCAGACGCCACTACGACCAGCACGCTGGTTTCGCCAATTTCCAGCCGCCCGAGCCGGTGCACCAATGCGACATCGCGGACCTGAAATTTCTTTATCGCCTGCTCGCACAAGCCTTGCATCTGCCGGAGCGCCATCTCTTCGTAGGCTTCGTAATGGAGATAAAGAGTCTTGCGGCCGCGCGTGTGGCGACGGACCACTCCCTCGAATACTACCGCGGCTCCGTCCTCTCCGCGCTTGATTGTTTCAAGTACCTTCTGTGTGTCAATGGGATCCCGAACGATCAAGCTGTGTCTCTGGCCCGAGTCTTGGAGGCCCACGAAGCCATCAGGAGGCTTCTCGCCTTTAGAACCCTGCAATCCGCCACTTACCGGCGGCAGCAGGGCCAGTTCGTCATTTTCTTTCAGTATCGTTTCAGGCCCAGCATATTCGTGGTTCACGGCAACCGCTAGCGAATCCAGCGACTCTTTCACACGCGGTACTTTCGCCGCATAGTGCTCCCACACATCGCGCACGGAAGCTTTGTCGGGAAGTTCGAGGTATTCCGCGGACTTTCCCACTAGTTCTTTGAGAACTCCGAAGAAAAGCACTTGTACCTGCATAGATAGTTGGACGATGAGAATGCCGTGGCTAGTTTATCGCGGAGCGGGGTCTTGCGGCAGATTCAAGTCAGGTGTGAAGGTTTTCCTGTCACCGTTGAAGCGACAGGTCAATACCGCCGATGAACAGAGAACGGAGAACCACTCATGCCCCGGCGTATCCCGCTCGTCGTTCTCGTGTGCCTTTACGCTGGTTGCATTTACGCTCAGGATTTGTCTGGAATAGAAATACACGGTTTTGCCACACAAGGTTTCCTATTCAGCTCGCACAACAATTACCTCACCATGCAATCGAGCTCCGGCAGCTTGCAGTGGACCGATGGCGCGGTCAGCGTTACCGATTCGGTCACCGATAATCTGCGGATCGGAATCCAACTGCACATGTATCAACTAGGGCAGCTGGGCGGTCCTAATGTTCAGGTTGACTGGGCGTCCGGGGATTACAAAGTCAACGATCGCCTTGGATTTCGAGCTGGCAAGGTTAAGACTCCTCTGGGTTTATTCAACGACTCCCAGGACGTGGACACAGTCTTTCTATGGATACTCCTGCCGCAAGGCGCCTACCCGGTCGACAACAAGAGCTTCTATTTGTCTCACCTGGGGGGTGAAGTTTACGGTACCCAATCCCTGGGAAGCCGCGGGGGAAGCCTGCAATATCGCGGATACGCGGGATATAACAACCTTGATTTGAACGGCGGGTACCTCAAACAGGCCGCCGATTACGGACTTGTTTTCACCTCTCCCCCGGGAGGAAGGACTTACGGAGGGGATCTGCGCTGGATTTCGCCTTTTAGAGGACTGACCGTTGGCTCCGGTGCAGATGTCCTCGCTATAAGCGGGACGGCGCCTGGAGGCGGCGTGGAAGCGCCTTCTTTTCTCATAAGCGCCTACTATGCCCAATTCACGAGAGGAAAGTTCTATCTCGCGGGAGAATACCATCGGGATCCGTTCTATGCGCTTTTGACAATTGGGCCGGCCGCGATTCCACTTCCCTATGATGAGCGCTCCTGGTTCGCCATGGGGAGCTATCGACTTTTGAAAAAATTTAAGGTGGGAAGTTATTACAGCCACCACGTGAATAAGTCGCTGGACACGGCCCAGCCTGCCAATTACTCGAAAGACTGGGTAGTCTCCGGACGCTATGACTTTAATGCCTATTTTTACGGCAAAATCGAGGGCCACTTCCTGCACGGAACTGGACTCGGTTACTACCAGAGCACCAATCCCAATGGCCTGAAGGATAACTCAAACATGTTGGCGGCCAAGATCGGCTTCAGCTTCTAGATTCCCTACGTCTGTCAGTCAATGAGAGCTCTGAGCAAAACTCGTTGGTTAATTCTTCTGCTGAGTATCATCGGTCAGGTTTCGGGGGCCCGGGCTCAAGATATTGTGCTGGTGGCAAACCAGGGCGTGCAGATTTCGGCGATCAGCGCAGCCGATCTGCGCAACATATTTACCGGAGAGAAAACTAGATTTTCTGACGGCTCTCACGCTGTACCGGTAACCTTAAAGGGCGGACCAGCGCACGAAGTCTTCTTGAGAAATCATATTGGCGAAAGTCCTGATGAATTTCGCGCACGATGGCGAAAGGCTGTTTTTACTGGACAGGGAGCTATGCCCAGGGCATTCGTTTCCGAATCGGAGCTGATCGAGTACGTAGCGGCTACTCCAGGAGCGGTTGGATATGTGAGCCGTCTCTCGGCGCAAGCCAAAGTCAAATCTCTCACGCTACTGAAGTAGCGCCGACCCGCCTTGCTCATTCCGGTCAAAAAAAAATGCCAGCCCTCTCGGCTGGCAATTCATCATGGAAAATCCCAGTTGCTTTACGCTTGAGCGAACGCCTTGTCGTGAATCGCCTCCGGCGTAGTGGACAGCATCTTGGCGGCGGTTGACCCCGCCACCGCAGGCAGTGAGACACAGAGCGCTTCGTCAATGGTCTTCACGTAATGAACCGTAAGATTTTCGAGTTGCTCCTTCGTAAGGTCTTCGTCCACGTTCATTTTGTTTTCCGCTGGCAGAATCACGTCAGTCACTCCGGCACGTTTGGCGGCAAGCACTTTTTCTTTAATGCCCCCTACCGGCAGCACGTTACCGCTCAGCGTGATCTCGCCTGTCATCGCCAGCAGTGGTCGAATGCGATGACCGGTGAGCAATGACACCAGAGTCGTCGCCATGGTCACGCCCGCCGAAGGTCCATCTTTCGGAATCGCTCCCGCCGGCACGTGCATATGAATATCGTGGTCGGCAAAGAAATTTTCCGCGATGCCCAACTGCGCGGCGTTCGAACGGACCCAGGTAAGCGCAGCTTGCATGGATTCCTGCATCACTTGGCCGATTTGCCCGGTCATGGTGAAGCCGCCCTTGCCTTTCATGGCGTTGGCTTCAACAAAGAGCACGTCTCCGCCGGAAGGAGTCCAGGCCAATCCGACGGCCACACCTGGCCGCTCGGTGCGTTCTTCGATCTCGCCCTCGGTACGGATTTTGATGCCGCCAAGAAATTCCTGAATGACTTCCTGGGTCACCACAAGCTTCTCCGTCTTGCCTTCGGCCAGCCGCCGCGCTTGTTTGCGGCAGATGGTTCCGATCGTGCGCTCCAAGCTGCGTACACCCGCTTCGCGCGTGTAGTGGCGGATGATATAACGCAATGCGGCTTCGGGAAACTCGATCTGCTCCGCCGTAATTCCGTTTTCTTCCACCTGCCGTGGGACCAAATAACGGAAAGCAATGTGCAGTTTCTCTTCCTCGCTATAGCCCTGCAGTTCGATGATCTCCATGCGATCACGCAACGGCTCGGCGATGGGATCGAGCATGTTCGCGGTCGTGATGAAAAGCACTTTCGATAGATCAAACGTGACGTCGAGATAGTTGTCGCGAAATGTCGAATTCTGCTCAGGATCCAGCGCTTCAAGCAACGCCGAAGCCGGATCGCCGCGGAAGTCACGGCCAACCTTATCGATTTCGTCGAGCATGAAAACGGGATCTTTGGTCTCGGCGCGGCGAATGCCTTGAATAATTTGTCCGGGCAATGCGCCAATGTAGGTGCGTCGGTGACCGCGGATTTCCGCTTCATCGTGCACGCCACCGAGCGAAAGCCTCACAAACTTGCGGCCCAGAGCCCGCGCAATCGACTTGCCCAGCGAAGTCTTACCGACGCCGGGAGGCCCAACAAAGCACAAAATCGGGCCCTTCATGTTCGGCTTCAAACGCCGGACGGAGAGATAATCAAGAATACGATCCTTGACTTTCTCGAGATCGTAGTGGTCCGTGTCCAAAATCTCTTTGGCTTTCGGAATTTCGATCTCCTGCCCGGAAGTCTTCGCCCAGGGCAGCACGGCCAGCCATTCGACGTAGTTACGAGTGAGCGAATAGTCCGCGGCCATCGGAGACATGCGGGAGAGGCGACCTAATTCCTTGAGCGCCTCTTTCTTAACCTCATCCGGCATGCCGGCGTCATCGATTTTCTTTTTCAGGTCTTCGACATCACGCTGGCCTTCATCCTGCTCACCCAATTCCTTTTGAATGGCCTTCATCTGCTCGCGCAGATAATACTCGCGCTGGGTTTGCTGCACGCGATCCTGCACTTCGCTCTGGATCTTGTTGCGCAGTTGCTGGACTTCCAGTTCCTTGGCGAGATGTTGGTTGATTTTTTCCAGACGCACTCGAATGTCGAGAGTTTCCAGCGTGTCTTGCTTGTCTGGCGTCGAGAGCGACGGCAAAGAGGAGGCGATGAAATCCACCAGTCGGCCCGGTTCGTCGATATTCAGCGCGACAGTTGAGAGTTCATCAGACAGCGTGGGCGAACCGGCAACGATCTGTTGGAACAGCGTCAAAACGTTGCGCTGCAAAGCCTCGATCTCGGAGCTGTCCGGCGGGGCCGCTTCTGGAATTGAGGAGACGCGAGCGCGCATGAACGGCGCCAGTTGGGTAAACTCGCCCAGGCGTACCCGCTCCAGTCCCTCGGCAAATACGAAGAGACTCTGGTTGGGCATCTTGACGACTTTATGGACTATCGCCGAAGTGCCCACTAAATAAAGGTCGCTGGGTTGGGGGTTGTCGACGCGTGCTTCGCGCTGCGCGACGACTACAATAGTCTTATCCTCTCCGAGTGAATTGATAAGCTGGACGGAACTTTCACGGCCTACCGTTAGCGGCAGTACCGCGTGGGGGAAAAGGACCGTATCCCTCACAGGCAGAACGGGTAAAGCCCGTACGTCGTTTATTTCCCGATGCTTAGGAAGTGGCTCGGAAAGCGTTTGTTGGGTCATTGGCTCTCCTTGAGTGTAACTCACTCAAGCTTAGATGAGATTCCCCAGGAAAGGTTTCATGGCATCTCCGTCTCCTGAGCTAACCGATTCTATCGGCATTGTCCGCTCCGCGCCATGATGCCCAAGGTACCGGGGCTAATGCGGCAGAGAAGACGATCATCATGACTATGAGTCAACAAGCAGATTCTCATGGCAGCACCTCCCCGCGAAATCCGAACGAACGCCACGCGGAGCAGATCGCTCCAGCTACGAATAGGAAAAATAAACTGGGAACGCCCTAATCCTATTCCCTTTGGACTCAGCCCTTCAATCGTTATCGTGGACGGGTTCTGATTCAAGCCGCTAGGTAAATGCCCAGCACTTTCACGAACTCCGCAACCTCCCCGAGATGGCGAAGTGCGTTACGGGCTGGTTCATCGTCGCCCCGCAGGAAGTCTACATAGAAGACATATTCCCAGGGACGCCCACGCAACGGTCGCGATTCGATCTTGCTCAGGCTGATATCGCGCAGCGCGAAAACGCTGAGCGATTTGAATAGCGCTCCGGGCTGGTTTTTCAGCTTGTAGGCGATCGAGGTCTTGTTCGCACCCACCGGAATCAGTTGCTGGTAGCGGCTCGGGGAAGTTTTGATTCCCTTCGCTCGCGCGCTTGCGGCGCGTGCCTTGGGCTTGCGAATCAGCAAGAAACGGGTGAAGTTGCGCTTATCGTCTTCGATGCCGGCTTGCAGAATTCTGCCTGAGTATTCCCGCGCGGCTTGTCGTCCGGCAATCCCGGCTGCGTCGGGAAGATGCTCGGCGATTACATGCTTGACGCTGCCTGCGGTGTCGTAGAAAGGGACAGCTTCAATCTTCGGATGGTGGCGGAAAAAATCGCGACACTGGTCGAGCGCGACCGGGTGCGAGAGGACCTTTCGCAGCGCACTGAACCGAACGCCGGGAGCGGCGATTACGTTATGCACGATGCGAAGCCGGAATTCCGCCTGAATAAACACATCGCGCGCCAGCAGCAGATCGGCGTGCTCGGCCACCGTGCCGGCCAGTGAGTTTTCAATAGGAATCACTGCGGCGGACACCGACCCTTTTTCCACGCGGTCGAACACTTCCGCGGAGCGGGCGCAAGGCACCAGGGAGATGCCGGGCAGCATTCGCTCAGCAGCTTCATGGCTAAAAGATCCTCGTTCGCCCTGTATCGCGACTTGGATGGCAGATTTTTTCATCACACGCAAGGTTGCCGCAAGAGGACCGGAAGCGCAAACGGAATTTTGAGACGAAAAAATCGCTCGCGCGATTAGACCACGGTCTTCTCCAGCACCAGCGCATCCACGCCATTTGAATAGTAGCGCGGGAAGGTTCTGACCACGCTGTAGGCATGACGTTTGTAAAAGGACAACGCCGATACGTTATCGACGGCTGTCTCCAGTTCGACCACCCGGCATCCGGCCATAATCAGACGATCCTCGGCAGCGCGCAATAACAGTGATCCCACCCCAAAACGGCGAGCCTCTCCGATCACGTCGATGGTGATAATGTGACCGCGTGCCCGGGATCCTGCTTCGGCCACTATAAATCCAACAATGCTGGTATCGGTTGCCGCGGAATGGTTTTCGCTTCTTATGGAGGCGCGCTCGGTCGCGGCTGCAGACCCTTCGGCAACCAGTGTGAAAGAGGCGCGGCGGCGCATGTAGAGCCTGAGTTCCGTTCGGGAATAGGAAATTCCGGGAGGAAAACAGGTTTGGTCGATGCGCCAGAGCGCGTCAAAGTCGGTCGTGTTGAAATCGCGAATGGTGAAGGGCACGCCGACATTGTAGCGGCCAGATGGACGGCAGGTTCAGCGGGCGCTAAGTTGATTCCAAGTTTTCCACAAGGTGTCCGCCGTTGGGGCGATGAATCCCGAAAATGCAAACATTCGCGCTTGCTTCGTCCGCAACCAAGGTCGTACGATAAGCATCAGAGGAAAGCGTTGTGGGGCGCGTTCTCTTAATTGACGTTGTCGCTTCTGTCGCCGCTCTGGGGACGTGGTACGTTGTGTTTTCCCACTACAACCACAAAAAAGGCGCGGCCGCATTGCGCTGGGTACAGACGG
>JBAVZU010000367.1:0-34623 GCA_049588915.1 Candidatus Sulfotelmatobacter sp.
GCTTAATTCCAGCTTGAATGCAAATACCGCGTACATGGACAGCACTGTTGTCTCTGGGCAGACTTATTACTACGCGGCTACATCCGTGAGCTCGAGCGGACAGGAAAGCGCGCATTCCAGCCCTGTACAAGCGTCCGTACCATAGCCGAGCTCTTTTATGAAGGTAGTGCACTCAGGAAGTTCCCGGAGTGCACGCCGGTTTCCAAGTCAAAAAAGGGAAATGTCAGATGAAAAGCAGAGAGGAGCCAGCGGGAGATGACGGCGATCCCTACCCCGGACGTTGCCGAGTCCGCGCTGACCAGACAGCAAAATCCGATCTTCCTGCCGGACCCGGATACCATCGCCCGATCGCAGATGACGGCGTTCATGAGGTACTGCGAGGCAGCGACGTCTCGGATCTTTGCTGACTACTCGTCATTTCACTCTTTTTCGGTGAAAGACTTCCGCCTGTTCTGGCAGCTCTTTTTGCGTTGGTCTGAGCTTGTTTGCGAGGGCCCGCTCGATCCCGTGTGTTTGGGCGATTCTTGTGAGAGCGCCTCTTTCTTCCCGAACATCCGCCTTAATTATGCAGAGGTTCTGCTTGCCGATAGAGTTGGCGGCGACGACCGTCCAGCGCTGACCACCTGCCACGGCGATGGTCGCACTGAGCGCTTGACCCGAGGAGAATTGCGGGAGAGCGCGCTGCGTCTCGCTGCGTCCCTTCGGCGTCTGGGAGTGCGTCAGGGCGATCGCGTGGTCGTGGTGGCACGCAACGGCAGCGAGGCAATCATCGCCGCACTCGCCACAGCCGCGTTGGGCGCGACCTTCTCGAGCTGCGCGCCGGACATGGGGGCATTCGCGATTCTGACGCGGTTTGCGCCGCTTGAACCGGTCGTCCTGATGGGGCACTTGCGACCCGAGCCTTGGGACGTTGGGACTCCTGTTTCGGATCGCTTGGCGGAGGTAGCAGCCGGACTGCCGACGCTGAGAGCGATTGTCGCGTTCGACGACGAACCCGCGCCGAACATTTTCGGGAAGCCGCTTTATCGATTCGCCGACCTGATCGTCCAGGCTGCGGGCGCCGACCGGTTCGAATTGCGCCGCTTTCCCTTCAACCAGCCGCTTTTCATCCTGTTTTCATCCGGGACCACCGGACAGCCGAAGTGCATCGAGCACGGCGCGGGCGGGACTTTGATAGAGCACGTCAAGGAACACCGGCTCCACTGTGATCTGAAGCAGGGTGACAAGCTATTTTTCCAGACTTCGTGCGCATGGATGATGTGGCAGTGGCAACTCTCGGCGCTGGCTTCTGGAGTCGAACTGCTGCTCTACAACGGCCTGATTGAGGGGCCCGAGACACTGTGGCAACTCGTTGCCGCCGAACGGGCGACGGTGTTCGGGACAAGCCCGGCCTATCTTCAGGCCTGCGAGAAGGCCGGATTCGCACCCGGAAATACCTTCGACCTTGCCGCTTTGCGCGCGGTACTTTCGACTGGATCGATTCTGTACGAGCGGCAATACGATTGGGTGCGCGATCATGTTTATGACCTGCCTCTGCAATCGATATCGGGCGGCACGGATATTATCGGCTGCTTTGTTCTGGGTAACCCCAACCTCCCGGTCTACCGCGGGGAGGCCCAGTGTAGGAGCCTTGGCCTGGACGTGAGAGCCCTTCCACCTGCAGGCGAGCCGACCGCGCCAATTGGCGAGCTGATCTGTGCGAATCCGTTCCCATCGCGGCCGCTCGGGTTTTACGGCGATGACGCCCAACGCCGGTTCCACGAGGCCTATTTCAGCCAGAATCGTGGTTTATGGACCCACGGGGACCTGATCGAGTTCACTCCGGAGGGCGGGGCGCGTCTCCATGGGCGTTCGGACGGCGTGCTAAACATCCGCGGGATCCGCGTCGGTCCGGCGGAGATTTATCGGATCCTGCAGGAAATCACCGAAGTGGTCGAGGCGATGGCGGTCGAGCAGCAGGCTGAGGAGGAACTCGGCGGGGCGCGGATGGTGCTGCTAGTTGTGCTGCGCGAGGGTGTTGTGCTCGACGATCGGCTCGCCGCACGGATCCGGTCCGAGCTCGCCCGCCGCGGCTCGAACGTGCTGCAGCCGGCGAGGATCGCACAGGTTGATGAGCTTCCTGTGACGCATAGCGGGAAACGGTCCGAGTTGGCAGCGCGAGATGCGATAAATGGCCGCCGCATAAGTAATCGGGAGGCGCTGCGCAACCCGGAATGTCTCGAAGCTATCGCTCGCCATGCGATGGTTTGCGCGAAGGCCGCGGCTGGGGTGATTTCCGGGACAGTGGAAGCCACCGAGTCGATAGCGGCAAATGGTTCGCGCGAGGTTGATCGACTGCAGTTGCGTGACCAACGCGAGCGCGAACTCAAGCAAATCTGTGAGAGAGTGCTGCGCCTATCGTCGATTGGCAGATGCGATAATTTTTTCGAACTCGGCTTAGACTCTCTTACGGTCCTGAGCTTGTTCAAGGAGATTCGCGCACTGACGCACAGCGATCTCCCTCTCGCCGCGCTCTTCCAATCCCCGACGATTGAGAGTCTCGCGCTTGTTCTCGAAGCGGGGGACAAATTGGAAGGGTTGCCCGGTCACGCAATTGCGAAGAACGGGAATGGCTGGCTCTCGGAGGAGGAGAGTGGACGCTCCTCGGGCTCGCGTGCAAGTCTGCACGGCGCGGTCCACGCAGCCGGCGCGGGCGTCACGAACGATCTCGCGCGGCCCGTGGTGGCCGATGTTCCGCCGCCGCGCGTCCGTCCGGCGCGTCCGGACGATGTCGAACCGCTCTGTACGTTCCTCCACTTGGGCTTTGCCAGGAAGATTGGGGTAGACAGTTGGCGTCGATTGTTTGATTACGGGTGGCTGGACAAGAAGCCGAATCTCGGCTTTGTACTTACTTTGGGTGACGTAATTGTGGGCTTTTTGGGTGTGGTCTACGCCCGGCGACAGATTAGGGGCCAGAGCTGCGTGATTTGCAATTGCACGTCCTGGTACATTCTCCCCAAGTATCGCGGTTGGGGTCCCGCGCTGCTCGCCGCGGCCCTGGGCGATCAGGACATATGCTACACAAACTTGACGCCGTCGCCCACGTCGGCGCGTATGTTTGAAGCGATGGGTTTCAAATGTCTGGAGTCGCAGAGGATTATCTTTACCCCGCTCCTCCACGTCGACACTTTGCGCGCACCCGGCGCCGAGATTATTTTCGACCTGGACGGTATCCGCAGCTTGCTGAATGATGACCAGCGGCTCATTTTCGACGATCACCTAGGGTACGAATGTTTGCATCTGGCGTTGCGCGACGGAGCTGAGTGCGCCTACCTCGTCGTGAAGCGACGCACGAAGCGGGGGCTGGCTCTGTCGGAGTTGCTCTATTGCAGTGCTCCGCACATCCTCGTCCGCCATTTGGAGCGTGCCAAGCTCGCTATCCTCCGTCGCCAGCGGACAGTTGCCCTCATGGCCGATCCGCGGCTTTTCCGAGCACCGCTGCCGCGAGGTGTGCGGATTAGACGACAAAATCAAGCGCTATTTCGCTCTTCGCTTTTCGAGCCGGAAGAGCTTGACAATTTGTATTCCGAACTCGTCCTGCTTCCGATATAGCGGGGGCCGGAGGGGATAGTTGTCGTCGAACTACCATCGTTGTCGCCCCTTACTTAACTTACTTGGCGCGCGCGTCTATCAGGAACCTCGGTGAACGATTGAATTAAATACGGCTTACCTGCAACAGCTTGCACACCTGCGCCAACTTCAGTAACATCCCGTTCGTTCCAAAGTAATCATTCTAAATAGCTTAGTGGCACTTAGGGGCCATTTCCCTTGGTCGGGCAAGTGCGTTAGTACTAGTAAAGACGGCCACTGAGGGGGCACCAAAGTGATGCAGTTAACCTGGCTTCGCTCGATTCAACCGAAAATGTTATTTCTGCTGATGGTCTTGGGCCTTTGCCGGCCGGGATTGGCGCAACAACAGGTAGCACTGGCATTACTTCAGCCCGAAGCGATGGAACCAGTTCCCATGGCGGCGACCACGCAGCCGGTGAGCATTCCTGAAGCCTCCAGTCATAAGTTTTGGGATCGGGAGAATAGCATTCTATTTGCGACGAACGCGGCTTTCAGCGCTGCTGACTTCGTGGTAACTCGAGACAATCTGCGCAATGGTGGCCAGGAGCTAAATCCGGTCACCCGCTTCTTCAGCGGCAGCACTCCGGGATTAGCGATGAACTTTGCGGGCGAGGCGGTTGGAGTGGTTGGAGTTAGTTACTTCCTCCACAGGACGGGACATCACAAGATGGAGCGGGTTATCTCAATGCTAAACATTGGTTCGTCAGCAGCTGCGGTCTCGTTCGACCTTGCGCACCGCTGAGAACGATTCGCCGCCAGCCGTTCGATCTAATCCGAAACTAACAGCGTACGACTTTCGGGCTGTCGATTCCCTTGGTGGCATTGCGGGTATCGACCACCAGCTTGGCTTCGCCCACGATTCGACGGTAATCGTAGTCGGAGTGATCGGTGACGATGACGACGCAATCGTACTCGCCAAGCTTGGCGAGATCGATTCGCTTCATCTGCAGATCGTACTTGCGACCTTTTCCAATGAATGGGAAGTAGGGATCGTGATAGCTGACTTCAGCTCCTTCTTTTTGCAGCAGCTCGATGATGGTCAGGGCCGGCGATTCACGCAGGTCGTCGATGTCTTTCTTATAAGCCACACCCAGAATCAGCACGCGGGATCCGTTCAGCGACTTCTTGTGACCGTTCAGCGCTCCGCCGATCGAGGCGAGAACGTGATACGGCATGTGCGTGTTGATCTCTCCCGCCAGCTCGATGAAGCGGGTGCGGAAGTCCCACTCCTTGGCCTTCCACGATAAATAGAAGGGATCGACCGGGATGCAGTGTCCTCCCAGGCCCGGCCCGGGATAGAAAGGATGGAAGCCGAACGGCTTGGTGGAGGCGGCTTCGATCACTTCCCAGATATCTAAACCCATGCGCAGGCAGAGCAGTTTCAGTTCGTTGACTAGCGCGATGTTGACGCAGCGATAGATATTTTCCAGCAGCTTGGTCATCTCGGCGGCGGCCGGCGAGGATACTGGAACCGTTCGCTGAAAAATCGAACCGTAGAGGGCTCCCGCCAGTTCCGAGGCTTGCGGATTCACTCCTCCAACGACTTTCGGAATATCGCGACGCGCCACACTGGTGTTGCCGGGATCCTCGCGCTCGGGAGAAAAAGCCACAAAGAATTCTTTTTCCGCCGTGGAAACACCGCGCGCCGCCTTCAGTCCGCTCTTGTTCTCCTTCTCGAGAATCGGCACCATGACTTCCTCGGTGGTGCCCGGATACGTCGTGCTCTCGAGAACCACCAACTGCCCGGCTTGGAGATGCGGAGCGATGGCGTGCGTGGTGTCGGTGATGAAGCTCAGATCAGGTTCGTGATACTGATTGAGCGGCGTGGGAACGCAGATGATGATGGCGTCCATCTTCTCGATCTGAGCGTAGTTGGAAGTGGCGGTGAAACCCTGCGCTGTGGCGGCCTGAATCTCTTCCGCCGGAATGCGATAGATGTAGGAACCGCCCTTGGCCAGCGTGTCGACTTTGCGCTGATCAATGTCGAAGCCGGTGACGGCAAATTTCTGTTCGGTAAATAGCAGGGCTAGGGGCAGCCCGACGTAACCCAAGCCGATGATTCCGACTCGCGCCTGGCGCTCGCTAATTTTATTCCTGGTGGAATCGACGGTGCGATTTGCGGCTGAAGGATTCGTCATTGGTCTAATAAGAGGGCTCTGATAAGAGGGCTCGAATAAAGATTCTTTTCAGTGGTGAATTCGTTTCGATTCTAGCACGCACCAGCAGTGAGAGATAAAGAGCACCTAAGTCGAGTATCACTTGTAATCATGCGCGAACCTGATGTGGTACTCTGCCTCGTTGAACGAGGTGCGAACATGCATAAGACCATTCGAAGGCTTGTTTTTTCATCGGTTGCGGCTCTGCTTTGCGCATCGTCTATGCAGGCACAGCAGGCAAGCCCGATCGTGCCCAGGGAAGGCGAGCCCAGGGAAGGCGACTACGTTTCCCACAACTTCCACTTCATGTCAGGCGAAACCTTGCCCGAGTTGCGAATGCATTATGCGACCTTGGGAAGCCCCGTGCGCAACACGGAAGGACGGGTGACGAACGCCGTTTTGCTTTTACACGGCACAAGTGGGACCGGCGGACAATTTCTTGTGCCGCAATTCGCGGGCGTGCTCTTTGGCCCGGGACAACTTCTCGATGTCACGCGCTACTACATTATTCTTCCGGATAACATCGGCCACGGGAAATCCAGCAAGCCCAGCGATGGTATGCACGCGCGCTTTCCTCAGTATGACTACGACGACATGGTTGCGGCGCAGCATGAGTTGCTGGAAAAAGGCCTGGGAGTGAATCATCTGCGCCTCATCCTGGGGACTTCCATGGGCTGCATGCATTCCTGGGTTTGGGGCGAAACCTATCCGGACTTCATGGACGCACTCATGCCCCTCGCCTGCCAGCCAGTCGCGATTGCTGGACGGAATCGCGTGTGGCGCAAGTTGGTGATCGATAGTATCCGCGACGATCCCGAATGGAAGAGTGGTGAATATTCCAGTGAGCCCTTGTCGGCCCTCACGACCTCGGCGGAGATGTTTTACGTTGCCGCGGGGTCTGCTCTGCAGATGCAGAAAGACCTACCGACCCGCGATTTAACGGACGACGCAGCCGAGAATTTCGTCAAGCGGTTCAGTGCAAGTCACGATGCCAACGACCTGCTTTACGCGGTGAGAGCTTCGTGGAATTACGATCCTTCGGCGAAGCTTGAGAAAATCACTGTCCCAGTGATGTTCGTGAACTCCGCGGACGATTTCATCAATCCTCCGGAGCTCGGAATCGCGGAGCGCGAGATCAAGCGAGTCGAGCATGGCCGTTTTGTGCTGATCCCAATCTCCGAGCAAACGCATGGTCACGGTACTCACACGTGGGCAGCGGTGTGGGAGCGGTATCTGAAGGAGCTGTTGGAGGTCACTCAACATTAGTCTGCAGCGCAGATCATGTTTGTTCGCCCTTGAAGGCGCTATTTCGCGCTGACGGTTTCCCGGCAAGAGGGGGCCGAGGCGCCAGAGGAAGGATTTCGACGCTCTCCCCGTGGAATGGAGGCAACCGCTTCGTTCGAGCTGATACTTGCGATCCCTGTCGCGCTGATCGCCCGCACTACGTAATAGTACTTCTTGCCATTCTCGACCACGTCATCCATGCAACTGGTGCCTGGGAATGGAATTGAGTTGACCAGCACCGGAGCGGTGTCCTTATGTTTTGCCCCACGATAAATGCAATAGCCGGCGGCCGCAGCATGCTTTGCATCGGCAGGCGCGCTGGCTTTCCAAGAAAGAATAACCTTATGCTCTCTTTTTGTCTCAACTCCTCGTGGCGGGCCGAACGCGGGGCAGACCAGACGTCGAGCAAAAGGCGCTCTCGGTGGTGCTGGGGTTTGCTTTGGCATTTCCGAAGGCCGAGGCGTTGAACTTGAATGCGATAGAACAGGGCTGCTGCTGCAGGCTGTATGCGGTGCTGTTCCAACGATAAAAAGAACCGCAAGAGCCCAGGAGAATCGAGGGCTTAACTTTAAAGGCACTGAATGGTCGACCATTGTTTATTCGCCCGCTGGTTAAAAGACTAAATCAGGTCGAGACAACTTAACCATAAAAAACTCTTTCACCGGGGGACGTATGGTTTTATAAGTTCTCCACCAGTGGCATGATCAGGATATTGCATGCACAAAGATCAGACTACCTCCGCCGACACTTGGGAGATGAGCCCGAAACGGTTGCAACTCCTCCAAAATGAGGTTCATGTCTGGCGCGCTAATTTGGATAGCGAAGCGATACATCTGCGTCAGTTCGAAAGAACACTCTCAACCGACGAGAAAGAGAGAGCGAACCGGTTCTTCTTTCCGGCCGACCGCAATGGTTTTATTGTTACCCGGGGAATTCTGCGTGAAATGCTGGGAAAGTACGTAAACCGAGCCCCAGGGGAGCTTGAATTTGATTACGGGCCCAACGGCAAACCGAGCTTGCGCACAGACGCGCAACTTCAGTTCAATATTTCGCACTCACAGGGTATTGCGTTGCTTGCGTTTTCCCTTGGACGGCGTTTGGGGGTCGATGTTGAGTTCATCCGCGAAATTGCTGGTGAGGAGATTTCCGAGCATTACTTTTCTCCTCAAGAGGTCGCCGAGTTGCGGAGCTTGCCTCCGCCTCTGCGAGACGAAGGCTTTTTTCTTTGCTGGACGCGCAAAGAGGCATATGTCAAGGCAAGGGGGGAGGGATTGCACGTCCCATTAAACAGCTTCCGCGTGACCCTCACCCCCGGAAAGCCTGAACAGTTGCGGACTACGGACGGCTTGCAATGGAGCCTACATTCACTCAGTCCAGACGCCCACTACGTTGGAGCCGTGGTAGGAGAAGGCAGAGGCTGGAAGTTGCGTTGTTGGAGTTGGGCGCCGCCGGACGGAGATTGATTTCCTTGGCGTATTCGACGCGCGAAAGGGTGTCCGCGCTAGGGAAGGCGCTTCAACGGGTGGTATCTTTATAGTCATCGCAATACGATTTGAGTTCTTGAGGAACGCATAAGTTCAGCTCTTACCGCCCAGCATCAAAACTGAAAAAAAGTTATGAAGAATTGCCGCCAGTTTTATATCGATGGGAAGTGGGTCGATCCAACAGTGGTCCAGGACTGCACAATCATTAACCCGGCCACCGAAGAACCTATAGGGACGATTTCGCTTGGCAGCGCCGCAGATGTTGATCGGGGCGTCGCCGCTGCTAGACGCGCGTTCGAGGGTTATTCGGGAAAAACAGTTTCGGATCGAGCCGTGCTTCTGCGGGAGATCATCGAGGTTTATCGGGCGAAGATGGATGAAATGGCTGAGACCATTTCGCAGGAGATGGGGGCACCCATTTCGCTCTCGCGAAAGGCGCAGGCTCCAGCCGGACTTGCACATTTACTGGAAGTCGTAAAGGTCCTGGAAGAATTCCAGTTCGAAGAAATCAAGGGCTCGACCCTGATGCGAAAAGAGCCAATCGGAGTATGCGGACTGATTACTCCGTGGAACTGGCCCATGAATCAGATCGTGTGCAAGGTAGCACCCGCACTGGCGGCGGGTTGCACCATGATTCTGAAGCCGAGTGAAATTGCCCCTCTTTCTGCTTATCTATTTGCACAGATCCTGCATGAAGCGGGCGTGCCACCTGGCGTGTTCAATCTGGTAAATGGCGATGGGTCCACGGTGGGTGCGGCGATCTCGTCGCATCCAGACGTAGCGATGGTTTCGTTTACTGGATCGACGCGAGCGGGGGTCTCTGTTGCGGTAACTGCCGCTCCCACGGTCAAGCGGGTAACGCAGGAACTCGGTGGAAAATCCGCCAACATTATTCTGGAGGATGTCGACGTTGCAAATGTAGTCCGGCAGGGCGCACAGGAATGCTTTCGCAATTCAGGACAATCCTGCAATGCGCCCACGCGGATGCTCGTCCCTCGATTTAAGTTGACGGAGGCCATCGAAGCAGCGAAGCAGGCAGCCGAGGCTACAATCGTTGGTGATCCGTTTGCAAAGGAAACCAGTAACGGGCCGCTAGCCAGCAAAGCGCAGTTCGACAAAGTGCAGCGCCTTATTAAGGTGGGAATCGAAGAGGGCGCAACGCTGATTGCGGGAGGGCCCGGCCGTCCAGATGGTTTCGCGAAAGGTTATTTCGTCAAGCCGACGGTATTTGCAAACGTGGGCAACGACATGACGATCGCGCGTGAGGAAATTTTCGGACCTGTGCTTTGCATCATTCCTTATGAAGCCGAAGATGATGCGGTCCGGATAGCAAACGACACGATTTATGGGCTGTCAGGGTTTGTGACCGCGGGTAGCCTCGAGGCTGCGCGCCGTGTCGCAAAGCGGATTCGCGCCGGCAATGTACACATCAACGGCGCCAGAGTCGACTTCGCCGGCAGCTTCGGAGGATATAAGCAATCGGGAAATGGCCGGGAATGGGGTAAGGCCGGCCTGGAAGAGTTTCTCGAATTGAAGGCGATCTTTGGTTACGCGAGCGTTACAAAATAGGTTCGCCGGTAGTTGTTATTGACTCGTAATATTCGTGTGGTAGCGTAGTTTGTCTGGAGCGGGGGCAGAGCATGGCGATCGGAAGCGGATGGTCCAAAACCTGGACTTATCTGGACGGAGATTGGCACGAGGGCAATGTGCCGATCATGGGTCCGCGTACGCATGCCGCATGGCTTTGCTCAATCGTGTTCGACGGAGCTCGCGCTTTTGAGGGAGTGACGCCGGATCTTGAGCTTCATTGTGCGCGCGTCAATAATTCCGCAAAGAAGCTTTTTCTGAAGCCAACCGTCACGACCGAGGAATGGGTAAGACTGGCGCGGGAAGGCATCACCAAGTTCGATAAAGACGCGGCGCTCTACATACGTCCGATGTATTGGGCGGAAAAGGAAGGGCCATGGGTTCAAGCGCATGACCCGGAGTCGACGCGATGGTGCCTTTCAATTTATGAAGCGCCGATGCGGCCGCCCAAAGGCTTCTCGATCACATTATCGCAATATCGGCGGCCGACGATTGAAACGATGCCGGTTGATGCGAAGGCTGGATGCCTTTATCCCAACAACTCGCGCTCGCTTTTTGAAGCGAAGGAGAAAGGTTTTGATAACGCGGTTGTGTGCGACATGCTGGGTAACGTCGCCGAACTCGCCACTTCCAATGTGTTCATGGCAAAAGATGGCGTGGTGTTTACACCGATCCCGAATGGAACATTCCTAGCAGGCATCACCCGGCAAAGAGTGATCGGACTTTTACGCTCGGCTGGAATGAAAGTAATTGAAGCAACTCTGACCTACGGAGATTTTGAAAAGGCAGATGAGATTTTCTCCACCGGCAACTACTCGAAGGTCGTTCCCGTGACTCGGATCGGCGACCGTTCGCTACCATTCGGTCCCATTTATACGAAAGCCCGCGAGCTTTATTGGGAGTTCGCTCATTCATGATCAGCAGTAATAACTCCGCGATCACTGAGGTGCTGACGCCGCTTTGGCAAGGTGTGCTAAATCGTCCTGAAATTAATCTGGATGACGATTTTTTCGATCTAGGAGGCAATGCTTCACTGGCTGTTAGATTAGTCGCGGAGATTGAGAAGGCGAGTGACCGGCACTTGCGAGCGACAGCTATCTGTCAGGCGCCTACGATCAGGACGATGGCTGCCTTTTTGGCGGAGCAGCAGACGGCGTCGTCGTGGCCGCTGGTGTTGCTAAAGCCGGGTGCCGAACTACCTCCAGTGTTTATTGCTCATGGGATCGGTGGTAGCATCATCGATTTCGTTCCGCTGGCCAGGCGCATCCAGGGATGGCAGCCCATTTACGGGATGCAAGTGAGAGGTATCGATGGTGACGAAGAACCTCTCGATCGAGTCGAAGACATGGCGCAGTATTATCTTGAGGGAATCAAGCGGCTACAACCTGACGGTCCATACTTCCTCATTGGTTACTCACTCGGTGGTCAAGTCGTGCTTGAAATGGCCCAACGTTTGTGCGCGGATGGAGAGTCCGTCTCCCTCCTGGCCATGCTCGATTCGTACCCACATTCTGCTGATTTAACGCTGAGACAACGCCTTGCGTCAGTCTTAAAACCGGCAAAAGGTCCGCTGCGGAATTTGAGAAAGTTAGCTGTATGTGAGTCGATTTCACAACTCATTCATTCGGTGAGCAGCAAAGCTCAAGCGAGTGCTCCTAGAAGATTGACTCCCGATATGCGCCGATCGATTGAGAGCGCAGACCTGGCGTGGGAACGCTACCATCCGCGCTTTTACAAAGGACGGGTCGACTTCATAAGCGCCGAGAAGGTGACGGTTTTTCGCGCTGATCCTTCAGCCGTTTGGGGCGAACTGGCAAGCCAATTTGAATGCGAAACCGTACCGGGTGATCACGTGGGAATGATCACGAACCATGTCGACAGCCTCGCCGCCGCGCTTTCACGTCGCCTGCAGGAAGCATGGCATCGAGAACATGAGGTTTCCGGTGTGAAGGATCAGCCGTCCCTGATGCGGCGCCGCGCCTGATGAATCTGGGTAGCCCGAATCGACTGGGTGGGACGTGAACCGCGCTACGATCATTGAGCTGTTGACCCCGATTTGGCAGCGGGTGCTGCAGCGGCCCTCAGTAAAATTGAATGACAATTTCTTCGGCCTTGGGGGCAATCCTTCGTCGGCCGTCAAATTATTTACAGAGATCGCCGAAAGTTTCGGACGTCGTCTTCCACCGGTCCTGATTTACGCTGCTCCGACGATTGGAGCTCTGGCTGGACTGTTGGAGGAACCTGCTCCGCCGCGGGTCCCGTCCCTCTTATTACTGAAGGCAGGAGTCGAACAACCACCTGTTTTCATCGCACACGGCATCGGCGGCACGGTTTTTGATTTTTTCAATCTTGTGCAGAAGATGAAATCCTCGCATCCCATCTATGGAATGCAGTCCAGAGGTGCGGACGGAGTAGATGAACCTTTAACATCGATCGAAGCGATGGCGCAGTTTCATCTCGATGCGATAAAGCAGCTGCAGCCGCGCGGCCCATATTTCCTGATCGGTTACTCGCTCGGTGGCCTGGTAACGCTGGAGATAGCTCAACGATTGACTGCGTTCGGCGAGAAGGTGGCGCTGCTGGTCTTCGTGGACACTTATCCGCACAAAAGCAAACTCACACCCAAGCAACGCCGTTACTTGACCGTTCGTTGGGCCAAACGCCGCGTACGATTACTGATTGAAAAAGCTCGCCGGAGAAATCGATCGAATACTGCAAAAGAGGCCGGCCGAGGCGCTTCGCTTGGAAGAAATCCTGCCTGGTTAGCCGATCCCGCTATGCGCCGCCTGCGGGAGGCTGAAAATCTCGCGTGGGAGCGCTATCATCCTCGATACTATTCCGGCAAAATCAAGTTCGTGAAAGCTGAAATATCCACTGATTTTCCCGATGACCCGGTAGCGATCTGGTCACGCTTCGCGGAAACATTCGAGATTGAGACAGCGCCAGGAGACCACTTGGGTATGCTCACGACGGAGTTCGAGAAATTGGGCTTGGTGCTTACTCGTTATTTGGATGATGCCTCTCCTGTAACGCTTTGATGATTCACGCGCGATTGGGGTTCGGCCTCAGACGGTGCTCGGTTTCATTCTATTCAATCGCTATTTGTGCTGCTTTTGAGTGGACATTTATCGGTGAGATAGCACGTAGGCTTGAGCAACTATGTTCAATGCTATTCATCATGTTGCCATTATCTGTTCAGATTATCCGAAGTCGAAGCGATTTTATGTCGAGGTTCTTGGTTTCAAGATTGTCAGAGAAACCTATCGCGAAGATCGCAGATCCTTCAAGCTGGATTTGCAAGTTGGAGATCAATATCAGATTGAGCTCTTTTCTTTTCCAAGTCCGCCTGCGCGCCTCTCGTTTCCTGAGGCCTGCGGCCTGCGCCATATTTCGTTCGAAGTCGAAGACGTGCAGGAAACGGTGCGAAAACTGCAGAGCCGAGGAGTTGACGCTGAGCCGATTCGGATCGATGAGAGTACGAATAAATCCTTTACTTTTTTTAGGGATCCTGACGGCTTGCCGATCGAGGTATATCAACGTTGAGCGGTGCAGGTTTTAGCGGAGATGGTGAACCAAAACTCACGCGCAAGCCGAGGAAAGAACAAACTTGGAATTGTTTGCGTTACGGTGGTTATAGCCGTCCTGGCCGCCACATTGTGGCCTTTCAATCCTTTCCCCCGAAATAGAGTCCATTGGCTGGAAGATACAAATGGAGTTGCGTTCGATAGACCTGGTGTGGTTATCAGCAAAGCGCCCTTGCAGGCTGCGGAGAGCAATGCTCTGCAATCATGCACCCTGGAAATTTTGCTGAAGCCAGCCGCTATTGACTCCTCATCTACGATTGCTAATTTCTATACAACGAACAATCCAGGGCAGTTTCTCCTAAGACAGTGGACGGATGGATTGTTGGTTTCGCATGTTATTTTGGGCAGCAACAACCAAGTGGAACGAAGCAAGATCGATGTAGATCATGCTTTTCACGAGGGCAAGAGCGTTCTGGTGACGATTGCATCGGGGCCGAAAGGTACCGTCGTTTACACCGATGGTCGCCAGGTACGGTTCTTTCCAAAGTTCAGGATATTGGCAAGCGAAATCTCCGGTCAGATCGTTATGGGGACGGCGGCGGCAGATTATCAGCCCTGGGCGGGCGAGGTTCGTGGTTTGGCTATCTATTCAAACGAACCTTCGCCGGACGAAGTCTTTCAGCACTTCAGGGCCTGGAATGATTCTCGCGGTGCCGATCTAAGAGATACGAGTGATGCAGTGGCTTTCTACTCGTTTACTGAACGCAAGGGACGCAAAATCCACAACGCAGTGGCCGGTGCGCCGGATCTTGAAATCCCTAAGAACTTTGCGCTACCACACAAAGCCATGCTGACGTCACCGATGAAAGAATTCCATCCCAGCCGGGGGTATGTAGAGGATTTCCTTCAAAACATCGCCGGATTTGTGCCATTGGGTTTTGTTTTTTATTCCTATCTGGTGTCGACGCGAAGCCCAGGAAAGGCAATGCTCTACACGATTCTCGCCGCTGGAATCTTGAGCTTTACGATTGAGGTTCTGCAGTACTATATACCGCGGCGGGATTCCGGCACGACTGACATCATCACGAACTCCCTGGGCGCTGCCATCGGAGCGCTGCTCGCTCGAACACGCGCGGCCCGGCGCTTCATGGAGAGACGGCTGAATGCACAAACGATCTCCATGTGATCGAAATCACATCCCAACATGATAGAAGTCACACAGTTTTTCGAGACAGGATGGAATACTTGTTGGCCAACAAGGAGGCGGTATGTTCTCACTCCCCCAGTGGATGTATGGCTTAGCAGGTTTCTATGGGGTTATAGGCGTTATCATTTTCCGGTTGGCGCGCCAGCCAAGCTGTCGAACTTGCCTCAATCGGAGCGACTGTCCGAACCGCGTTAGAGGGCTGGCTGGGGCGACCGCAATCCCTAAGTGTGTTGCCTCCAATAAGAGCTAGAGGATTGCGTCCGGTTCATTCGAATAGCTGTGACGCTTTCAACGAAGAAATAATGGCAGACTTTTCCGCTTGATTCTTTTCGATCGCCCAACAAGTTAATCATCAAAGCCCAGGCACCACTCCCCGTCGAGACGCGAAAGGAAAGCGTCGCCGCGATTGAGCAGTTCAAGGAGTTCAGGCCTACGAGAATGAGCAAGCGTCCAGCCGCTGCGGCATGTGAAGAAACAGTTCCTCTCCCAGAAATCCGGGATCAAGTCGCTGCGCACTACTCCGTGAAGGGCAATGCATCCGTTCTTCCAGGCATCACAGAAAAGATGGTCGAGAACGTCCTTGGCGAAGTTCGGGTCTCCGCCGATCTGCACCACTTGGCCAACATCCCCGGGCTTCGAGTAGTAGATGTACCAGCCAGCGATTTTCTGGCCGTCATCGCGTAGCAGCACCTTTCGAAAATGTGAGCGCGGGTGCATGCGCTCCATGAACGCAAGAAGGCTCTTCAGGGAATCGAGATTGTATTCTGGCCAAAGCGGATTTTTACCACGAAATTCGGCGAGGCAGCCGAGGAGGGTTTCGAGGTCAAGCTCTTCAGCGTGAAGAAAGGACTGCGTCTGGTGAAACGGGCGGAAAGAGAGTGCGGCGCCGATGCCGTCGACAACACTGCAAAACGGCTTGGTGGCAAACTTGAAAATTGCGGAGAGGGTGGGCCCGGTTAAGCGAGAGACGCCATGGACAGCGTAGTGAACCGGCCGCAGAGGACGGGCCCAACTCATACTGAAGGGCACAATAGTGCTGAATCCCAGTCTCTCAAGTAAGTATCGAGATGCATCATTTGCTGAATCGGTTAGCGAAAGGTCCTGGTCTCCTGCCATATAGGCCGCCAAAAGACGCATGCCTGCTGGGGTGGACCTGGCCTCAGGGTGAACTACAAAGTTGCCGCCCAAGGCGACGCGAATCGATTCGCCGCGTAGGGACATTTTGCGTCGTATGATGCCCAAGAAACCCGCGATCCTGCCGTTGTTGCGTTCATAAACCAGGGAGGGGAACACGCCATCGATCCATGGATGATTTGTGAAGTAAAGATCGTGTAAATAAGATTGAACTGCAAGGGGAGCGCGACCTTTGCCGTGACGCAGAAAGCTCCACCACAGATCTGCCACTTGATCGATGTCTTCTTCAACGAACTGCCGCACGTTCGAATGGTTTGTCGCGGTAATGAGTGCTGGCGTTTCCGGTACTTCAAGCGGCGATTCAGTTGAGCTGACGTCCAGGCCGGTTTCATACAAAGCGATTGACGAGGTTTGCGTCCCGAGTTGTGCGCCGACTTCGCCCGAGTGCACTTGGCGGATCTCGTCAACATAGCTCCGTAGCACCTGATCAACCACTTGAGCCTCGGCAAGCGGGCGACCGTTCGCGCTTGATTTCAAGGTCGGCGGTTGCAAAGTGGAGATCCGGCGATCTACATCGAGTTTGGCGACTGCGTACTGCTGCAAGGGTTTTTTCTTAGCCCGCTCTGTGCGCGGCCAATCGCCTGATCGATGCACGGCCATCTGCGGTTGCGGGTCTTCTAATCCGTTGCCCTTCGTTAAGAATATCGCCAGCTTCCTTGGGGTAGAGGCCTCATAGAGGGTTGCGAGAGGCACTACACATCGGAATCCCCGTTCGATCTGGGCGCACAGAAGGGCTGCAGCCACGGAGTGGCCGCCCAGGGCAAAGAAATCATCGTCAGGCCTGATATCGGGTATACCCAACACGCGTTGCCAGAGCGGGAGCAAAACTTCGATCAATGCAGATTCGACCAATATTGGTTGGAGCAATACTGGTTCTATGGAGGCGGAGCTTGCGGACGCATTTGAAGATCGGCTCGGCATTCCGCGAGTTGAAGCCATGCCAGATGCGAGGAATTCCTGAGAGCCTTGTTGGCTTGAGATATCAGCGGAGAAGGCAACTGAATCATCGCTACGCTTGAGCCGGGCAAGTTCCACAATCTCGAGCGAGGGATCTGCTGCAACATCCTGAAAAATGGAATCAAGCGTCGCCAGCCATTCCCGTATAGTCAGATCCTCAAAAAGCTTGGTGTCGTAGTGGCAGCGCAGCTGAAGGTCCGCCTCTATCTCAACCGCATTAACATAAAATTCGAAGGATTCGTAGGCTTTAGGGTTAGTGTCGTAGTCGATGGTGAATCCGGATTGTGGCAATTCGTTCTGCCTGAACTTCTTAATATTAGTGAGGCCAACAGAGATCGAAGAAATACCCGGCGCGGGCACGACCGGCTTCGTATCTTCCAGCAAGCTGATCATGGTGAAGATGGCGTGGTCCTGGGCCGCTAAGAGCTCGCCATGTATCCTTTGGAGAAAGGCGCTGACTGCCTCGCCGTCACGTAGCTCTACGGGGAAGGGAAGAAGATTCACACAATGCCCTACGAGACCGGGTTGGCCGATGACGGGTTGCTCCGCAGTCGGAAGGGCGATTACGAAACGACGCTGCTGTGAAACGCGGGCGAGAAGGATGGCCAAAGAACTGAGAAGGACAGAGAAAAAGCTACAGCCTTGGCTCGCGGCTACTGCCCTGAGGTTTTGCAGCACCGTGCCCGGGACAGCGTGGTCCAGACGACGCGCGCTAAATTCACGACGCGGCTTCCGAGGATGATCGGTCGGAAGCGCCAGGGCGTGAAAACCGTCCTTGAATCTGGCGTGCCAATAGTTGCCTGCTTCCATGAAGTCATCAGAGCGATGCCGTTGGGTTACCGTCTGTACGTAATCGACGTAACTCGGGGCTGGTTCCAGGCGCACGGGTACTCCCGAAATTTCTTCTGAATAGAAAGCGCAGAGATCGTGGATCAGGACATCCAGCGCCCAGCCATCGCAGATAATGTGATGCGCCGTGAAGATCACGGCTGCACGATCGGCTCCGAGCAAAACCATTTGGCAGCGGAACAGCGGACCTAGGGGTAGAGGAAGTGGCAGTGAGGTTTCCGACGCAATAATCTCGCCGAGACGCTTCTCTTGCCGGATGGAATCGTCGATCGAAGAAAGATCGCTGACCGGCATAGCAATCTTTCGCGCGGGTGCGATCTTCATCAGCAGGCCGGTTTCATCGAAGCTGGCACGAAGCGCGTCATGCCGTTCAACCAGGCTATGCACGGCGCGCGTCATCTTCTCGATCGAGATGTTGCCGGTAAAACGCAACGTCATGGATTCGTTGTAGGAGGCGGACAACCGTTCGGAGAGGCGCGAGGAGGCATAGATTCCGCGCTGTGGAACCGTGGCTTCAACCTCTAGAGGATTGGGCGGATCTGCGACCGGTGAGCCAGCTTCTTGCAGTGTGGCGCTTAAGGTCTTTTGCACGCCCGCAGGGACGGATGCGGTTGGATGATTCCCAGCAATCTTCTCGAGGAGCTCTAGCAGGCGGTCGATGGTATGCGCCTGGTCGGCAATCACTCGCTCCAGCGTTGCTTGGTTTGGCAGGACATTCACATCACGATCCGCCGCGTTGGCGGAAGTGGCCGGAAGAGCACTCGGTGTGGCGAGCGCCTCCGCAAGTAGGTCAGCGGGCAATGTGGCATCAAGGTGCGCAGCCAGCATGTCGATGTTGGGCAACTGACTCATGAGTTGAGTGAAGCTGACTTTGACAGAGAATTCCTTGCGAATGGCAAATGCGACCTGCGTCAAGGATAAGGAGTCGAATCCCTGCTCCATGAAAGTGGCGGACTGGCTGATTTCCGAGCGTTCGTGTCCGGAGACCGGTACCAGGAGGTCAAGCAAACGGGAAGCGATGCGATCCTTGCGCAAAGATTTCGAATTTTCCTGAGAGGTGCTTTCTTGCGGAGCAGCGACACTCTCGACTGAGGCACGACTAGCTGCGGCGGGAGCCGCGCTGTGGAGACTCTGGGGAACCGGTGCCGTTGCGGCAGGCTCTACCCAGAACCGCTGCCGTTCAAAAGGATAAGTTGGCAAAGGAATGCGATGCCGTTCTTCGTTGGCGTAGAAAGCATCCAAATCAATGGATACGCCATTTTGCCAGAGAGAACCCAAGGCAAAAAGTAAGGTTGCCCACTCCGTATTGTCTTCATGCGTATCGGCAAACGTGGGAATGGCCGCGCAGGGATGGCTGGGCGTGAAATGCTGACGAGCCAAAGAACACAGAGTCGAGCGTGGTCCGCACTCAAGGAACAGGTCATGTCCTTGCTCCTTGAGGTACTGGATCGCTTTCGAGAACTCCACCGTGGCCCGGGAATGCCGCGCCCAATACTCAGGATCGGTGGTTTCTGCGGCGGTGATGGGCCGTCCGGTGACCGTCGAGATAAAGGGCTTCACGGGAGGACGGAGCTTGATTTTGGCGATCGCATCTCGCAATGGCTCAACCATGGGATCCATCATTGCCGAGTGGAACGCATGAGAGGTATGCAGGCGGCGGCAGACGATCTCTTCCGCTTCCAGTTTTTTTTGCAATTGGACGATTTCACTCTCCGGCCCCGAAATCACACAGAGCGACGGAGCATTGTTGGACGCGATCTGAAGGGTTGCAGGCAGAAGCTTGGCGATCGAATCTGCACCGCTGCTCACGGCCATCATCGAGCCGCGTGGTAGGTTCTGCATCAGGCGGCCGCGAAGAGCGATAATGCCCAAAGCATCCTCGAGGTCCCACACCCCGGCGAGCGTGGCGGCGACAAATTCTCCGATGCTGTGGCCCACCATCGTGGCAGGCTCGATGCCCAGGCTTTGCCAAAAACGCGATAGCGCGTATTCGATCACGAAAATTGAAGGCTGAGTGAAAAACGTGTCCTGCAGTGAGAGCTGTGCCGTTTTTTCATCGCCACTCTGAGGATAAAGAAGTTCACGCAAATCTCTACCGAGATGAGGCTTCAAATACTCGCAACAATGGTCAACGGTTGCACGGAAAATGGGCTCGTCT
The DNA here is from genome assembly GCA_049588915.1 of Candidatus Sulfotelmatobacter sp. Lineage (GTDB taxonomy): Bacteria > Acidobacteriota > Terriglobia > Terriglobales > Acidobacteriaceae > Sulfotelmatobacter. The sequence goes on from JBAVZU010000367.1 coordinate 20,010, forward strand.
CGATAGAGATTCAAACCCATGTTGACGTATTGAGTCCCCTGCCCACCGAAAAGAAATACAACGGGAGGATTTCGGCGGTCGCAGCGTTTCGTGCTGCCGCAGCGCAATGGATTAGGTTGCTTCAGAAGCGCGGTTGCCTCTGTGGAATTGGCAGCAACAACGAAACGGCGGTGTGCCATCTGCTTCCGTCCGACTTGAAAGGTGTAAGCGGCGTCTGGAAAAGTTTCTGGGTCGGTCGTTTCTGGGTCGGTCGTTTGTGGGTCAGTCGTTTCAAGATGCGTCGCCAACGCGCTCGCATAGGCATCGAGTGCCGCTGGAGTTTTCGCGGACAACGGCAAAAGCTGAAGAGGACGCGAACCGTTTGCGGGCAGCGGCAGCGGCGCCTCTTCCAGAATGACGTGGACGTTCGTTCCGCCAAAACCGAAAGAACTGACGGCTGCGCGACGGACTTCCTCTCCTCGTGGAAACGGAATGAGTTTGTCGGCCATGAGGAAAGGGCTGTTGGTAAATTCGATCTTGGGGTTGGCCTTTCTAAAGTGCAGCGTTGGAGGAATTTGCTCGCGGTGGAGAACGAGAGCTGCCTTGATGAGGCCGGCCACTCCTGCCGCATTGGTCGGATGCCCGATGTTTCCCTTGATCGAGCCGATATAGCAGAACTGCTTCTTATCCGTCTTGCTTTCGAAGACCTTCCGGAGCGCCTCGAATTCAATCGGGTCTCCCACAGGGGTGCCAGTTCCATGCGCCTCAATGTAGCGAATAGTGTCAACGGGAACGTTGGCATTGGATTGGGCCAGCGCTATGGCATCAGCCTGGCCGTCCACACTGGGGGCCAAAAATGAAGCGGGTCGCGCGCCATTGTTGTTCTTACCCGTGCCCCGAATGACCGCATAAATGTTGTCACCATCGGCGAGAGCATCGGCGAGGCGTTTTAAGATGACCACGCCAGCTCCGTCGCAGAACATGGTTCCAGTGGCGTCGGCATCAAAGGGTCGGCAGTGTCCATCTTTTGCGAAGGTGCCTCCTTCTTGATAGAGGAAACCGCTCTTTTGCGGGACCGTGATGTCAATGCCACCGGAGAGGGCGATGTCACATTCATAGTCGAGGAGTGAGCGATAGGCCTGATCCACCGCCAGCAGCGTGGTCGAACACGCGGTGTTGAGGCTGATTGCGGGGCCGCGGAGATCCAGAAGATAAGCGGTTCGAAGGGCGATATAGTCTTTCTGGTTTCCATACTCGACGGCGAGTTTGCCAGCCATGGCCAGAAGATCGGGTTGGGTCAGGAGATTGGTTGTGTAGTAGTGATTGTCGCCGATGCCGGCGTATACACCGATGCGGCCCTTATAACGCTCAGGGTCGTACCCGGCATCCTCAAGAGCATGTTGAGCGAGCTCCAGAAAAACGCGTTGCTGAGGATCCATCACCTTGGCCTCGAGCGGATTAATTCCGAAGAACGCGGCATCGAAAAGGTCCGCTCCGTCGATCAGACCCCGAGCGCGAATGTAGTCGGGATCATGGCGAAGATGTTCTTCAATGCCAGGACCCAACTCCTCGGGCGTGAAGAAAGAAATTGATTCGACAGAACTACAAAGATTGCGCCAGAGTTGATCGAGATTGGCCGCGCCCGGAAATCGGCCAGCCATGCCGATTATCGCGACGGCGTCGCTAGTTTTGTTATGACCGTTGTGCCGGTTGTGGCGAGCCCGACTTTCGGCCTCGGCCAGAAAATCCGACTTCGTATCGCTCGCTTCGAGAAAGTTTGCAAGCTTGGCTACGGTTGGGTGTTGAAAGACTTTGATAGGAGCGATGTCGCGCCCGAAGCGAGCGTGATAGCAACTCACCATGCGGACCGCCGCCAGCGAGTTGCCGCCCAAATCGAAAAAGCTGTCATCGATTCCAATTTCTTCCAGTTGCAGCAAGTCGCACCAGACATCTGCCAGTTGTTTTTCTGTCACGGTTCGCGGGGCGATAAAGTCCTGCGCGAGAAGCGGTCGCTTGCCCTCTGGACGCGGTAGGGCTTTGCGATCAAGCTTGGCATTCGGGGTCAGAGGAAATTTTTCCAAGCGCAGGAAGGCCGAAGGGATCATGTAGCTAGGAAGAGCAGCTTTGAGGGCTTGAACTAAAGACGTAGAACTCAAGTCGGTATGGCCCGTGTAGTAGGCGATCAGGCGTTTATCCCCGGGACGATCCTCTCGGAGTATGACAACGGCTTGCCTGATCCCGTCAACTTTGGCGAGAACGCTTTCAATCTCGCCCAGTTCAATGCGAAAACCGTGAAGCTTTATTTGCTGGTCGAGCCGCCCTAGAAACTCAAGGCTGCCATCGGGGAGGCAGCGGACCGCATCTCCAGTGCGATACAAACGTTCATCAGGATTCGTGCCGGTGGGGTTGATCACGAACTTCTCAGCGGTTAACTCGGGACGCCCAAGGTATCCGCGAGCCAGGCCCATGCCGCCAATCCAAAGCTCGCCGGACATGCCCGGAGAAACCGGCTGCTGCTTCTCATCAAGAACGTGGAATTGCGTGTTGGCAATGGGCGAACCAAGGGAGATGTGGTCGGCGGAGGTGACGCGCTGCGCGGAAGACCAGATGGTGGTTTCGGTTGGCCCGTACATGTTCCAAAGTTCAAGACAACGAGGAAGCAGTTGACTTGCGAGGTCTGGAGTTAGCGCTTCGCCTCCGCAAAGGATTCGCAGATCGTTCTTGCCCTCCCAGCCGTTTTCGACCAGCATGCGCCACGTCGTTGGCGTTGCCTGCATCGTCGTGACCTGATGTTGCCGAAGCAATTCTTGAAGAACTCGCCCGTCCGCAGACTGCTCCGCAGTAGCAATGACGATCCGGGCTCCGATCACAAGGGGCAGGAGGAATTCCAGGATCGAGATGTCGAACGAAGTTGTGGTTACCGCCAAGTGCGTGTCGGAAGCCGCCATCCCAGGCCTCTCCGCCATCGACAACAAAAAATTGACGAGTGCGCGTCTCGGGACCATGACTCCCTTGGGCCGGCCGGTCGAGCCCGAGGTGTAGATCAAGTACGCCAGATGTTCAGGGTTGCTCTGAAGAGAAGGATTGCCTGTTCGAGCACTGGAAAGCGCGTCGTTTTCCCGGTCGAGCAGCACAATACGCGCGGTTGTTTCCGGAATTTCCTGCTGCTTCGAGGAATGAGTGAGCAGCAGCTTAGCTTCGGAGTCCGCCAGCATGAAGGCCATACGGTCCTTCGGAAACCTCGGATCCAGCGGCAGGTAGGTCCCACCAGATTTGAGGATGGCGAGGAGGCTGATGACTGAATCAAAGGAACGCTCCAGGCACACGGCAACCAGCGTCTCGGTCCCTACGCCTTGTTCCCTCAGAAAATGTGCGAGACGGTTGGAGCGAGAATTCAACTCCCCGTAGGAAATTTGTTCGGAGCCCATGATCAAGGCAGGCGCATCAGGTGTGCGCTTAGCTTGATCCTCTATCAATTCGTGGGGACCCCGAGTCAGAAGCGCAATGGATTCCAGCTCACAAGCAATCCCTTTGTCGGCCAAACCATTTGTTTTGGGACTTCGTTTCGAAGCACCCTCCGAAACACCCATTTTCTCCCCCCTTTTGTGAACTCGTCCAGTCCACGCGCCCGCAGATGCGAACGAAATTTCTGATTTGTGTGGGGAAGGGACTTTGATCTTCGATAAACTTGCTACTTATTATCGACGTGAGCGGATTTCAAGTATGTGATTGTAGTCACTTGAGTCTGCTCAATCAACGCGTTTCCGTTTGGATTCGCACAATCCTTGCGGCACTCTTTGTGCAATTCTGTGTAAAAAGAGGGTTAATCTCGGTTTGGTCGGTCAAGACTGTCGTCTTCGCGGTATTTCACCGGTGAAAGAAGGATGTCGGCCCGATATCAAAGCTTCATTGTGACGTTTCTCTGGGCAAATTTAATTGAGCGACCGAGCGGTAAATTTTTACGCAGACACCACCAAATTACTCTAGAAAAAAGTTGGGGTTAAGAGGAAGCCGTGGGTTTGTCCGTGGAGCGTTCCTGATCCTACGATTTGTCCCCAGAAGTTGATTCCGGTCGCCGATTTAAGAACCCAACCTTCTTTCGAAATCAGGGTGTTCAGATCCCGCATTCCGCCTAGCTTGGTCCAAAGGAAAGGACGGCCAACGACTGCGATCACACCGCCTTCGCCATCAAAACCAGAACCCCCAGGCCCTCCAAAACCTTGCTCAACAATCGTATTTCCCGAGGATCCAATAACCTGTCCGAAGAAACTTATGTTCGACGCGGAGCTAAGGGTATCGCCGGGGAGAGTTCCCAAATCAAGTATTGCTCCTTTTTCCGACCAGAGGACCGCATGAATAGGACATCCGACAAGATCGAGATCGCAATCTGGGTAAAAGGGAATGGTGGTAGACCAACCTACAACTTGGCCCCGATCGTTAACACCATTGGCCGAACTGGTATAGAACAAATCCGTTCCAGCGCCTAAATTTAACAGAGCAGTCGCAACGCCATTTTTCCATGATGTCGCTTGCCCGATTTCGTCGGTGCTGTTTTGGCCAACTATCTGGCCGGTATTGCTGATCTCGTTGACCACGGTTGGTGTGAAAGTACCTCCGAACAGACTCATGCCCGCAGAGTTTGTCCACTGGAGACTCCACTGGTAAAGATCTGGATAAGCTGAGGTGTATCCAACTACCTCACCGGGAATGTTGATGCTCGTTCCATAGAACGGCACCTGACACCACAGCTGCCCAGTAAACTCTAGGTAGAACACCGGCGGCTCGACAGCACCCAAGCCCTTCATACCGTTGTATGGAGTCCAAACGAAGGGTTGAGTAAGGTCACTGCATTCCTGGCTCGGAGATAGAGAAGGGTCGTAGGAGACCACTGTGCCGGGCCCATCAGCAGTGCCCGTCACTGCTCCAAGATCATTTATGCCTGCAGCGCTGCTGGATGTGCCGCCAGGCAATGTACCCAGGTCCCTGGCGCCCGTAAATTGCGTCCAAATAAACGCGTGTCCATTATTGAGATTGCCCACAACCTGGCCCCAGGCATTAATCGCTGTGGGAGAGAGCGGCCCCAAGTCCGTGATTGTGTAGCGCTGCGCGCTCGCGATGGGAACAAAGAGCAGTAAGAACGAAACCAAGATTCTGAGCTTCACAGCGTCCTCCGCGTGAGTAGTAGGTTGGAACAGCCAGGTTTTTTACAGGAGCGGTGAGGGAAACTGCTCTGTCTGGAATAGCACGCGGCGAAGATCATGCGTACCACGCCGGGATAGTAAGTGTCACCGAGACTGTGTGTCAACCCATTTCTAAGATTTTGCTGTTAACAACTGATATGTCCTGTTGAAAAGTTAGTGATGTGTTCGCGATTGGGTGGCCAGAGCTGAAAAAAGTGCAAAGCGTACTCAGTTACGCTAATCCGCAGTGGAGTGGCGACGAAAGTGTGCAGGAAGATTGGCGAGGATGGCGGAGTGGTCACGTGAGGGCGGAGATCACTGCAGCGGCGGACCAGACTTTCCAAAACCTTGCTGTCGGCTACGGATCCGCAACTCGCAGGAGGCTCTCACATAATTACCTGAAGACTTTTGAGGCCTCTCAATCCAAATGTGGAGGCCCACTCTGGTCGCGGGCCAGCGAGCTTCATTTCCGGGAAGCGCTGCACCAGATTCAGGATGGCAAGCTGTGACTCCAGTCGAGCGAGTTGCGCTCCGATACAGAAATGCAGGCCCGCACTGAAAGCGAGGTGCTGGTTGTTCAGCCGCCCCAGGTTCAACTGATTCGGTTCCTTAAACTGTTTTGGATCCCGGTTCGCCGCTCCGAGCATGCATAGGATCGTCCATCCCTTCGGAATGCGCTGCCCGCAAATCTCGATGTCTTCCTTCAGCACGCGTGCCGTGAATTGCACCGGGCTCTCGAATCGCAGAAGCTCTTCGACCGCTGAGCGGATCATCTCCGGTTTCTCGCGTAACTCCGCTGCCTGTTCCGGGTTTTTCAGCAGTGTATACATTCCGCTACCGATCAGATTTCGAGTGGTCTCGTGTCCGGCAAAAAGTAGAGAGATGCACTGGGCGTACAACTCTTCTTCGGTCAGCACTTCGCCTTCTTCTTCGATGTCGATGAGCAGGCTGATCAGGTCGTTCCCTTTATTGCGCCTCCGTTCCGCCACGGTTTTTCGGAAAAACTCAGTTAACTCAATGAGAGCGTCTTGTGCCGCGCGCGCCTCTTCCACCGTGCGATTTGGGCTGCCTCGAAACGCGGCGATAGCCCGCGACGCATTCACGAATGTGCCATGCATTGCCTGCGGCACTCCAAGCAGCTCCGAAATGATGCGTACCGGCATAGGATTGGCAAACTCGCTCATGAGTTCGACTTCCGATCCGTGCTGGAGCGGCTTTAGCATCTGATCGACGATGGCCTGGGCTTGCGGACGCAAACCTTCCACAGCCGCAGCCGAGAATCCCTTGTTAAGAAGTTTGCGCAGCCGGGTATGCTCAGGTGGGTCCATGAAAATCAGCCACAAGCTAAGCATGCGCGCGAGTTCGCTGAACTCGGACTGGCGGCTGAGCGGCAGAGGCAATAACATCTGCTTGGCGCGTTTGGCGGAGAGCCTGGGATCTTTCGCGATCGACGAGCATTCGGCGTGGCTGAAGACAGCCCACACCGCCCATTTGCTGCCCACATCCACGTAATGCAGCGGACCTTCCTCGTGCAAGCGGGCGTATGTGGGATACGGGTCCTGTAGAACTTCATCGCTAAAAAGGACCTTTTTGGCGGGAGCGATAGCGTTGGACAACTTTCACCTACTTGCAATCTCGGAATTTAGACACTATTAGCGGTATCTGAGGCCGAGTTTAACACAGATATTTCCTTTGAAAAGCCATGGGAATATGCGGAACAACCTTGTATTCAATGTGATAGATGACTTTAGTGTTTGTCAGCCGGCAGACGCTCCCAAATCAACTCGACGGTTTGGACTTTGCCGTTCACCGGAGTTGGTGGTGTAGTCAATATGAGTTGATCGTTCTGGAATTTTATGCTGCGGACCAGATCCTTACGTACATAATTCTGAATCGAGGAGATTTCGATATGATGAGTTACCTTGTCGGCATTGAGCGTGTACCGGCCGGCGTAGGCAAGAAATGTCTTAAACGCCTCGGCCTGTTCCTCCGGTGTGCCACCGCCGAAGGAGAGTGCCTTACGCCCGCCGTAGCTGATGATAGCGGTTACTCTTCCCTCCGCGGTATAGGTGAGAAAACCTCCAGGGCTGGCGCCATAGGGGCTTTCGCTGCGCTCCTCGTTCGATGTAGTGCTCGATGCGGACACCAGCTTCCAAGTGCCCACAAGTTTCTCGTTTGTGTACCCGGATCCAACTGCTGAGGAAGCTACAGGTTCAGCCATTGCTTAAATTCCCCTTTTTGATTTAATGTCCGCGAATTGTGCCGTACTCATCCAGAAGCGGCTCTATGGAAATCGACCAGCCTGCTTGTGGTTTTGATTGTGAGCAATGCAGATTACCCCGCATTTTACGACAAATGATGCCGGCAGTTCTGAGTCCAAAGTCCTGATATGTTTGAGTGAATGAACCGGAGGGAGAGGACCAGCAACTTTAAACTTGATCGCTCGTATGCGTGAAGGAAAACTATGACAACGGACTTGCAAGGGAAAGTTGCGATTGTGACTGGCGGGACCTCGGGCATTGGCCGGGATACCGCCGTGCTGTTCGCAAAGGCGGGAGCCAAAGTGGTGGTTTCGGGCAGGCGCGAACCAGAAGGACAGGAAACCATCGAGCTGATCCGGTCCGCCGATGGCGAGGGCCTGTTCGTGAAGGCCGACGTGTCGAAGGCCCCCGAGGTTGAGGCGCTCATCAAGAAGGCGGTGGAAAGATTTGGCCGCCTCGACATTGCCTTCAATAACGCTGGAATCGAGGGCGTTTGGGTGCCCATCGTAAGACAAACGGAAGAAGACTGGGATCGTACCATCAACATTAATCTGAAGGGGGTCTGGCTGTGCCTGAAGTACGAGATTCGCCAGATGCTGGTGCAGGGCGGTGGCGGAGCGATTGTAAACATGGGTTCAGTTGTGGGCCTCATCGGTTCTGCTGGAGCCGCAGCTTATAGTGCGAGCAAACACGGAGTGATGGGGCTAACGAAAGCGGCGGCGCTGGAAACCGCTCGAAATGGCATTCGGATCAACGCGGTGTGTCCCGCAGCCGTCGAAACGACCATGGCTGAGCGGCTTTATCACGCTCCGGCGGTACACAAATACGTCCTTAGCTGCCATCCTCTCGGCCGATTTGGAAAACCGTCGGAGATCGCTGAAGCGGTGGTATGGATGTGCTCGGACCGGGCGTCGTTCATGACGGGCCAATCCCTGGTTCTCGACGGCGGCTTCCTGGCAGGGCGCTAGGCGCAGGTTGTTGAAATCGCCGGGCTACTTCTTTTCGGGATCAGGGCGATTTGGGGGCTTAGATATATGAGCGGTGACTTCGCTCTTGACGGAGGCAACGTCTCCACTCAAAGCAAGTACTGCAAAACCTGTGGCGGCATCGTCCATGAAGTGACCGACATTTGACGATGGGTTGCGGCGCAGATTTACCGAGACGGATGGCCAGAAGCCTTCAGCCTTGTTCTGGTTACGCTCCAGCCACGAAAGACCGCGTAAAAGTCGGGGATCGGTCGCGGGAATTCCTGCCTGCTCCAGCGAGAATGTAATCAGAGCTGTCGCATAACCGTCGCTTCGCGTTACCTGGCGCGTTCCATCCGATCGTAAGCGTTCTCGAACAAAAGAATGGAGGCTCCAATCTCTTGGAAATGCCAGGGAAGCTAGATCCCATCCTCCATCGGAGTGCTGGTCCTCCCAGAGCTCGTTGATGATTGACTTCTGGCGCTCGGGTTGGACGAGAGCGGATAATTTCGTCGACGCCCACAGCAGAACCGCGCGATTGATTGTCGATTGCGTCTCGTAGTTACGGTCGAGATATTCGCGCAACATTCCGAGGTTCGTCTGAACCTCGGGAGTCGAACGATAGTTTTCCGGAGCCAGGCCTACTGCAATCGCCGCCAGACAGGCTCCGTAGTAGGGCGAGTCCTTGGCTTCGAAAGGTTCCATACCAAACTGAAGCCAAGACCAGGCGCCTCGCTCATTGCCCTTTGCCTCCTGAAGAGCCCACATATTGTGGAACGCACTCCGGGTGGTGTCACTAAGATGACCATTCTGTGAGTCGTAACTGGCAAGGATCAGCGCGTTGAGAACTGATTCCGTACCGCGAGACTGTGCAACTTTGCTGCCGCCATACGCTTCATTGCCATAAAACGGGTCAATTTTGCTCCACAGCTGGACACGCTTCGTGACATTATCGATGAGTTTGAGTTCGTCGACTGACAATCCGTTTTCGGCGAGTGTCTTACGCAGCGCCGGCCGCGCCAGCGCGTACGGGATCGCCGTATGGCAAGCAATGCAAAAGGTGTCCTGATTACGCGCAGCCCCAATCCATCCCATCCACGTGACTTCTCTTTGGTCGAGGTAAACCGCTGCGGCCTTGGGATCCCAGGATGCTTTCGCTTCGTTCGCTCTGGTATGGGAACACCCAGGCATGACTCCGGCCATCAGGCAAAGCACGAAGAGCCGTAAAGCGGCGTTATGGGTGCTTAAACGCATACGGTCTTGAAACCACCTGTATTCATGATAGCCAAAATCCCTCATTTTCGGGGCGGGAGACGATCAGAACCCGTCTAAGACCGAATTGACGGAGCGCATAAGAATCAAACTGTTCGGTATACTCATGGCTGCGCTGGGTTGCGGTCCGGCAAGAAGTTGTATTGCGCTGTGCTCGAAATCGAATAGACAAAAGAGAAGATTGGCATGAATGGAGCGGACGGCCTGATACGGACACTGGCGGCCGGGGGTGTGGATACTTGTTTTTCAAACCCGGGTACGTCGGAAATACATATTGTTGCCGCGCTTGACCGGATTCCGGAAACGCGCTGTGTGCTTGGCCTTTTTGAGGGAGTTGTTACCGGAGCTGCAGATGGCTATGCGCGGATGGCCGAGAAACCTGCGTGGACTCTTCTCCATCTCGGCCCTGGCTTCGGCAATGGCCTAGCGAACCTGCACAATGCCAGACGAGCCCAGGTCCCGATCATCAATGTCATTGGCCAGCATGCCACCTACCATCTACAGTACGACACCCCGCTTACTTCGGACATTGAGGGCATCGCCAAGCCATGTTCAGAATGGTTGCGCACTTGTTCGTCTACCTCTGAAGTAGGCAGAGATACAGTCGAGGCGATCAGTGCGGCGCGTACGGCACCAGGAAAGATTGCGACTCTCATCGTACCGGCAGATGTTGCGTGGAGCGAGGGTGGAACGGTTGCAACTCTGCCTGAGTTGCCCGTGCCTCCTGTACCAACGAGCGCCACTGTTGAGCATGCAGCGGCGATGCTACGTTCCGGCCTGAAGACAGCCATCCTGATGACTGGGAATGCACTCTATGGAAAAGGGCTCGCGGCTGCTGGGCGCGTCGCGATTGCGACGAGAGCGAAACTCTTTGCTCCCTATCCTGTTGCCCGCCTTGAACGCGGTGCTGGGTTACCGCCGGTGGAGCGCGTTGCGTACGTGCTTGAGCAAGGCGTTGAACAGTTCAAGGAATTTCGTCAGCTTATCCTGGTAGGGGCGCGCGCTCCGATCGCTTATTTCGCGTACCCCGGGAAAGACAGTGTGTTCACATCGCCGGAATGTGAGATTCACACGCTGGCTAGTCCCGGCGAGGACTATATTGGAGCCCTCGAAGCGGTCGAAGCTGCGCTGTCCCTTCCCCGAAGGCAACATGCTGGAGAAAAAATAGATCAGCCAACGTTGCCGGTGGGCACGATCTCTTTGCCTGGTCTGGCGGCGGTTGTGGGCGCATTTCTGCCAAGGAACGCCATCGTGGTGGATGAATCGATGACTTCAGGCCGCGGATTGATGGCGTCGACGAAGGGAGCTCCGCCGCACGACTGGTTGGGTAACACCGGAGGGTCGATCGGGATCGCGCTGCCTCTGGCGGTGGGCGCGGCTGTTGCCTGTCCCCGCCGGAAGGTGCTATGCATGTCTGCGGATGGCAGTGGCATGTACACGTTGCAAGCGCTCTGGACGATGGCTCGCGAGGGTCTCGACGTGACGGTGGTTATTTTCGCGAATCGGGATTACGCGGTTTTGAAGCGTGAGTTTTCTTACCTTGGAGTGGGCGAGCCGGGCCGGCGCGCTCTGGAGCTGTTCGAAATCGGACGTCCCAATCTCGACTGGGTTCACCTGGCAAAGGGCATGGGAGTGCCTGGGACGCGCGTGACTTCGCTGGAAGGGTTTGGCAAGGCGCTGCAGGAAGGAATGGAAAGCGAGGGGCCGAGCCTTATCGAAGTGCCACTTTAAACCTCAGATCGGCGCGGCGAGAGGGATGTACTATGATGCGGTGTTTCGAGATCAGGACAGAAATTCCCATTCAGAGGGGAACGCGTGGCTACACTTGTCGCTCCAAAACTTGAGGCTCCCTGGTCGCCGATGACGGCGGAAAGATATGCCGACCTCGAAAGGGCCACCGGAATTAGGGTTGTCAAGGTTGGAGATGTGTGGTGGCAGCAGGTGCGTCCTTTTCTCTACCGTCCCCTGCTGCCCTTCAGAAAATACGACTTGAAGAAGACAGAAGACGGTCTCACCGGGATCGGCGCTTTTCAGTACGGGGTTGAAGACGGGCAAACCTACAATTCGTACCTAAACCCGATCGTCTTCGATGAACCTCACAGCTATGACATAAAGAAGCTGCGTTACAACGTGCAGAAGCACATCAAAAAAGCGCTGAAGAACGGTGTTCGCGTGTCCCGCATCGTCGATGAGAAGGAATTCTGCGAGTGTGCATACCCCTGTTATGTGTCGTTTTACGAGCGAACCAAGTACGCGTTCGACGCGAGCCGGAGGCGGAAGGACGGATTCTCAAGATGGGCTCATACCCTGTTTGAGTTTCCTGAAACGGTGGTACTTGGAGCGTTCGCAGGTCGAGAGCTCGTGTCCTTTGAGATCGGCTGTCTCGCGGAGGACACATTCATCCTGAAGACGCTGGTCAATTCCGACAAGGCCTTGAAGCTTGGAGCTCCCGATTTATTGTTGCACACTTACAGAACTGGCGTCTGCGAGCAACCAAACATCAACTTGATCTATGACAGCATGCTGGGGCAGGTTTCCGGCATCAACGAATACTATATCGTTCGAGGCGCTCGCGTTCTGGCTCTCCCCGCCTTTCTTAACATGCATCCTGCTTTACTCTGGTTCATCAGAAAGGCAAACAAGGGTGTCTACAAGCGTCTGCTCGGTTTCGATAGCCAGGAACTTGCCGGGTGCCCGAGACCAGCACTTGACCAGCAAATTGCCGCTTAGAGTTACGGTCGCCTCTGCGGATGCACAGCTATCGCGGGAAATGGGCAAAATGCATCCCGGCAACGTGGTCGTCTTCGGCGACTTTCTTAAGCTCAGCTTTCACAATTTTCCCCGTCGGCGTTAGCGGCATCCCTGAAACCAGGACAATTTGGGACGGTCGTTTGTACTGGGTAAGATTCTGTGCAGCGTATTCTGCCAGATCGTTTACTGTAAGTGCTGAGTCGGGCAGCGGCTGAACAAAGGCGACAACCTCTTCATCTCCGCCTACGGTTCGGCCCACGACAGCGGACTGAACAACTGCAGGGTGAGCGTTGAGGACCGCTTCGACTTCGGCTGGATAGACGTTAAAGCCGCGATGAACTATCAAATCTTTTGTGCGCCCGACGATAACGAGGTTGCCCTCGTCCAATCGAGCGAGGTCGCGTGTATTAAACCATCCTTCGGCATCGATCGCAGCGGCGGTCTCTTCCGGAGCGCGATAGTAGCCTTTCATAATGTTGGGGCCGCGAACCCGCAATTCACCCACGCCGCCAACCGAAGCCTCATGCCCGTCGCTTCCCACGAGTTTGATTTCTATGCCGGGAAAGACCGGTCCAATTGAGGTATCTGTCCGAGGCGCTTCGGGACGCGTCAGGGCAATGGTGGGAGAGCACTCGGTGATTCCATAACCATTGTGCAGCACCATGCCGAAAAGGTTCTCAATTCCCGATTTGGTGACAGGATCAAGCGGAGCGCCGGAAGAGGAAATGATGCGAAGCGCAGGTAAGCTGAGGGAGGAAATCTTTCTGAGCTTCGCGTACTGCAACAACTGATTAAAAATTGCCGGCGACCCGAGCAGCAATGTGATGCGTTCTTTTTCCAGGGTCACGCGCGCGGTCATGGGGTCAAAACGCGGGACCAGGTAGAGCGATGCTCCGGCGATCAACGAACCCAACAGCACAACGGAGAGCCCCACTGCATGGGACATGGGTAGCACGCCGTAGAAGCGATCTTGCGGCTTTACCGACCGGACCCTGGCCGATCCCTCTGCCATAAACAACAGATTCCTGTGAGTGAGCATGACGCCCTTGGGAACGCCGGTGGTGCCCGAGGTATAGATCAAAGCGGCGACGCGGTCCGAAATTTTCGCTTCGAGCGGCTCCGGCTCGGTGCTTTCGTTGAGAACGCCGATACCAACCGAACCAAACCTCTCCCTCTGTTCGCTTACCGCGCCGTGTCGCTTGGCGTGATCGGTTGCGTGGGGTGACACGCTGGTTGTGTAGAGGATGAGTCGGGCACCGCAGTGATTCCGTATCTCGTCGATTTCGCGCGGCGAGAGTCGCGCGTTCACCAGCACTGGCCACGCGTCGATGGCAGCCGAGGCCAAGAGAATTGTTACGAACGCCCGGCAGTTCTCCCCGACGATCATTACCCTATCGCCCGGACGCACGCCGAGCTTTCGCAGCCAGGTCTGAGTGTCGGAGATTGCGGACGCCAGTTGCCGGTACGTCCAGGCCCCAGTTTCTTCCGCGAGAGCAGGTTGATCCGGACAGCGCTCCGCCCATTCGGCAACAACATCGCTGATGCGATCGGGAAGTTGCCTCGCTATCTCGGACGTCGTTATCTCGGATTTGGGGTTCCCGGTCATTCTCGCTGAGGCGTGACGAACAACAAGGCCTACGCTTTGTTGCGCAGTTTCTTCTCGACGAAGGAAACAACGCTTTTCACGGAGGCGAAGTTCTCCGGTACCGCTACTTCGTCGTCCTCTACAGTGATGGAGAAATGATTTTGAAGAAACATGACCAGCTCGACGGCGCCCGTGGAATCGATCACCCCCCCCAGGAGTGCGGTATTGTCGCGGAGAGCTTCGGCCTTGCCGAAGAGGAAGGTGTCTACAAGGTAGGTTCTGATTTCACGTTCGATTTCGATTGTCTGCATTGTTTGGATCATCCTCTTCGTCAGTTTTGAATTGTAGAGCCGGCAATTGGGACGGCAGAGTCAGAAAACGTCGCTACGCAGCGGCTGATGAACGTCAGCGGCAACGTTGTTCAACACGGTTTTGATCTGCACCCCGGAACTCCCAGGTGATGGGTCAGGGTTCGAAAAAGAGGGCCTGATCAAGGTCGTGTCACCGTCAAACGGAGTGGCATACCATGCATTCCCGTCCGAAAGAGCTTTGTGCAGCGCCGCATCCGCCGCCTTGTAATAAAAAGGAGACGCAGGGTACTTCCTCACATAAGGGTTCCAT
>JBAVZU010000368.1:0-12650 GCA_049588915.1 Candidatus Sulfotelmatobacter sp.
GTGGAAAAAGACTACTGGATCATGCACGCCGTCTTTGGGCTCAAGCAGCTTGGCTTAGCCTTTGAGCTCAAGGGCGGCACTTCGCTTTCCAAGGGCTTTGGGATCATTCAACGCTTTTCAGAAGACATCGATATTCGCATCGAGCCCTTCGATGGATTGCGAGTCGACACAAATCCAAACCACGAAAAACCTCAGCACGTCGAATCTAGAAGACAGTTTTTCGACAAGCTGCGTGACAAGATCAAGATCTCAGGAATTACGGCGGTCGAGCGGGACGCGACATACGATGACGGAACGCTGAGAAACGCCGGCCTCAGGCTAGGCTACGAGACTCACTTCGGTTCAATCGCTGGTCTCAAAGATGGGATTCTCTTAGAGGCAGGTTTTGATCAGACAGCTCCGAACCGCGCCGTTACAATCTCTTCTTGGATCGTCCAATTCGCTGCAGCCAAGAAACTTCAATACACAGACAACCAAGCTCGCGACATTCCCTGCTACAACCCCGAATACACCTTTGTCGAAAAAGTCCAGGCCGTAGTCAGAAAGTACGGACAATTCAGAGCGACGGGAAAGATCTCGCCCAACTTCCTGAGACACTACTACGATATCCATCAACTTCTTAACGTAGAGGCTGTGCAGAAATTCATCGGGACTCCTGAATACTTGGAACACAAAAAGAAGCGCTTCAAGTCTTTGGACCAAAACGTAGCAAAAAGTGGAGCCTTCACCATTGAGGATGCGAACATCCGCAAACAATTCGAAAGCGAATACTCAAAAACTGCCCCACTTTACTATCGTGGACAAATTCCCTTGGACACAATTCTCGCCCGCATCCAGATAGACCTACCGCGTCTTTAATGCCTCAGTAAGATCTGAGCCATTGTTCTTTCGTTCTTTCGCACCTGCGCGCCGGTTGATTCGGAAGGCTTACCGCGCCTCACTAGCCATTCGGTTTCGGTTGGCAGCGTTTGCTCGCCCCCCGCGACCAAGCGCAAGAAAAGGCTTTAGGGGCTCCACCTGAATTACAGTTTTTAGCGTAATCGCTCTGCTCAGAACGAGGGACGAAGATGGCGGAACAACACACGATCCTTGGCGGAAAAGTTTACGTTTACAAACGGTCGAACAGCAGCCGATGGCAATGCTCAAGCTTCTTTGCGGGCAAGAATCGTCGCACCAGCACGAAGGAAGAAAGCCTCGCCAAAGCCAAGGAGATCGCCGAGGACTCCTTACCAAGTGCAACCCGCAGCAACTTGAAATGGTTCACCGAATTATCAAGGTTCTCCTCGAACCCTCACACCGCAGCTGCGATTTTCCTTCTTAGACGATAGCAGGCCAGTCTCCGGTTTGCCTGCCAACCGGGGGTAATCGCGATCTCTTCCCATAAGCCGAGACCTAAGCCGACTTATCATGCGACGGCCGTCAATTCTTCGCGCCGTCTGGACGACCTGTAGGTGCCGCCGCCGCTGCCACGCGGTCGCGGATCTTCGCTACCCCGGCTTCGGCACAGAGCTCGTCTTTGTCGCCACCTGGCGAACCGCCGACGCCGAGCGCGGCAACAATTTCACTGTTGCGCTTAATCGCCACGGCGCCGGCCAACGCTAAGACATTAGGAATTGACGTCAGCGCCGGCCCGGGTCCGGATGGGTTTTTGGCGAGACCCGCGATTTGACTAGACGTGTCCAGGTTGAAGATCGGTCCAAAAGTCACGACGTGTAGGCTTTGCGAAAGCTAGTATCTTGGGTGTTGATCGTGCTGTGGTCGCCTTTGGCCTGGAGCTTGATAACCCCCGACGTGTCGACCACGGAGGCGGACACTGCGTATCCGCGCGCCTCGCAGGAACGGATCGCCTCAGTGGCGGCCTCAATCGCAAGCGATAGCGGCAATGTGTAGCCGCTCTCGTCGACTTGCGCCTCGGTAGCGTGAGGTGTAAGCAAAGAAATTGCAGCGAGGGTTGTGGCAACCGACAATAAAATGCGTATTTTTCTCTCCTTATGATTCCTATCGCTGTGTCATTCGTCTCGTAAAGCTCTCTAACTCGTCTGACGGCACTAGCCGTTGAGCCAGTCCCTCGAAACTTTCGTCGACAAAGTCGTAATCCATGTTCGGCCCAGAGCCCGGTCCGCCTTTTGGACTCCATTCCGTCCGGCGGTGAACAAACGCGGCGCCACCTTGTGTGCAGCGTTAGGTCGATGATGTGGCCAGCCACCATCAAGATTTCTGATGGTTCCAAGTTCAACCTTGTTGCAGCAGTGTGACCGATCGCAGGGGTGACTCCTCCAAGATGTCTACTAAGGCTCCCGGAGCCAGCCCGCCAAGATCATCGGTCCTTTCTCTATGCGGCGGCGAATCCATCAGCGCTTTGCTTTAGGAAGTCGGTGACAAGTTTGATGGTCGCCGAGGGGTTCTCCTCCATAATCCAATGGCCGGAGTCTGGAACAATTGCCTCTTGCACATCAGTCGCAGCGAGACGCATCACCGTCGCCATCATTGTTCCGAACGACGCTTCGCCTCCAATCGCCAGCACAGGCATGGTGAGCTTGCCCTTCGCGAGAAACGCGTTGTTGTCGATGACATCTTGGCCGAAGGCTGCGAACTGGGCGAAGCCCGCACGGATAGCGCCGGGCATAGCATAGAGCGCCGCGTAGTGTTGGCGCTTCGCCTCATCGAATCGCTTGGGACCGAGCGAGAAGTCGTTCCAGAACCGGTCGAGATAGATGCGCTCGCGGCCGGCCACCAAGCGCTCCATATCGGGACCGCCGAAGCCAAACTGCCACATGCGAGGATCTCGAACGATCTGTTCCCAAGGCCCTACTCCGGGAAGCGGCGCGTCGATTGGCACGAACCGAGTGACCCGGTCAGGGTATCCAGCGGCGAAGGCATAGCCAACCATGTTACCGATGTCATGCGTAACGAAATCGGCGCGTGGAACGCGTAGCGCATCCATCACGCCCGTCACGTCACGGCTTTGTGTTTTCTTGTCGTAGCCCCCCGATGGCTTGGAGGACAACCCCAGCCCGCGCAGATCGGGCACGATGACGGTGTGACCTGCGACGAGCGCGGCCGCCAGCGGCACCCACATGTCGCCGGTCGTGCCGAAACCGTGCAGCAGCACGACCGCAGGGCCGTGACCGCCCACTCGCGTGTGGATCGTTACGCCATTTGTTTCAATTTCTCGGGTTTCGAAGATGGTGGGAAAGAATATCGAATCGACACTGCTGTTATTGCGGCTCATTTGTGCTCCTTTTTGAATATTCTTGAATAGACCAGCCTCTTTCCTTTTATGGATCAACTGGTCTATAAGTATAGATAGATGACAGCGCGCCACGATGCAAATATAAAGACCGCGCGATCTATAAATAGCGTGGGGAGTCCAAAGCGTGCTCGCGGCAGGCCGCGTGAGTTTGACCGACAGCGGGGGCTAGAGAAAGCAATGCAGATTTTCTGGTCTCTTGGTTACGACGCCACCTCGATGGCAGATCTACGTCTTGGGCTGGGAGTTACGCAGGCAAGTCTCTATGCCGCGTTTGGAAGCAAGGAACAATTGTTCCACGAGGCGGTGGATCTTTACCGTCGCACGGCGGGGCTTAGCACCGCACGCGCCCTTGCAGAGGGTTCAAGCGCTCGCGAGGCGATCCATGCCATGCTGCAGGCTGCAGCCGATGCGTACACTGCGCCAGGAACGCCCCGCGGCTGTTTAGTCATCTTGGGAGGTATCAACTGCGTCACGGAGAATAAGGCAATTCAAGTTCACTTGTTATCGATACGCCGCCAAGTGTCGCAATCCATTTTGGATCGTCTGAAGCAGGGACAGCGTGATGGCGACGTTCCGAAAGCGGCGCCGATCGTTGCCTTATCTGCGTACTACTCAACTGTTCTCCACGGCATGGCGCTCCAATCAAGAGATGGGACCTCGCGAAAGACCCTCAACCAGGGTGTACAGTTAGCCATGACGAATTGGCAGCAAATTATCGTAACCGATCCAGTTCCCTGATGATCGCTGACTCAGAAACTGGCCCGCTAACGCTTACACCGCCTTCTTGACCCATCGAATGCGGGCGCGTAGTATCGGCCCAAACTGTGGTCGTTTCTGACGGTTTCGGCGGAAAGCGTGCATCTCATGGCCGATCCGCGGTGGTCGTGCTGGTGAACACAGCTCCCCGCAAATGCAATGCGTCAAGTTGACCCACCCCGGCGAGAATCCCCCCGAAGATGGATGGCTTATCCTCGCTGGCCCCTCATTTCGATAGTTGTTTGCGCTGTGTTGCTTGCTGTGCTTCTGGCACTATTCAGGACCAAGTTCCGAACGCTCGACGTATTCTCCGCTTTCCTGCTTTTCGGAGCCGCTGTTCTCTCCGTTCTGATTGTCCTCTACACCAGATCTTTACGGCGTGCGCAACAAATACAACTCGATACCGAAGAACGGCTCCAAGAGATGGCAGAGAACATTCAGGAAATCGTCTGGATGATTGACGCGGAGACCAAGAAGGCCCTCTACGTGAACGCGGCTTACGAGACGATTACCGGGCGTTCGTGCCAGAGTCTGCTGGAAAATCCGTCTTCGTACGAAGATCTCATCCATCCCGAAGATCGAGTTCATGTACTTACAAAGCTTGGAGAGGCAACGAAGACCGGACACTTCGATGAAAGATTTCGGATCGTGCGTGCCGACGGGGAAGTGCGATGGGTGACGGTGCATGGTTTCCCGGCACTGGATGACGCCGGCAGAATCTACCGTCTTGTCGGAACGGCTCAGGACATCACTGCACTCAAGGAAGCAGAGGAAAAAATTGCCAAGCACCTAGCGTCAGCCGAGTCCGCAAGGGCAGAATCCGATGCTCTAAACAAGGCCACTCTCGCGCTCACCGCAGATCTTCGAATGGACTTTGTCCTGGACAAGTTGCTTCAGTCCTTGTTGGAACTAGTCCCAGGTGAGTGCGCACGTGTGTTGCTCTTAGAGGGCGAGACACAGCTTCTTGTGGCACGAGAAACACTGCGTCACGAGCTTCCCGAGAAGGATCCGGAATATCCACTGACCCTCGACGCAGCAGACTCCCCGTTCCTGTTGCGCATATTGACGGCCCAGAACAGCGTCTTGCTTGCCGACACCAGAGACGAGAAAGAATGGCCCAGCTTCAAGGGCCATTCCGACATCCGATCATGGCTGTGCGTGCCGCTGGTTGCGTCCCAGCAGACCTTGGGGCTTCTTTCGGTAGGCCACACCCAGCCAAACACCTTCACTCAAGACCACCTCCGGCGGACGCAGTTGTTAGCGATACCCGCAGCGGCGGCGATCCAGAATTCTCGCCTCTACGAGCGTGCTGAGATTTATGGGTCCGAACTTCAGCGGCGTCTGACGGATCTTCGCCAAACAGAGAAAGCGCTCGAACAGTCAGAGGAGGGACGCAGGGTATCCGAGGATAAATTTCAAACGGTCTTCCGTTCGAGCCCCATTGCATTCTCCATTACGACAGTCAACGAAGGCAGATTTATCGATGTGAATGCCGCATTCGAGCGCAGGTACGGCTATTCCCGCACCGAAGTGATCGGACGTACTGTTGGGGAACTTAGGATCTGGGAAGACCCGAAGGATCGGGCGTTGATGATCGCGCAGCTGCAGCAACGGGGGCCGCTTCGGAACGTCATCACCCGGCTTCGGACCAAGTCCGGCGAGGTCAAGACCATCGCCTATTCCGCTGACAAGATTCAATTCGATGGTCAATCCTGCCTTCTTGCCGTTTCAGAAGATCTCCCGGACAACGGCAAATCGTTCAATAACTGACCGTCCCGAAGCGCCGATCCTCGTCACCAGCCTCCGCCCACGACCTTTTGCTGTCCGTCGTCACGGTTCGAAAACCCCTTACCCTCCACGAAAAAGATCGTAATCTGCGGAATTTGAAGGGAGCATCTTTCTGTCCCGAATCTGGGCCACCAAACAGAAAAATAATCATCCTGTACGGAAATCACTCAAAATATGGACTCCCTCGCAGAACGAAGCGCGAACTGTCCACGGCCTGGAGTTTTGAGCCATGTTCCCGAACCTCGAAGTCCGCCCGCGCGCAGGTTTCGGTACGCATGCTGCTAGGTTCTCGGGCGTCGAGCTGTTCTGCTCGGACATACCCGTTAAGCTATGAGCCAGCGCCCCTCGTCTCTTGCAGCTAGCGATGAGCGATGCGGCGGGTGACCGTTCCTCATCGCGTACAAGGCCACGCTCGATCCGAACTTTGTGTCCCAGCGAATTTACTGGACGAACGCTTCCGCTGGCCTTCAAGCCACTGTGCCGTAAATGTGCCGCGGGGTTCACAAAGCCGCGAGTTTTTCGAGGTTTTTGAGGCACCTCGGAACCTTCCGTGCGAGCTTTTGTTGTGGGTAAACAATTGATTCATTTAGGTGGACAGCACTTTCTCTAGTACCATGAAACCTGCCTTACAATCAGATGTTCCCGGCGGCTGCCAGGGGCAAGCGGATGATACACGTTGAATTCGTATCCCTGATTAGGCGGCCACCTGGAGTCATTTAAGTTGCTACAACAACAGCATAACGTAGAACTGGCCGGGCTGGAGTCTGCGGTTCGGATTTCCAACCTAACCCAATCATTCCAAATAGTTATCGCATCGAGACACCCTGCTAAACCCACGATCCCGACCCATGATCACCTTTTGAGAGCCGCCGAGGCTGCGGTCATGCTGTGGCAACCTTGCCAAGGCATTCATATCTTTGCACTGAGGTGAGGGTTTCTTCATAACGCTTCTCCTTGGCGGTTTCGAGCGCCAGATAAAATTCCGCTACGGCTTGCATCTAATAGTAGAGAAACGAGAATTTGCCAACGCTCAAGTCCGTTGCTCTCGATCGTCTGTCGAAACCAGTTCCTCCGCAATCAGGGCAAACGCAATTCAGAATGTTGGACATCAACTCTGAACTCGCCCTGACTGTACCCAACCTCATTTCCTGCATAGACCCTTCACGAATGACGCGGAACCATCAGCCACGTGTCCTCCATTCTGAGGTCGTGTACAGTCTCGTGGTCACCAAAGCTGAACGCAAATACTCCATGCATTTCGCGTTCCACAATCACGAAGAGAGATTTGGTGCTTAGTTCAGATAATTGATGTCCATTCAAAATAAGAACGTGACTGAGCCGTCCTTTGGAGCATCAGAGGAGGATCTGGCAATGCGCCAAGAGCGATAGTCGCCTTCGCAGTCCTGCCTCCCTGATCTTTCATTGCCGCTGCGAAGGCGACTCCTGCTCTCCAGTGTCCGCGAACCAAGAAAGGTGATCCCGCGCGGCGGAACGCGAAGGTCTTTTGGGACCGTCCCGAGACACAGTCAAAGCCCACCCCATTGTTTGCCGAATCCTTGGGCTTGCGGAGCCCAGTTGAAATCCGAAGGCTGTCGAAATGCGGCGTTGTGTCGTCCGCAGGACGCCTTATTTGGTTTTCATCAGCACATCTCCAGCAACTACTTGACTCATGCCCTGAAACCCTCCCGCGGTTGATTGGAAAGCGGCGTGCATTTGCTCTTGGGCATCAACGACCAAATGCGCGCAGATACTGGCCCTGCCGCAAGGAGAATGATTGTGAAGTTCCTAAAGCAGACCTTGTCTCTCACGAAGTATTCTTCCCGGCACAGAGCTCGCGTTTGCACTGGCGACCTACTGGTTTGTGGTATTTGACGAGGACAACAAAACATTTAGCATTGAAGGACCGATGACCAACGATCAACCAGGAAACCCCCAACATGGGATACACGGAAGCTGCAGAATCTGTCCTTTAGTATAGCCTTGAGATGATAGATAACCAAGTGAGATAGTGATGCTCGAAACAATCACACCACCAGAGAAGGTGTGGATGGTCAGCTACCATTTCGACATTGCGACGAAGATCGTGGAGAAACCCGGTTTCCCGAGAGTGGCAAGCAAACGCGACAACACGGGCACCGTGCGCTTGCTCGACGGCAAACCAATCCCCGGCAATGAAACGCCGATCGCGTTGCAGCGACAATTTGTGTAGTTCTAGATGTTGCGTGAATCCCAAGACCGAAAGCCCAAATCTCGACCTGACTCGTGCCTCGGGCCATTGCAGTTTCCCAAAGACAACTTGGGAGCGAGTACGAACAACAGTGCCGCGATGATCAGAATCACGATGGCGAGCTTGGCCGTGGTCACTTCTTGTTCTCCAATGATTTCGCGGCTATGTTTTCCAGATCGCATCACCACGCCAGCCATGTTGTTCCTCATTTGTGCAAGAACCAATAACGATATGCGACGCAGCTTCATGCCGACTATGGAATCAGCTTTTTCTGGAGGCCTGTGGGCCCTAGCGCTCACTCGACTTCACCGTATCCATCTCCCTCACTTGGACGAAAGCACGTTAGCTGCCACCTGTGGCGCAGTGGCGGCCCGTCACATCTATCGGGGCGATGATGTCTTTTGGACGGCGGCGATGCGATCGGCGAGATTGAGCGTTTTCAATATCTGAGGGTTGGCTTCGTCGACCGCAAGCGGCTCGTGGCACGTGCCGCAGTCTTGCGGGATCGTCATTTTCTGATCTGTCGTGGAATGCGAACCGTCATGGCAGCGGAAGCAGCCTGGAAAATCGGTGTGTTCCAGATTGTTGGGGTAGGTTCCCCACGTGACCTTCAGGTCAGGAAAGACGTTGCGGTTGTAAATCTCAGCGATTTCGAGTCCGGCCGCTGTAATGTCGCTGCCTCGCTCCGACGCGATTGCCGGATATTGTTCCCGATAGAAACTTGCCAGGCTTGCCGGAATAACGCGACCGGCTTCCTGGTTGTTCGCATAATTTGCCTTAAGCAGTTCGATCGCTTTCTTCTTGACGAAAGGCAGTGTTGGAGAGATATGCCCTAGACCCATCGCTTCATCCACGGCTCTCTCGGGAAGCTCAAATGTGTGGGTTGGACGATTATGGCAGTCGACACACTGCATTTCATAACGGGGTAGAGTCTTGACCGATTGAGAAGTTGAACCATCGGCCAGAAATGTCCGGACTTCACCCGTGTTGCGGTTGCGGTATTCGACCCACGGAATGGTCTGACGCTTAGCATCTGCAGCGGCGTAGTGGATTTCAACTCCGGGGCCAAGGTGCTTTCCGTGAATGCCGCCCAAGTTGCCCCCGCCGGTGAGCATTAGCAGAACCGTCTGCGTCTGTGTGTTAGCCGAGTCGTCCTTGAAGTGGAAGATGACTCGTAACTTGGTGGAATCGAATTTCTGAGGCCAGTGGCACTGTTCGCAAGTGACGCGCGAGGGAACGAGGCGATTGCTTTCCATTGCCGATGCAATTGGGCAATGAACGCGGTGGAAAACAGTGTCGATGAACTGACGCGAACCAGCCTTCTTGCTTTCTACCCATCCGGAGGCGCCTGGGCCGACGTGACAATCCACGCAAAGAACGTTGGCGTGAGGAGAGTTCTGGTGTGCGGTAAACTCCGGTTTCATCACGTGGCAACTCTCTCCACAGAACTGGGCAGTCTCCATATGCTCCACGGCCCGGTAGGTACCTTGTGTCCCAATCACGATGTTGATCGCGGTAGTCGCAGCAAGGAAGATACCCAGTGTTCGAAGGTAAGATTTCCGATTCGGGGCGCCTAAGAGTCCTTGCCGGATCCGTCTGCGCTGGAGGAGAACCCCGACGGCGATTAGAACCAGGCCAGCCACGAAAACAATCGGAATAAAAATAAAGACGACGATACCGATGTAAGGATTGTTGGTATGTCCCCGAAGTTGTGTGGGAAGAGTGAACAGCCATGAAAAACCGGCTGTGGTCACAAGCGCTACCCCGAGCATGCTTACCCAATGGCCGGTGAGCAGCATCAGTATCGGACGTTTGACGTCGTTGTTCACGGTAGGTGAAAAGGGGCACGCATTCGCGATAAATTCAGGGTCGAAGCAGGCTGGATGTGATGAATTGTTCACCAGCCTGCATCATGTGCTTCCACATGTCGTACGCATGCCCCTCCTGATTGAAAAATGCGGCAGCTTGTTCCCGGCTCACGGTGCAGCCCTGTTCGCTGGCCAGTCGCAACAGATGAGAAAGCGTGATTTCCGCCATCACTCGGTCTCTATCCTTCTTCTGTGTCATGAGTTCTCCGCATTGCCTCAAGAGCGTCAAAACCCTCGGTTTAGGGCTCCTCGTGCATGACTGTACCCTGGGTCAGCTGGCTAGTTCTGATATTGTGCTTTTGCGATGCCGAGCCGACGAATTTTGTTCTGCAGCGTCGTCCGCTTCAACCCCAGCCGTTCGGCAGCGCCCCCCTTACCCGCAATTCTCCCGGCCGCCGCCCGTAATGCGTCAACGATTACATTGGATTCCGCTTGTCTGAAACTAGAGATCGAGCTAACAGCAACAACCGTGTCAGACGAGGTGTGAAGGGCCGCAATCGGTACCTCTAGCTCTTCACCGCGCGTAACGATGACAGCCCGTTCGATAACATTCGCCAATTCACGGACGTTGCCTTTCCACGGGCAGTTCGTCAGGATCTCCATTGAGTGCCTTGGTATCGACTTAATCTGCTTTCGCATTCGTGCCGAGAATTTCGAGACGAAGAAACTTACCAGCAAAGGAATATCCTCGCGCCGCTCGCGCAGCGGCGGGATCTCAATCGGAAAGACGTTGAATCGATAGAAGAGGTCCTCGCGGAACTTCTCTTCCTGAATCATGGCTCGGAGATCGCGATGGGTGGCCGCAATCAGCCGTACGTTCACGCTGATCGTTCTGGAGCTTCCCAGCCGCTCGAATTCCTGCTCCTGGATGGCACGCAACAGTTTCGGCTGCAGCTCCAGGCTTATGTCACCGATCTCATCCAAAAACAGCGAGCCCCCGTCGGCCAGTTCGAATCGGCCCTTTCTTTGCATCAGAGCTCCCGTGAAGGCTCCCTTCTCGTGCCCGAAGAGTTCACTTTCCAGCAGTCCGGAGGGAATGGCCGCGCAGTTCATGCGCACGAAGGTGCGCTCGCGCCGAGAGCTCAGATTGTGAATGGCGCGGGCGACCAACTCCTTGCCGGTTCCTGTCTCTCCGTGAAGGAGGACGGTCGAGTCGGTGGGCGCAACAATCGCGACTTGTTGCAGTACCTTTTGCAGAGCTGCGCTCTTGCCGATAATGTCTTCGAAGCAGTACTCGGAGTTGATCTCTGGTTCTAGATCGACCTGGTGGTCTCGGAGTTCGGTCACCTTGGGAAAACTTTTTGCAGCGAGCCTTCCTGGGTCTGTGAGCTCAATCGTCGCGCACGCCATAGTCTCCTCCTGAACCTTTACGCTTGCAGTGCTTTGCGAACTCTTATACGGAAGTGATAGCAACTAAGCCGATCGCTTCGTCTGAGGGCAGAACTCGATGATTTTTCCGAGTTGCAGCTGAGCTACCGTCCTTGACTGTTTCCGAAAGCTCTTCGGTACGTAGAACTCAATTAGTTTTGCCATGACAATCTCCTTAAGCCTGTTGAATCTCGGTGCGCGAGGCTGTGCCAGATTGTTCGCTCGATTTTGTCGGTCACTATCGGGGCGGACGCAACATTCACTGCAGCCATGATTAGAACTTCCTGCAGCGGGGCGGATGCCACATTCGCTGCAGCCATAATTAGAACTTCCTGCAGCGTGAAACCGCGAGTTGTGATCTTCCACATAAGCGCCTCCAAAGAGGAATTCGAGACTCAACTGAGGTCTTTGTTTCATGCGGTGAGTGTGTAATAACCCGCGTCTGCTCACAAGGTCAGATCGGGTGATCGTGGACTGGGAATATGGTGGCGTCCCTTCCTTGTACTTCCGGGAGAGGGAGATTGCATACTTTTGGGGGATTGAAGGTTACCCTTTTGGGGGGTTGAGAGTTGTCTAGTGTCGCGGGTCTTGAAGGTGCTTTCGGCCGTAGAGTTTGGCATCAATGGACCACATGCCGGGTCCGATCATCGCCGCGCTGGCTCCGAGGACAGCCACTATGATTGCTGTCAGAGAATGTGCCGGGCACAGAAAG
Organism: Candidatus Sulfotelmatobacter sp.; assembly: GCA_049588915.1. Lineage (GTDB taxonomy): Bacteria > Acidobacteriota > Terriglobia > Terriglobales > Acidobacteriaceae > Sulfotelmatobacter. Next base: position 11,973 of record JBAVZU010000368.1, read on the forward strand.
AATATCCAGACCCCAACGATGGAAATCGTGATTCCGGCGAGTGGCGTCCATAGGCCGAGAAACAGAAATACGCCCGCGATCGCCGCGATCGCATACGGGATCCTCGGCGCCAATCCAACGCTTTCAAGGAGATGCGAGGCACCGTAGTAGATAAGAATCGCGCTCGTCAGCGTGCGCTGAAGCAGAAGACCAGCCCCCGGCCAGCCTTCTGCGAATGTGGAAAAGAGTCGTTGCAAATCTGTTCTCCCATGCTCATGCTACTTGCCTTCGGAAGAACAGCGAAAGGGTTAAGAGTAGGGTTTTTGAGTGCTACTTTTGGGGTACCTCTAGCTCGATGATGCCGCGCTTTAGGGCAATGGTAACGGCATGCGCCCGATCATTGGCGCCCAGCTTCGAAAGTATGTTCGAGATGTGATTCTTGACAGTCGTTTCCCCGATGCAGAGCTTATCCGCGATTTGTTTATTGGCATTGCCAGCGCCAATTAAACGAACGACATCAATTTCGCGCGAACTCAGCGCGTCGTCGGCAGCGTGGTCGGCCAGTTCCGCAGCAATTTCCGGCGGAATTCGCTTGCGCCCGGCATGCACCGTGCGGATGGCCTCCAGCAGTTCAGTGCGGACGTTTCCTTTTAGCAGGTAACCTCGCGCACCCGCCTTGATCGCGTGCAGGATTTGAAC
>JBAVZU010000369.1:0-43512 GCA_049588915.1 Candidatus Sulfotelmatobacter sp.
TGCGGCAGCACAGAGTTAGAAGCAAAGGCCGCAAAAACAACCGGAAATCGCACTGTTCGACATCATCCACTATAACAACAACCGAAAGAAAAACACGCTAAACATCAATTTTTCAGCAGCCTGCTAGTGAAATCTTCCGAATAGATCTTTTTCCAATCTGCTGACCCGTATCGGTAAAACTTTGTGCCGCACGCAGGAAGGAGAGATAGATTCACCAGGAGTTTGTCGTGGGGTAGATTCGAAACGAGTTGCTTTTCAAACTGCGGCCAACCGCCGCCGGAAATCACCGCCACTTTCACAATACCGAGAAGGTCATGCAGCAGTCCTGACATTTCTGAGTCAACTGCCGATTTACTGTCGGCAAGTGTGCCGTCGAGATCAAACACAATCAGCTTTTTCACTATGCCTCCGCCGTCTAAATTCTCGCGATCAATCCGGTATCGCGATTTCCAGCAAGTTCACTGCACCGCGCGGCCGAAAAACACATTTACCGATCGCCGCAGGCCAACTCTGGCTCATTCGCTTCCGGCGTATGTTTGGCCTATTCGCATTCTTCTATGTCACTTTGCACTTCCTTACTTATGTTTGGCTTGACAAGTTTTTCGACCTACACGAGATGCTCGTCGATGTCGCTAAGCGAAAATTCATTACTGTCGGTTTTACCGGCTTTATATTGCTAATTCCTCTCGCCATCACTTCGACGTCTCGCTGGATTCGCCGGCTGGGCGGGCGCCGGTGGAACCGGCTGCATCAGTTGATATATCTGACTGCGGTTGCGGGTGTGATTCATTATTATTGGCTGGTCAAGGCGGATGTCCGGAAGCCGCTGCAGCATGCGACGATATTGTCGCTACTGCTGGGATATCGCTTGGTGGTTTGGGGTGTTCCGAAATTCAAAGCAAACAAGGGTGCCAGACTTCCATGCTCGCGAGTGCGAGCCTTGCAGGACAAGATGTCATCATAATCTCTAAGCTCTGCTGCTGCAGCCGCTCTACCCGGTTGCATAAGATCTCGCTTGGGGGGAAGTGCAAGGTCGAAAGAGTGCCAATCCTAGTGTCTGGTCTCTTCGGGCGCTACTACCTCATGGTAGAACCTGTGTATGTGCTCCGAAATATACTGAAGGTTGTCCTCGACAGCTGCGCGTCACCATCGATATTCAACTTTCGCACCATCCGTCGCCCCTCGACGGGTAACATCCAGATCGCTGTCCGCACAGTCCTGCTGTTCCAAATGCTTTCGCGGGGAAGACCGACATTGAGCGAGCACAGTCGGGGCATTTGACTACATCCTCCTCGGCGACTGATCCTGAGCAAAAAGCCGCCGTTATCCACACTCCCTCTACAACTCAAGGACCTGGCTCAGTTCGCAGAATCTCTTTCAAAAGTCTCAGCGTTTCCGATGGCTCAGGGCGAATCGTGTAATCGGCGTTGACATCCGCTGCCCGAATCAAATTGTTCGAATCGACGACATAACGTGCGGGCATCGGCAAGCGGTATTCCAATTCGTCATGAAACCTGTCGAGCGTGCTTCCGAAAGATTTGTAGAGGTCCCTCAAGTAATCCGGAAAAGTGAAAACGAGCCCAAATAGCTCAGCGGTCTTGAGATGAAGATCCGTGAGAATATCGAAGGGCAGATTCAGCTTTTTGCGGAGCGCGCGGGTATACCGCTCCAGTTCCGGAGTCAGAACCACAATTCGCGCTCCGAGCTCTTGCACCTCAGAATCAATTTCTTTTAGAGCCTCCAGCTCCATATTGCAATAGGGTCACCAGTGTCCCCGAAAGAAACTTACGACCATCGGACCCTGTCGAAGCAGATCTTTCGACGACACCTCGACATGATCCTGATTAAATAGCGTGAAGTCCGGGGCGCGGTCGCCGATTTTCAGTGCGCGACCTTCAATTCCTGATGCCTTGAGCTCAGCCGTCGCACGGTGCATCATGGCGACTCTTTCGGGCGTTACATTGTATGGAGGAGCCCCAGACTCGAATGTCTTCTTAAACTCTTCCAGGCGGTCCTTAAGATTCGACATGATCACTGCCTTTCTGCTAAGCCGATATCGACACGAATTGATGTTCGCGTTGGAGCACGACCAATGTCTCATCGTCGTTGCGCTGCGCCGGGGGAGCACATTGCCGTCAAATGCCCAGCGAGCCTGCTTTTGTCGTTATGTTTGTCGCTTTTTCTCGATGCTAATCCTAGTTTGCCGAGCACTCTTACGGCGCCGGCCTTCCCACCCTCGGTCGTAGTAGGGGCGAAACCATGCTCAGAGAAGAACTGTCCTGGGCCCAGCCGGTCGTACTCGTGTATCGCGCGCAACACGTTACGACGGGTCATGCGATCCCATGCCACCATGTGTTTTTCCTCCCAGGATTCTTAGCCCGACACTCGACCATCGCGCTAATCCGCAGGTCGACGGAGTCAAGCCGTCGCAGCGCCCGCTACATCATGGTTCGATCCTAGTGATTCTGCGCTGCCTGCGTCGGTCTCAGTGCAGCGGCTCCGAAATTCACGCTGAATCGTTTGCACCAAATGGAGACTGCGCGATATTTAGCCAAGTCCAAGTCGGTACCAAATGTGTAGTTTTGGTCGCCGAGGTTGCCCTTGATGACTCCCAGATCGATGAAACCAGCCTGTTGCACTGTTGCTACATCCTTCGCATCGCCAGAGGCGACCATGTAGACGTGCACGTCAGGGCCGTTTGATGTGCTGAAGTTCGTAAACCTAAGAACACGACTGCCATCTCCCATCCGGTAGATAGTTGCGGTGCCTGCGGTCGGATGCAAAATGCTGTAGAACTGTCCGGAGATAAGGGGTTGCGGCAACGAGCTACCTTGCGCGGCTGGCATGGCTTCATCGACACGTCGATTAACCACGAGCCGTTCGGGCCGGAATGCATACCAAGCGAGAAAAGCCGCGACCGCGGCAATAGGAATAACAAGCTTCCACTTTTTCATTTCCTCATCTCCTTTACTTATTTCTTTACGTCACGCATCTGGGGCTAGTCCGTTTCGAAATGGCCGGCACCGAGAAACGGGCGATGGCTTACGCAGAAAGGAACCGTTTGACCAGAACGAGGGTGTCGTCAGCGTTCTCTTCTGGGAAGAAGTGGCCGCCCTTCATCGCCTGCCCTTGCGCCCGCGGAGCCCATTGCCGCCATATGCCCAGTGGCCCCCCGTCTCTTGTATAAAAAGTGTCGAGCGGACCACCCTCCGCCCACAGGTGCAGCATCGGGCATTCGATTCTTTTGGACGCTTCCTTGTCCGTGCGATCGTGTTCGACATCGATCGTTGCTGCGGCTCGATATTCCTCACAGATGCCGTGCACACGCGCGGGATCGCGATAGGTTGAAGCGTACTCTGCGAGAACTTCCGGGCCGAAGGAACCTTCTCCGAAGGGGTTATGGAAAACCGCCTCTGGAGCGCCGAGCAGGTAACTCTCCGGCAACGGCTGTTTCTGCGAGAGTAAGATCCACGGCCAGTAGGTCCGAGCGAAGCGCGCATCGGACCGGTTCCATGCTTCAAGTATTGGAATGACATCAAACGCCGCGAGGCGCTCCACGTTCTTCGGATGGTCCAAGGCCATACGGTAGCTGACGCGTCCTCCGCGATCGTGACCGATTAATGTGAAGGTCGGAAAGCCGAGCTTGCCCATCACCTCGACCAATTCCTTTGCCATCGCCCGCTTTGAATAAGGAAAATGGTCATCTGTGGAGGTTGGTATTCCGCTGTGGCCATAAGCGCGCAGGTCTACACAGATCACCGTGTGATTCTCGGCAAGTTTTGGAGCGAGGAATCGCCACATCAGGCTAGTACGCGGAAAGCCATGCACAAGTAAAATGCCCGGCCCATTCCCATAGCGGCGCACAAATATTGTGTTTCCTGAAACCTCGACTTGAGAAGCCTGGAAAGAATCCTGACTAGATGAAGCGCCTCCAGTTCGTGCTCCCACCCGTTCGGCGAAAGCGTTCTTCAACAGGACCCCGAAAGATGTGGCTGTTAGGCCACCCAGAAACGTACGACGCTCCATTGCTTGCTCCCCGTCCATGGCTCTAAATGCCCTTGATCTCGCCACCGTCCATACGTACAGAAGCGCCTGTCATCCACTTCGCGGCAGGGGACACCAGAAAACTCATCAGATCGGCAATCTCCTCCGGCTCCCCAAAGCGGGTAATGCCAGCTTGCTCAGGAAATTTCTTGATTGCCTCTTCCACCGTGAGATTATGGGCAGGCGCCCAACTTTCAAAGAAGGCTCGCCGGCGTCGAGTCATCACAGCTCCAGGCGATACACTGTTGACCTGCACTCCGTCTTTGATTCCTTGCTCTGCGAATGCTTTTGCCAGAGCGTTGATGGCTGCGTTGATCGTCGCGACTGCCGCGTATCCGGGCTTGGGGGCGAAGGCTGCGCTTCCAGAGATCAGCACGACAGATCCCTTTGAGGCCTTCAGAGCATCCCAAGCCTCGATCGTGAGTCGACGTGCGCCGTTAAGCTTTAGCGCCATGCCATCGTCCCTGATTTACGGAAATATTCCTGGAATTTCGGATAGAGCTTCACGTTCGACGCGTAATCGAGAAACAGATCCAGCTGAATGTCTTTGTTCCCCGGCCGTTCCAGCAGGGCTGTGTCCAATGTGTATGACTCGGGCGGAACGCTCTCTGGATCGCTTACGCCGTGCGTGTACTGCCACTGCGTTCCTTCGAAGGTCAGAATATTTTTTCGCAGGACTTCCCGATTTTCTGCAGTTGGCTCAGCCCAATATTTCCGGATCGGGCCCCAGGCATCGCCGAGGCCTTCGTCATAAGCATTCCCGTTCTGTGAAACGATCGCGGTGATGCGGTCGGGGTGAGCCATTGCCAGCCGGAAACCTGTCGGTGCCCCGTAATCGAATACATAGATTGCATAGCGGTCAATTTTGAGCGCTTTCGTGAAGGCCTCGATGGTCTTGGCCAATGCGTCGAACGAGTACGTATATTTTCGTTCGGCAGGAACGTCGGTAAACCCGAAGCCAGGCAGGTCCGGAGCAATTACGCGGTAATCACTGGCGAGACGGGGAATAAGTTCGCGAAACATAAAGGATGACGATGGGAAGCCATGCAGCAAGAGGACGACTGAAGCCGATGTAATGCCCGCCGCCCGATAAAAAATTCGAACACCGTCGGCTTCGATTTTGTGGACGGACGTACGAAGAGGGATAGCACGGGGCTCACTGGTAACTTCCTGCGATGATCCTGGGTCCAAGGCGCTGCGCTTTAGGGTGGAAGTTGCCTTACTCATTGTTATCCTCCTTGAATCTCGCTCATGAGTTTTTCAAATTCCTGATTGTTGCCTGCGATATGAGGTTGTCCGCAAGGGCGCGTGATAACTGGTTGCCGGCATCTGGCCTTCACTTGCCTGTATCCCCGCTGACCAGTGGCCCAACTCCCGTCCATCCCCGGTGCCAGGGCGTCGCGCATCTGCAGGCGGGCGCGCAGCAGGCGTGTTTTCACCGCGCTTTCGCTAATTCCGAGGGCGTCGGCGGTTTCCGCGATGGTGAAGTGCTGCACGTCTCTCAGGACAAGCACTAACTGATACTTCGACGGTAGAGAGGCCAGCGCAAGGGAAAGCGCTTGCCGCAACTCCTTCCTCTCAAGCGTCTCAGAGGGAATCTCCCGCCAGTCCGTGAAGTCCCGGGGAATGTAATCGCCATCCCCGTCCTGGCGTCCGTCGTGCAGCGAATCGTGAAGCTTACGGTGTTCCTTTCTCAACTTCATGAGAGCTTCGTTGGTGGCGATTCGGAATAGCCAAGTGCTGAATTTCGAGTCACCGCGGAACTTGGCTAGATTTGTAAATGCTTTCAGAATGGCCTCCTGGGCAGCCTCTTCTGCGTCGGCTTCGTTGTGCAGGATTCCTTCGGCGACCATAAGCACTGCCCGTTCGTAAGGGCGCACAAGTTCGTAAAACGCATCGTTCTGTTCTGCAAGAACGCGTTGTGTCAGTTCCGCCTCAGTTGCGCACTGTTGTCGTTTAGTGAGACCGGCGCTGGTCATGGCCGAGGACCTAGGCTGGGCTCCCACTTCAAGAATCCCGTGAACGAGCCCTCCGTTAGGACGCCTGGACATCCGACGATCATTGTCAACAATGCATCCCGAAACGGGTTGAGGAATTCGATTGTCTAGACGCGGTGGCATACTTTCGATCATGGCGGTGCTCCCCAGTCCCACGGCTTGTAGATTTCCGTTTGAATGTTTCGCCGTCCTGAAGTGAGTGTGCAGTGATCTCCGCGTGCGCACAACCACAAATCGACGCTCGCGTGACCGCAATATTGGTGTGGACCGCATCACCCTTTGTGGCTCGCGGCTTCGTAATCGGCAGGTCAGCGGTTCAAGTCCGCTCGTCGGCTCCATCTTTTCACCACTGTTTACGCGCTTTGGGCGATTCTGGATTTCCGCCTTCCGATTTGCTCGACTTTTCACCCACTAAGCGACTTCGCCAATACACCCTCTCGTAACCTTGTGCTGCCCGTCCACGGCGACTTATTCTGATCGATGGAGGGTGACGACGGGCTCTCAATCACCCGGAGCCTCGTCCACTTGGTCCGCAGTCTCTCGATGAAAGTTGGCTCACAACCGCCGACGCAGAAGGCCGCCCGCTCGGGGAGTGAGCCGGGGTACCCATGCCAACATACAAAGTGCTTCAAGACATCAAACTTTGCAGGGTGGAACACGGGCCGGACGTAGGAATCGCCGCCCAGGTTCTTTACAAGATGGTGAAGCCCGAGGACGCGGGTTATGACTTATACGACAAACAGCAATTGGCACGCTTGCAAGAAGAATTTATGCCTCTGGGAGAGAACCGCTTCACATTCACCGTGGAAGAGTTTTCCAAACAGGGCTACTGGCGCGTGTTTGCGGAGCCGAAGAAATAAGGGGTTCTGATAGAGGGTCGCGTCGCGGCAGGTCTGCTCAGCTCCATTTCTGTAAATCCTTAAACCCCTCCGATCCCACCTTACCACGCGGATCTCATATCGCTGGATGTGCCTCCGGCTGCGGGAACGTAGCACTTGAGCGTGTAATCCATCACCATGCGATCGGCGTTGAAGCGCCAGCCCAGCGTGCGGATAGTGCGTTTCATGCGCTTGATCCAGCCGCGCGGCAAACCGTCGCGATCACGCTGGTAATACAACGGGATCACTTCTTCCCGGAGGGTCCGGTGCAAATCTTCGCCGTCGCGGGTGTCATGAACGTTCATGTCGGAATGGGTTCGACCGGTGCCGATGGCGAATCCATTCATGCCGTCATATGCCTCTGCCCACCACCCATCGAGCACCGAAAGGTTGAGTCCACCATTCAGAACGACCTTTTGTCCGCTTGTGCCTGATGCCTCGAGCGGACGCCGAGGATTATTCAGCCACACGTCAACGCCCTGCACAAAATAACGTCCGACGTTGATGTCATAGTCCTCAACAAAGACGAATTTATCGGCGAAGCGGGAATTGCGCATCAACTCGGCGATTTGCTGCAGCAGCTTCTTGCCCGGTTCGTCGTTCGGATGGGCCTTGCCAGCAAAAACAAATTGCACCGGGCGCTTGGGATCGTTCACCATGGACGCCAGGTTCTCTATGTCCCGAAGCAGCAGGTTCGCTCTCTTATAGGTCGCAAAGCGACGGGCGAATCCGATGGTGAGTGCATCTGGACTCAGCACCTTCCCGAGTCTCACCAAAGCTTCTCGCGTCTCCAGGCGACGCTCGGCTTGCTCCACCGCGCGTCGTCGCACAAAATCGAGAAGCCGCGATTTCAGGTTAAGGTGCGTCTCCCAGAGTTCCCCGTCATCCACGTCTTCAATGCCCTCCCAGATGCGCGCCTCGCTGCTGTGCGCGTGCCAGTTCGTGCCCAAATGGCGGTCGTAGAGGCGAAACATCTGCGGCGCCAGCCACGATGGAACATGAACTCCATTGGTGATATGCCCAATCGGGACGTCATCCTCGGGCTTGCCCGGACATAGCCCAGTCCACATCGCCCTAGAAACTTCGCCGTGCAGCGCAGAGACCGCATTGGCGCGGCGCGAGAATCGAAGGCCGAGCACGGTCATACAAAATGTTTCTTGCAGGTTGCTCGGCCTTTCGCGTCCCAAACCCATGAAGCTTTCCGGGGAAAGTCCCAGGCCTTCACGCAAAGGTCCAAGATGTTCTTCGACGAGATCGGCGTCAAAGCGATCATGGCCGGCGGGCACGGGGGTGTGAGTGGTGAAAACAACCCCCCGCGACACCCGAGAGACGGCACTGTCGAAGGCGATGCCTTCCTCCTGCATTCGCGAATTAATTGCCTCTAACACGGCAAATCCGCTGTGGCCTTCATTCAGATGAAGAACCCCCGGGGTGATGCCCATGGCTTTGAGAGCCCGGAAGCCGCCGACTCCGAGCAGCAATTCTTGCCGGATGCGAGTTCTCGCGTCTCCGCCATAAAGGCGGGAGGTCAGCTTGCGGTCATCCGCGGCGTTGCCCTCAACATCCGAGTCAAGCAGAAAAAGATCGCAACGTCCCACCGCCACTCGCCATACTTTTGCGTGAATTGAACCGCTGCGAGTCTGGATTTGTACCACCACCGGCCGGCCGTTCTTGCCGATGGCCGTCTCCAAGGGCAATTGATTGACGTCCGTCTCCAGATACTCTTCCTGCTGCCAGCCGTTCTGGTCGAGACGCTGACGAAAATATCCTTGCCCGTAGAACAAACCGATGCCGACGAGCGGGATGGCGAGATCGGATGCGCTTTTGATGTGGTCCCCGGCAAGAACGCCCAGTCCGCCGGAATAAACGGGAAGCGATTCGTGAATTCCAAATTCCGCCGAAAAATATGCCACGGGACGCGGCCGCAAGACGCCGGCGTGCCGTGCTCCCCAGGTACGGTCCGCTCGCAGATATTCGTGCAGACGCCGGTAGGCGTAGTTGACGCGACTGTGCAATACCAGTTCCGTGGCGCGCCTTTCGAGTTTTGCCAGAGGAAATTCCGCCAGCAAGGAAATTGGATTCTGGTTCAGCTGCCTCCAGCGGATCGGATCGATATCCCGAAACAAACTGCCGGCATCGTGATCCCAACTCCACCACAAGTTGCGAGCCAGCGACCAAAGGCGCTCCTGGGCGGGAGCGATGAATCGATCGAGCGTACGGGCTTCGCTCACTACCGGCCCAACCTGGGCTGCGGCTTCGGTCAGCATGTGAATCTCGTCCTCGCGAAAAACGCGAGGCTCCACGGTTTGCACTACCAGAACGCCTTGCAGAACTCCCCGGTCGATGAGTGGAACTCCTAGAAATGACTGGTAATCATCTTCGCCGGCTTCCGGGAAGTACTTGAAGCGCGGGTGAGTGAGTGCCTGTTCCACGGCTACCGGGCGCACCTGTTCCGCGACCAGGCCTGCGAGTCCTTCGTGAATTGCCATTCGCAAATGTCCGATGCACTCGCGGCGCAGGCCGACCGTTGCGGCGAGCACTAGGTTGGCTCGATCAGGCTCCAGCAGATAAGCCGAGCAAACTTCAGTATCGAAGCGCTTGGCAATGAGTGCGACGACGTTCATCAGCGTCTCGGCAGGTTGTCCCTCTTCCGCCGCCAGGTTGGCGATTTCCTCCAGAGTGAGAACGTCTGGTATCTCGCGTACGCGCTGGGTCAAATTTAATTCCTGAATTTCGACAGGATTCTTTTCCAATTGCAGGCTCCGGTGTCATTAGATTCAAACCCACGGAAGGGTTGATCAGTCCTCCCGCGGAATATTTATCTAGTTTTCCCCAAATTGCTTGGAAAGACGTTTGTATGTCCATTATCGCAGATGAGATCTGTAGCACCGCACCCCGTTTGGTCAGAGCACATCTTCACCCATGACTTCCGTAACGTGCCGGCGCCTAATCTTTTTCATACTTTAGGTGGACAAACAGTTGTGGGTCCAATCGAAATTACTGATTGAGGACATTCAAGACGACGACAAATGCCAGGTTGGAAGATTGGCCGTTACCGAAACTGATATCCAGGCTTCAGTTCGCATCGATAGTTCTTGGATTGGTCCCGATCGACGACCATGTGGCAATCCGCCCAGCGCAAGAACAGATCGGGGCCGAGCGGGAAGACAATGGGTTCTCCTGCGACTTCCGCCTCGATGCTCGGACCTTCCGCCAAGGCAGGCAAACTAAAGTTCAAATCCCGGCCGGAAATAAAGGGAAAGGTTTCGCGCACCATGTCACTGGTCATGGGATGAACCACTTCAGCCTCCACCAGGAAAGTGACCGTATCCGACCAATTAAGAACCGTAGCAGTAAAATGCCGCCGCTCCTGAGAGAAGGTTTCCACCGCGATCTTCGTGAATGGACACGGCCCGGCAATACAAGAAACTCTAGCATTGCGAAACTCATTTCCTTCGCCCGCATCCAGCGAGAGAGAGCCCAGCATCGCTTTCCACTTTCCGCCAGGGGCGCATGGGGGGTGATCGTTGCACGGAGTGTTTCCCGTGTTTACCACCTCGAACGTTTTTACTGCACTCCCGATGTTTGCCTCGGTTGTGGCCTTCACCGAGTATCGAATTCGCGTATTTGAGATGGCAGATCCGGTTCGGGATTCGGCGACCGTGTCCTGACGGGTGGGGGTCATGCGGGCGATATAGATCTTGTCTCCAATAAAATCGTTCACGTCCAGCGGTTGGTAATCCTCGTGGCGGAATTGCAGGACGACTTCCTGACGCCGCCGTAATCCCTTCGGCAAAGTAAGAGCGAACAAACCGGAAGAATCGGTTTTGGATGTAGCACTCCCCAGAGCGTTGATGGCGGTGATCTGGACATCCGCCAGCGGCAACTGCCGATTGGGATCGGGGTCTTGGCGTAAAACTGCACCGCGCAGCGTCACCGGCCGGCGCCGGTGGCGCAGGGCAACGGTTATCACCGATGCCAGAATAACGACGCTCAGGATTGTCCACGTGGCGATGGTCTTGCCTCTAGTCATTGCGTCACCATATGCTTAACATTCTAGGACGCATTTCCTGGATAGCAAGTTTGCAGTAGGGCAAATTGCACGAAGAAAGAGGGCGGCGGTGGCCGAACTCATCTTCGCGCCTTGGTATGGGGGAATCTAAAATCAACTGATGCGCATGAAAGAAAAGAACCTTGCTGTGAACCGGCTTTCCCGGAGAAAGCTCCTTTTTCAGATCGGCGGCCTGAGCCTGCTGGAGGTGTTTGAGCACGGGAAGATCATTTCATTGCTGTCGGCCGCCCCGCAACAGACGGGTTCGACGCTGACCGCAGGATCCATCCCTCTTTCGCCCGAAGACGACGCATTTTTGGACGAATTGGAAAAGCTGAATTTCCAGTACTTCTGGGATCAGGCAGGCCTGGAAACTGGGCTGGTTAGAGATCGCAGCAATGTGACCAAGAACGACAACTCCTCCGTGGCCAGCATCGCGGCTACAGGCTTTGGGTTGACAGCCCTCTGCATCGCGCAAAAACGCAATTTTATCTCTTCAGCCGAGGCTCGCGATCGCGTTCTGGCAACTTTGCGTTTTCTCTGGAAGAAGATGCCCACGCATCGCGGATTCTTCTACCATTTTGCCGATATCAATAGCGGCGAGCGAGTCTGGGATTCCGAAGTGTCGTCGGTCGACACGGCCATCCTGCTCTGCGGACTTCTCACTTGCCGGCGCCATTTCGAAATGCATTCCGAGATCAGTCTTCTGGCGTACCAGATCTTCAACCGGGTGGACTGGAGTTGGCTATCCGAGGATACGTCCCTTCTGCCGCACGGCTGGACTCCCGAATTTGGCTTTCTTCCCTATCGATGGGATTACTACAGCGAGATGATGATGATCTATCTTCTCGGCCTGGGATCGCTTCCTCATCCCCTGCCGGCGCAAGCCTGGAATGCGTGGAAGCGTACCAGATTTGAATATGACGGCATTCGATACATTGGTTCGTTCGCGCCATTATTTGTGCATCAATATTCTCAAGCCTGGTTCGATTTTCGCGGGAAAAGAGACCAATACGCCGACTACTTCGAAAACTCGATACTGGCTACAGATGCTCACCGCCATTTCTGCCTGGAACTGGGAAAACAATTTTCTGATTACAGCGACGATCTGTGGGGAATTTCCGCCTCCGATTCGCAAAAGGGCTACGTGATTTGGGGAGGTCCGCCGACGATGGGGCCAATTGACGGAACTGTCGTGCCCAGCGCCTCAGCTGGTTCCTTGCCATTCTTGCCGCAGGCGGTGATCCGGGTGCTCAGAAATATCAGAGATCATTATCCCAAGGCGTGGTGCCGCTACGGATTTGTCAACGCCTTCAATCCGTTGAAGAATTGGTATGACACCGACGCAGTTGGCATCGATACGGGAATCACCATGCTGATGGCTGAAAACGTCCGCACTGGATTTGTCTGGAATACGTTCATGAAAAATCAGGAAGCGCAGCGCGGGATGGATCGGGCCGGCTTTAAGAAATATCTATCCTAATCGGCCAATCATTCGGCGATCATTTGCAATCGTCGAGGGGATCTTCTTGCGGTCTTTAGGATTTAGTTGAGTTCGATTACAGCTAGCCCTTGGCTGGGCAGGGTGACTGTCAGTTCGCCATTTTCGAGATGACCCCTGTCTGCCTCAGGTAGGTCTGCGGCATGCTGAAGTTCTTTGATCTGCGCTTGCGAAGGATAGCGAGGATTTCCCAACTTCTGAAAAACCGGATTCGCATCGCCGTGCGCACTGTCCACGCGCCAGATGAGAGCATGCGCCGGATTCGCGCCCTTCAGCCGTAACCTGACTGTCTTCGACGGGCCCGATTGTCCCGGCTCTGCATAGTTCCACAACGCCAGAACTAACGTGCCGTCTTTTCTGCGGGTCAGCACAGCGGAATCCGAATCGAGATGCAGACGTTCATCCCCCAGCTTGTGGAGAAGTTTGAAGGCGTTGAAAGCCGGCTTCGGAATGCCATCCTCGGCGATGAGCCCGTAGCCTCCGTAGAACGGTGTTCTCACGACGCCCTGTTCTTCAAAGACATCGGAAAAGCTCCAGTAGGACATTGAATCGACCAACCCGTCGCACTGGCGGATGGTATCGGCGAGCCAAGGTCCCATGTAAGTCGCATCCGTGACGTCGGGCTCATTCTTGTAGCTTGCGTTGAATTCGCTCCAGATCAGCGGCAGGCTTGGCATCCGCGACGATTTGATCTGCCGGTGCACTTTCTCCACGGCGCGGCACACCATCTGGTCACGAGGAATATTTTCCTGGGTTCCAAAGATATCTTGCGCCGTATCGTTGGCGTAAACGTGGGTCGAGACATAATCCACTGGAATTTGTTTTTCGGCGCAATGGCGGATGAAGGCGTCAACCCATGCCGCTTGTGCTGTTGCCGGTCCGCCAACGCGGAGTCTTGGGCTCACTTTCTTGAGGGTCGCGGCGGTTTGGTCGTATAGCTCCCAGTAGGTCTCCTGCTTTGGCTGGCCCGCCCAGAAATCAAGATTGGGCTCATTCCAAACTTCGAAATACCACTGCGAAACTTCGTCGATTCCGTAACGCTCGACAAGGTGTTGCGCGAAGGCACTGACGAGGTCGTCCCACCGATTCCAATCTTTTGGCGGAGCGACATTCGGGTGGTACCAAAAAGGATGAAGCGTGCGGCTGGCCGCGAGTTGGTTGGGCATAAAACTGATCTCGATAAACGGCCTCACGCCGTTGGCCAGCAAGCCATCGTAGATTTGATCAATGTAGGAGAAGTTGTAAACCGGATGTCCCTGCGCGTCTTCGCTGTAAATACCAACCTCGTCGTCGAAAATCGCGTGAAAACGAACATATTTGAAATCGGTACTTTGCTTCACCGTTCGCAGGTCGCTGCGATAGCTATCCCGCAGGCTCAGAATGGCGCGCCCTGATCCAAACATTTGTTCCCAGAAGTGAGGGAAAGGATGGGAAGCTGCCTTTGCATCCAGCACGAGAACTCCTGATGCTGGTTCCGAGCGTGCGGAGTCAGATTGTACCGAGGGGGAATGCGCCTGCGCGGCAACTGGAGAGACACTTGAAGTGAACGTCAAGAGAAGTGCAAGAGCGAATGTGTGCCAATGCCGCATATGGTAAACGACGGGAGATACAGTGATTTCTTAATGCTTCCGCGATCGATTGGTTAAGTTCATGCTACTTTGGCGCGGGACTTTTGCGAACCCACGTGAGCAGCCGGCTTTTCCTGCAACAGCAACTCCGTGGCCTGCACTCGAGGATGACTGTGAAACCAGCGTTGCACCACTTGATCGTCCAGGAAATTGGCAATAGAGAGCAGGCTCATGCCCTGATGATGGGCCATCCAGCACCGCACTACTTCAAAGCCGCGAGGCGAACGGCGGCTAGGACTGAAATCCAGCGCCTCATAGAAGCCGTAGCTTCCCAACCAGCCCTTGCGTTGCATATGGCGAAGATTGCGCAACGCCGCCGTGGAATCGATATCCAGAGCCAGGAAGGTTGAGTAGGGCGAGATCACGGGGCCGTCGTGATCGGGTTTAAATATGGCCAGCGCAGGCACTCCGAAAGCGAAGTAATCGTAGTTCCCGGCGTCATCCCTTTTGCTGGAGGAAGATTCGGAAATGCCCCAGGGCACGCCCTTGTCGGCCGCGTAAGCTCGTTGCGCCTGCACGGCTGCTTCCGCGGCGCGCTCCAGTAGAGTGTTTGGGTAGAGGCGCATCCACAGTGTCGGCATCAAATATTCGAACATCGTGCCCGTCCACGAAAGCAGACCGGCGTTACCTTCCACATAAACTGGAGGCCGGCTGAGCTGAAACCAGCTATCCTGCGGTATGTCATCCTTGGCGATGGCAATAAAATATGCGATGCGCGCTTCACTCGCCAGAAGGTCGTAACAGGCCGGATGGTTCTGCTGCTTATCGACCTCGAAGGCCACCGAAAATAGACCCCTGTTCCGATTGAGCAGAAACGCGAAATCCATTTCGTCCGCGAGAGTGCCGCACTGGCTGGATATTTTTTTAAGATCTTCGATAAGACGGGAAACTCGCGAGCGCGCCTCGGGCAACTGGTCCAGCAGTTCGCGAAACAGGCTTTCTTCCTCTCCGAGTTCGGTCGAGTCCAATACCAACCGGAGATGGTTGGCAAGGCTATCGATAAACTTCGGCATCTGCGCGAGCACGGGAGTTACGACCTGCTGTTCTTGCGCATGAATGGCCAGATCCTTCATCACAGACGCATATTCCGGAAGAAGCCAGGGAGCGTAAAGTTGCACAGTCCGGCACACCTGCCGGATGCGTTCTTCTGCCTGTTCTTGAAACCAGACTGTATCTCTGCTTGGTGCAGCGGCGGAGGAATGGTGAAGATCCCGCAGCACCGCGTCGGGGACATCGAGAACATATTGCAGCCAGTCCTCTTTGCGAAGAGCTTTTCCGATCTGCGAACTTTTTCGCCGGGGGATGGCCTTGAGACTGGAGAGCAAAAGCAGATGATCCAGCAGACCGTCGGCCAATCCAATCGATACGAGTGGTTGTTCAAGAAGGTCGAGACATCCCTGCTGAAGGGTCCAGAGCGAAGCCAGCAAATTGCCGCTATCGACGCTCGAAACAACAGCCGGCGAGAGCGGAACTAACGATCGAGTGTCATACCAGTTGAGCAGGTGCCCACGCTCCCGCTGCAGTTGTGAGACCGTCGCCAGGGTTCGCAAGGTCTGTTGAGAAAACTCCGGCACCGTGAGGTAGCCAAATCTGCATGCCACTTGCCGCGCGTTAAGCAGCAATCCTAAATTGGTGGGAGAAACTCGAGGCGCGACCTTGGTGTCCTCTCCCTGCACATTGTCAGGAATCAACCAATGGTGTTCTTCCGTGCTGAACTCAGAGAAATACCGCCAAGTGCGAAGCGCGGAGACGCGCAGCAGCCATCGATCGCGTTCCGAGGCTTCTTTGCGGGGAGCGCCCGGCGGACGGTTCAGCCACCACGAAATTGGCTTGCTGCACGCCCACAACAGAAGTATCGGGAGTGCCGCGAACAGAGCACCCGGACGCACGATCCAGACCAGCAAAGCTAAAACCAGCGCGAGGACTGGAGTCCAGTTCAGGTAAATGTCCAGCGTGCTGCGTTTATCTCCGGCAAGCTCGGCTTCAGCCGCGGTCTCCCATTGCAGCAGTCTCTGTCGCGTGATCAGGCGACGCACCATGGTTCGCACCACCGCGTCCATGGAGAGCAGAGCCTGGTGGGCCAGGAAGGTAACCGTCAACCAGTTGGCAATGCTGGCGTTCAGGAGGGAATCGAAGGCGTCCCGAACCATCGATCTTCTGCCCGATGTCGCGGCGTGTACCAGATCAAAGCCTAGCTGGAACAGAGCCGGCAGGAAAAGAATGGTAAGTGTAGCTACAGTCCACCATAGAGCCTGCCCTGGCAGGCACAACCAACCAAGCAGGAATAGGGTGAAAGTCGCAGGCTCAACTAGACTACGCCGCAGGTTATCGAGGATCTTCCACCTGGAGACCATCGAAAGCGGGTTGGGCACGAGGTGCCCAGATTCTTCAGGAACAAGCGGGAGCAACCATCCGGCAATCTGCCAGTCGCCCCTCATCCAGCGGTGCTTTCGGCGATTATGGGCGCTGTAATGGGAGGGATAATCCTCAATGACTTCGATGTCGCTGACCAGACCCGCCCGCGCATAAGCTCCTTCTACAAGGTCATGACTCAGCAAGGCATTGCGCGGAAACCGGCGATCAAGAACACGGTGCAGAGTTTCAACTTCGTAGATTCCTTTTCCGACGAAAATCCCTTCGCCGTAGAGATCCTGATACACATCGGAGGTCGCATGAGTGTAGATGTCAAAGCCAGTTTGTCCTGAATAAATACTGGCCAGTCTGGATCGTGCCGAACTCTGCACGCTGACGCCGACCCGGGGTTGCAGAATGCCGTAGCCCGCAACCACGATGCCTTTCTCCGGGTCGATGATGGCCTGGTTCAGAGGGTGCGCTAAAGTTCCGGCCATGCGGCTTGCCGATCCTCGCGGTAATTCAGTATCAGAGTCGAGCGTAATGACGAAGCGGACACTCGAGAGCACGGAAAGATTGCCGACCTTAACCGGAAAACTGTCAAACTTGCCGCGCAGCAGATTGTTCAGATCCATCAATTTTCCGCGTTTGCGTTCCCAGCCCATCCAAAGTCGTTCGCGCGGGTTATAAACGCGGTGACGGTGGAACAGAAAGAAAGAACCCATTCCCTCTGCTGCATATTTTTCGTTCAGCCCGCGAATCAGATCCGAAGCCAAGTCCACTAACGGGCTGTTTTCTCGCGGCTCCGCGGGAGAATCGGGCAAATCCGAGAGCAGCGCATAGTGGATGTTCGGGTCCTGGTTGCCAAGGTAGCGAACCTCCAGGTCGTCGGCGAGCTTACGAACTTGTTTTTCACTCATGAACACGGTCGGAATTGCCACCAAAGACACGCAGTCGGTTGGAACGCCCTCCGAGAAATCCAGCTTCGGCAAGGTCTGCGCAGGCAACAACAGAGTTGCCAGATAGTTCATGATTTGGACCGCACTCTGTGAACTCGGCAATAAGACCGCGATGATCGCAAGCAAAACCAACCACAATGAAGTACTGGGAGGCGTCAGCAGTACAACAATGCCCCACACGATGGCGAAGGTGAGGGCGGCGATCCCTGGGAGATAAAACTCATCCGGGTGCTCCATCAGGAAAATGCGCAAACGTTGACCGAGCGGAGGATGGTAGCCGACTTTCTTCCGGAGGATAGAACTGCCTTCGGCCAGCAAGTAAGACCCCACATGCGAATCACGTAAAGTGACCCGCGGATCCTGGTGCCCGCTGAGTTGCGCCTGACGGGCCAGCGCGAGCACCTCTCCGGCCACCTTTATCTCGGAACAATCGCACCGGTCCGCAATATTGACCAACTGCTTGCGGTAAAGGTCCCTAGTTTCATAGTCCATCCGGGGATAGGCTCCCGCCGGGTCTTGCCGCAGGATCTGATCAAACAAGATGAGCGGCTCAATGATCACTTTCCAGGACGTCTGTTTAATATCCTGCAAACTGCGGATGAGATCCTGAACGTCGTCAGATGATGAGGGATTCTGAAGGAGTCGACGGCCACGCTCCGCAATGTGTTCCAGGAGAACAAGCTTCATCACCGGCACCAGCATCCACAGCTCCGCCAGCTTGAGAACTGTAACCCCCTGGAATGCCTGAATGTAAGAAGTGAAGCTCGCTTCACTGAACTGGTATGCCGCCGCGGCGAAGTAATCCGATGCCAATGCCGCTATCCTTGGAAGAATGGTGGCGTCTGGGGTGCGGACCTGAGGGAGCTTGTGAGGGGCCTGGAACGTTGCGCAGGTTTCTTGTAGTTCCCCTCCGACCAGAAAAATGTTTTCCTTCAGACGTCGGAAATCATCGGAGGCGTTCTTTGGAGCGCGAGATTCCAGCGACAGCAGGAGAGGTTGAAACGCGCGGGTGAGAGCGTCGCAGCGATCGCGAAAGTTGCGTGACTCCTGTTGCCCGGGCATCCATGCTAGAGATCGCGCAAGCGCGGTGGCGCTCGAGGATAAAGCCTCTGCAACAGGTCCCATGGTCGGGAGTGTAGGCACGTCTTTCGGTCCTGTAGTAACGAGTTCGAGATTACCGCTCTGTGGTGTCATTCTCTACGTACCTACCGATAGCTCGAGGCTTGCATTTCGAACATCTCGGCGTAGCGGCCACCCAGGCTCGACAGTTGGTCGTGAGTGCCTTCCTCTGCAATCTTGCCGTTTTCCAAAACTAGGATGCGGTCCGCTGAGCGCACGGTTGAAAATCGGTGCGAAATAAACAGCGCCATCTTGCCGGCGGTAAGTTCGGAAAAGCGGTGAAACACTTCGAATTCGCTGCGCGCATCCAGTGAGGCGGTGGGCTCATCCAGAATCAGAAGTTGCGCATCGCGCAAGTAGGCCCGCGCCAGCGCGACCTTCTGCCATTCGCCGCCGGAGAGATCGACTCCTTGCTCGAATCGCCGGCCCAGCATTTGATCAAAACCTTCAGGAAGTCTCGCGATCGTCTCGTCCGCCATGCTTTTTTGTGCCGCGCTTTTAAGAAGATCGAGGTTGTCGATCTCGTCGATCCGTCCAATCGCAATGTTTTCCCGGGCCGTCATTTCATAGCGCATGAAGTCTTGAAAAATGACCCCGATTTCTCGATGGAGATCCTCCAGATCATATTCACGAAGGTCGATACCATCCAGCAGAATTTGCCCTTCCGTAGGATCGTATAGCCGCGTAATCAATTTTACGATAGTGGTTTTGCCCTGCCCGTTTTCGCCAATCAAAGCTAACCGCTCGTTGGTATGTAACTGAAAATTGATGCGGTCCAGGACCCGGCGCGAGTTCCCGGGATAAGAAAAAGAAACGTTCCGGAACTCGACTCCTCGCATAATCGGACGGGGCGCAGGCAACGCATTAGGTTTTGACTTTATCGTCGGCTTCATTTCGAAAAATGCCAGAAGATCTGTGAGGAATAATGCCTGGTCGCCGATGCCTGCGAAGGTGGAAAAGATTTGTTCAATGTTACTGCTCGCCTGCTGAATGGCTCCTGCCAGAAAGGTCAACGTTCCGATAGTCAGCGCGCCGGCGATGGTCCGCCAAATCACGAATACATAGGCCGAGTAATAGCCCATGGTGCCGATTGTCGATAGTAATGCGCCCGCAATCAGCTTGCGCCGTGACAGTCCGACGTTCTCTTCGTAGATTTCATCCGATATCCGCGTGAATCGTCCTCGGAGAAAATCCTTGAGTCCAAAAAGCTTCAGCTCTTTTGCCGCCTCCTTACTTCCGCCGAGGATCCGCAGGTAGTCCAACTGGCGCCGCATGGGTGTCTGCCGGAAATTCTTGGCGTACCCCAGGAACGCGAAGTGGCTTTCTCCAAGGAATGCTGGAACGACGCCGGCAATCAGCAGCAGCATAAGCCACGGAGAGAACAACATGATCGAGATTGAGAGGGTGATTGTCGTGATAGCCTGCTGCACTAACCGGCCAATCTGCTGGATCATCACCAGTCGGTCCGTCGCCTGCACTCTGGCCCGCTCCAGACGGTCGTAGAAGACCGGATCTTCATAGGCGATCAAATCCAATCCTGCCGCATGGTTCATGACCCGGATACTGACGTACCGGGTGTACTTATCGCCCAGTAGCGCATCCGAGTAGTCGATTGTCCGGAGAAGAATGCTGTTCAGAACAGCCAGCGAGAATTCTGCGACCACCAACCACCAGAATCCGGGCTTCACCGCTTGGTGAGCGTGGACAGCATTGTTGATGCCATCAATAATGAGCTTGGTAATCCACAGAAGCCCAACGGGTAAAACCGACGCGAATACGCGCGCAATGAGCCCGAAAAGAACGACCCCGGGACCGGCGTCCCATACGATCCTAAGGACGGCGGGCACATTGCGGAGCGCCGAGATGCGTTCCTGCCATCCCGACCAGAAGTTTTGATGTTTCGTCATGCTGCTTGCGGCCGTCTCCCAGCGTCATTCCTTACTGGAGGGACGGCGCCCCAAAAAGGTGCTTAGGAGTATGACAGCCCTGCCCTCTGGACGCAACGGCCCTCACACAAGATGCCGAAAACATTGGCAAGGTTTCTTGGGGCGGCTATAGTGATGGAGACGGATCCAACCGAAGCCGTCTCATCTCAGAAACATACAAGGCCAACCCTCTATGGACACCAATCAACCAATGGAAATGCGGTGGTTCGGGAAATTGAGGCTTATCGGCTACGTCTCTACATTGGTGCTGCTAGTTGGGATTGTCGCAAGCTTGGCCGTGGCCCAGAAAGCTCGACCAACCGATCGCCAGGGGAGTGAAGGCGGCGAGGCTCGGGGCAAGTATATCGTTGAGGATCTTTCGAGGTGCGGGCAATGCCACACCCCGCACGATAACAAAGGCAACGCCGACCGCGCCCACTGGCTCCAAGGCGCTCCGGTGTGGCTAAAATCCGCTGAACCGATCGAAGATTGGCCTCTGCAAGCGCCCAGGATTGCTGGAGTATTACCCGGAACTGACGACGAGATGGTGAAGCTGCTGACGACAGGAATCTGGAAAACGGGAACGTACTTGCGCCAACCGATGCCTCAGTTCCGCATGACGCCGCAGGATGCTCAAGCTGTTGTCGCTTACCTGAAGTCAGTGCAGCCGGCTCAATGACATCTGGCATGCGTCCGAGTTGTCCACGACCAGGTAACCCACACCGTGCTGAAAGAGAATTGTTGTGGAAGAGGCCGACTCAAAAAAGCAAGACGTGATCGTAATTGGAGCCGGCGCAGCCGGTGTCTCCGCTGCTGTGGAATTGCAAAAGGCAGGACTGAGCGTCACGATCCTCGAGGCGCGTGACCGCATCGGCG
The DNA here is from genome assembly GCA_049588915.1 of Candidatus Sulfotelmatobacter sp. Classification (GTDB taxonomy): domain Bacteria; phylum Acidobacteriota; class Terriglobia; order Terriglobales; family Acidobacteriaceae; genus Sulfotelmatobacter. The sequence continues at coordinate 21,331 of JBAVZU010000369.1, forward strand.
GACGCATATTCACGCTGCTCGATCCTGCATCTCACTCTCCCATCGAGCTTGGCGCGGAATTCATCCACGGGAAGCCTCCTGAAATATTGGAACTGCTGGATAGTCAAAAAATTCCAATCCACGAGGTGGATGGCGACAACTGGTGTCTCGATGAAGATCAGCTGAAATCCTGCGACTTCTTTTCTGATGTAGATGACATTCTTCAGAAGATGGATGATCAGAAGCCGGATGAGTCTTTTCTGGATTTTCTGCGAAGCTACAATTCCAAGGCGAACATCAATCCCCGCACCCAGCGAGTACAGGAATGGGCAACAAGTTACATCACAGGATTCAACGCGGCTGATCCCGCGCTGGTAGGTGTGCATTGGCTGGTGAAGGGAATGCGCGCCGAAGAAAAGATCGAAGGGGATCGCTCCTTTCGCTCCCAACATGGATACACGGACCTGATCGCAATCTTCCAGCAACAGTTGGACGACCGCGTCATTCCCCTTCAGAAAAATACGATTGTAGGCACGGTTCAGTGGCGTCCCGGCCAGGCGAACATCAGCGCTCGATGTCCGACTGGTACGGCCGAGTTGGCCGCTGCGCGCGTCCTAATCACGGTGCCACTCGGCGTACTGCAGGCTTCTCCTGAGAAAAATGGCGCGATCCGGTTCAGTCCAGAACTTCCTCAGCAGAAACAAGATTCCATCCACAATGTGATCATGGGAAAGGTCATTCGCCTTACTTTGCGATTCCGCCGCCGATTCTGGGAAGATCTTCCGAAGTTTCACGATAAGTTTCGCGACAAGAGTTCCAAGACCATGGATGGAATGAGTTTTCTTTTCTCTGACGATGACTGGTTCCCCACGTGGTGGACGACCATGCCGAAGAAATTACCGATTCTCACCGGCTGGGCGCCTTTTCACTGCGCCGAGAGGTTGTCCGGCAAGAGCGAGTCCTTCGTCGTAGAGAAAAGTATCGACACGCTTCATCGCCTCTTGGGACTGAGTGCTCAAGAACTCGAAGGTCTACTGGAGCACGCCTACTTTCACGATTGGCAAAATGACCCGTTCTCTCGCGGAGCGTATAGCTACGGAAAGGCGGGCCAACGTGATGCGCCGGAAGCCCTCGCAATGCCGGTCCAGGATACGTTGTTCTTTGCCGGCGAAGCCACCGATCTCGGAGGCCACAACGGTACGGTGCACGGAGCGATCGCCAGCGGACGAAGAGCCGCGAGCGAAATCATTCACTCCGCCCAGCTAGCAAGCAAGCCGGGCATCGCGTCTTGAAGTAGACCAGCCCGCAAATCATCAGGCCGCTTTGCGTTCTCGCGGAAGACTTTCATTCTGCTCGGCGTGGATCTGAACCTGTTCGTGTTTAATATCCAGCCGGAGATGGTTATAAACACTCATGTACTGGTTGGCCATCCAAACGAGAGCGAAAAATGCGATCAGATAGCCGCGCCAGTCGTAGTAAAGCATTTTGAAGCGCGTCAGGATCAGAAAAGCCGCAGCAACATAGTGGCTGAAGCAGTATTCGCAGGTGAATAAATAGAAAAACTTACGGCGAGGAAATGTTCGTGCTTTTTTCGATTGCTCCTGGCAGTAATCGCGGGGCTCACGAAAAACCTCTTCATGGGTTACCGTCCAGGCGATGCACGCCACCGGTATGGAAAGAATGAGGAGCCAGACAAATTGGATCGCAAGCGACACTGCATTAGGATGCAGTCCCGGTACTTGAAGGACACTCTGACTTTAAGAACTGTATCCTGCGCCATAGGTACTCTGGGCCGCATGCATCGACCCGATATCCGCAAGGGTCGAAAGGATTTAAAAACGAGAAGTGCTTCGGCTAGGCGGCTGCCGTTTGCAATTGCAGACAGTTTTGCAGAGCGCGCAGGGCATACAGGGCATCATCTAAAGCTTGATCCTCTTCGATCGTGTCGCTGGCGGCCAAAAAGAGTTCCCCGGCTCTGGCTACAATAGCTTGTTCGGCATCGGCGATGCGTTTTGGCACCCGTCCTTTATCTGACTCAAATAAGGCGGCGGTATATAGCTCACGCCAGTTTTCAACTTTCAAATTTGAAGGGTGTGCAGGAGACATAAACACCTCAAAATGCAGAAGGAAACCCTGCAGTAGGAAACATCTAAGTAGCAATCTAACCCAGTCAAACTCCCCAGTCCATACGGAGGATTCCTTAGGTAGCTTCCCGTAGTTACGCCAAATGCAGTGAATTTTCTGTGGAAAAAAGAAGAGCTAAGGGCAGCGGTTCGAAAGTGGTTGAGATGTCCAATCTCACATTCTCTCCAGCTTTTTGCAACTGGGTTGAGTCGCCGGAAAGAACGTTTCGATAGACCTTGGAACAATTGCAAGCAGGCAGCAGCAGGTGTGTATCTTTCCAAATTTCGGATCCGATTGGAGGGCTGTCTTTTTCACCGAGCAAGCCAGAGACCAGCCGAGGGACAACCACCAGAGCTTCCGTATCCTCGAACCTGCGAATAAAAGCGAGGACGTGATTTGCTTTCGAGCCATGAACAGCCACCGGCAGATATTCACCCCGCCGAAAAAGCTCAGGATACTGTTTACGCAGGCACAAAGTCTTCCAGATCACATACATCTTGAGGTGTCCATCCTCATGGGTTGCCATCATTTGCTGAATCGCTCCTTGATCGCCCGTGCTCCCGGAGTTCCGTATATCCGCGAACGCCTGCTGGCGGAGCGCATAGTCGACAGGACGGCGATTGTCGGGGTCCACCAGGCTGAAATCCAATAGATCATTGCCTTGATAAATGTCAGGAACGCCCGGGGACGCCAGCTTTAGAAGTAGTTGTGAAAGGCTATTCCATAGGCCAAGTTGGGCCACTCGCCGCTGGAAAGGCAAAAAGGCATCGAGGAACCGGTTCTCGCCTTCAGGGTTTAGCAAGGCTGCCACGAACGAGGAAACGGCATTTTCGTATTCCGTATTTTGATTGATCCAGCTGGTATTTTGCTTAGCCTCACGCATGGCTTTCAAAATGTAGGCTTCGATCCGCTTTCGGAAAGTCTCCCAATCACCTCCCCGATCTGGAAGCTCAGGAGGCCATGCTCCAACTAGTGTTTGATAAAGCAGGTATTCATCGTTTGGCGAGGGAGCATCCTTTTCGTTGATTACGCTCCTGTGCCCGCGGTTGAGATCTCTCCACTCTTTTACGCGCCGCGCCCATGATTCCGGCATCTCCGAGAGCACATTGATTCGGGCGCGCACGTCCTCCGAGCGCTTCGAGTCGTGAGTGCTGGTGGCTAACATGGTGTCCGGCCAGTCGCGGAGCTGCTGCAGGTTGGCGCGATGGAATCTCTCCGTCGTAATTCCAAAACGGTGCAAATCGGCGCCCACGTCGTTCAGCGAAATCAAGCGGTTATAGCGATAGAAGGCTGTGTCCTCCAGGCCTTTCGCCATCACAGGACTGGTGAACTGCTGAAATTTCATGGCGAATGCGGTCACTGCTTTCTTGTAAGCCGGATCTTGCCCTTCCGCGATGCGCGTCAGAAGCACTTCTTTGATGAAGTCGAACACGCTGGTATCCGCCGCTGGACTTCTCCTTTTGGCCGAAGAGACGGCACGGTTTATGTAAAGAGCATCGTCTTCGGAAACCCGGGATGCAGTGACGTAAGTTCGATACACCGGAAAGTTTGCCACCACCTCCATCAAGGCATCGTGCAAGCTGTTGAGTGTGAAGTCGCAGGTGCGCCGCTTGGAAAGGGCGATCTTGCTCAGTTGGTTGGCGAGCACGTTCAATTCGCTGATCAGAGCGACGCGAATGATGAGCCTCCGGCATCGGTAGGCGAGTTCGTCGAAGATACTTTCGTTCCCTGTGAACTCACGGTAAGTCTCATCAAAGCGGGCCGCCGCGGCGGGATCGACAAAGAGTCCGTTGACCAGATTCGCAAAGTCGTAACCGGTCGTGCCGGAGACCGGCCACTCCTTGGGCAGATGTTCCGAGCCAGTGAGGATTTTCTCGATGACAACATAACGAGAGTCGCTGTCGTTGGTCTCGGAAGTCGTCGTAGCCGCATAGACACTGCGCTTCAAACGCTCAAAATATTGAGCCGGGTCATACAAGCCGTCAGGATGGTCTATGCGCAAACCGTCTACTTTGCCCTCAGCCATAAAGCGGAGAATCAGGCGATGAGTGGCTTCGAATACGATCTTGTTTTCCATGCAAAGAGCCGCGAGATCGTTGGTATCGAAAAATCGCCGGTAGTTGATGTCGTCGGAAGCGACCCTCCAGTTTGCCAGGCGAAAAGTTTGCGCCTTGATCAGTTCGTGAAGCGCTTCGAAACTCGTCGGATCGGCGGGAGTGCCATTCATCACATCAACCGCTTCTTTGATACAACTGGTAATCTCCGGTGCGCGGGCACACAACGCAGCCAACCGCCGCTTATGGATTTGCTTATCTCGATTACGCTCCGCCAAGCGGTCGGTCCTTACATCGTCTCGACCGGGCAAGTGGCTGAAGGCTGTAATCAGGCTTTGAAACTCCAGCAGGTCCGGGTTCTGTTCGCCCAATCGCACTGATAACTTATACGTGCACTGCTGCAGGACCCGCGGATATTCTCTCGGACCCACCGGAAAGCGATGATCCCGGTAGGAAACACAAAATTCGCCGCTCTCTTCACGAAAAACAAGCTTCAACTCGCCGCTTTCCAGCACCGCTCCATAGTGGTCATGCAGGACCGGGACCAAAACTTTTCCATGCAATTCCTCTTTGAGCGGATGCCAGTCGATGTCGAAAAAGCAGGCATAGGCGGATGCCTGGCCATTCTCCAGCACATCCAGCCACCATTCATTGTCACTGCCCATCACCGCCATGTGGTTCGGCACAATATCGAGAATCAGACCCATATCGTGGTCATGAAGCATCGACACGAAGCGATCAAATTCTTCCGGGCTGCCAATCTCCGGGTTCAACGAATTGTGGTCCACGATGTCGTATCCGTGCATGCTGCCAGGACGGGCCTTTAAGCAGGGAGAGACATAACAATGACTGATTCCAAGTGCGGCAAGATAAGGTACGATCGCTGTGGCCTGGGTGAAAGTAAAATTGCGATTCAATTGAAGACGATAAGTCGCGCGCGGGATGTTGGAGAGTGGCTTCATGACTTCAGGAACCAGGCTACCGACCAAGCCGGAAGATTCCCTCGCCGAATTTCACTCGCGTCTTCGTTGCTATAGATCATCCTGGAATCCGGCATGGAAACCCCCGAGACAGAATCCGCTCCCAGATTTGCCCGTAATGCTAGTTTCGTGTGGTCCGAAAAATCCCATTCTGCGCTCAGAGCGCCTCTTTGCACCGCATAGTTTGCGTGAACCTCGCAACCTTCCAAGAGATGGGGAACAATGTGCTGACGCCGTAGCTTCAGCAGCTTTCGATAAAACTGCAGCCACTCTTCATGAGAAGCGTGGCGAATAGTATCCCAGTCAAGACGCGAGAGTTCAAAGGTTTTCGCATCATTCGGGTCAGGAATCCCTTGTCGAGAGGCCGGATCGCCGAACCGAGCGAACCGGGCGAACTCATTTCTTCTTCCTGCCGTAACCGCTGCTGCCAGATCATTCTCGAAATTACAAAAAAACAGAAAAGGCGTTTGTGCTCCAAACTCCTCTCCCATAAAGAGCAGCGGTGGCGAGGGCGCCAGCAGCAGGATCGCCGTTGCCGCGCGAACAGCGCATGGATCAGCAATGGTCAGAATCCTCTCTCCAAACGCGCGATTTCCGATCTGATCGTGATTTTGCAGGAAAGACACAAAGGCCGTAGGAGGCAGCCCGCTGGTAGGCTCACCTCTTTTCTCCCCGTTTCGATAGATCGACAGCTCGCCCTGATATGCGAATCCCTCAGCCAGGCACCGGCCTAATCGATCAAGAGGACGATCGGAATAATCGGAATAGTAGCCGTCTTTTTCCCCGGTGATCGCCACATGCAAAGCATGATGAATATCGTCATTCCACTGCGCATTGTAGGCACGAGGCTCGCACTCGCTCGTCCGTCGAAGATAACTCGACTGGTTGCGATCGTTTTCAAGAATTAGATGAACGCGTCGTCCCGGTTCGAGAGCGCCGCGTACCGTATCAGCCAATTCCGTGAGGATATCGGGAGTGGAATCGTCGATGATAGCGTTGACTGCATCCAGACGCAGCCCGTCGAAGTGGTATTCGTTCAACCAATACAAGGCATTGTTGATGAAGAAATCCCGTACCACTCGACTTTCAGCTCCATCGAAGTTGATGGCCTTCCCCCACGGTGTATGGTGCCGGCCGGTAAAAAATTGGGGAGCGTAGACGCCGAGATAATTTCCTTCCGGGCCAAAGTGGTTGTAAACCACGTCCAGCAAAACCATCAGCCCGCGTGCGTGCGCTGCCTGAACCAGGTGCTTGAGATCTTCTGGGCGACCGTAGGTGCTATCGGGCGCGAATACAAACGCGCCGTCATAACCCCAATTTCTGCCGCCCGGAAAATCTGCAACCGGCATCAACTCGAGAGCTGTAACTCCCAGATCTGCCAGATAATCCAAGCGCTCGCAAACCGAGGAAAAACGTCCAGCCTTTGTAAAGGCGCCAACGTGAAGTTCATAAATGACGGCTTCCTCCCACGGGCGGCCAAACCAGCCGTCATCCTGCCAATCGAAAGCATGCGGATCTACCACTTCGCTGGGACCGTGCACGTCTTGCGGTTGGAAGCGCGAAGCTGGGTCCGGAACTTCCTGTGTACCGTCGATTCGGTAGCGATATAGCGTTCCCGGTTTCGCCGCATCCGTTACAAGTTCAAACCACCCCTGCTCATTGCTCCCTTGGCCGCTCTTCCCTTGGCCACTCCTTCGAAGAGGCAAACGCTCCGTTCCCCCTACCTTTTCAAGGCAGAGTTCAACCGCTTGCGCGGCCGGAGCCCACAAACGAAAACGTACTCTTCCGTCCTCACAGTATTCGGCGCCAAAGGGCATGCTATGACGGCGCTTCATTGCTCTTCTTTCGTACCATTTTCACGGCGTTCCATCAGAACGACCACGGAGCGTGCCTGCAACGGGTACTGTGACCCCGAATCGTGAGTATCGGCGGGACGCAAGCCGCCCTCGCGGGATGTGTCCATCCATGCGATCCAACTGGATGTCGGCCGAAACGCCGGTAAGGTGAACGCAACATCCTCATGGTCCGCGTTCAAGAGCACCAGGAAGTCGTTATCGCTCACTTTCCGGCCGCGTTCATCGATTTCGTCAAGCCCCTGACCCGACAAAAACATTCCCAGACTGTGCACGGAAGAGTTTCTCCATTCCTCTTCGGTCATCTCGTTGCCGCTAGGGTTCAGCCATAAGACATCTTTCACGTCAGCACCTTTAATCGGCCGTCCCTGGAAGAAACGGCGGCGGCGAAACACGGGATGAGTCTTGCGTAGCTCGATCATGCGTTGCGTAAACGCGAGAAGTTCACGATCTTGAGGCTGCAGATCCCAGTTCAGCCAACTCGTCTCATTATCCTGGCAATAGGCATTGTTGTTCCCCATCTGCGTATGCCCAATCGCATCTCCCGCATACATCATGGGCACGCCTTGAGATAGCAGCAAGGTGGCCAAGAAATTTCGCTTCTGTTTGGCGCGCAAAGCCTGTATGTCGGGATCGTCCGTGGGGCCCTCGACACCGCAGTTCCAGCTGCGATTGTTATTGTTGCCGTCGCGATTGTTTTCGCCATTGGCTTCGTTGTGTTTGTCGTTGTAGCTGACCAGATCCTGCAGCGTGAAGCCATCATGAGCGGTGACGAAGTTCACGCTCGCATAAGGACGGCGCCCGCTATGTGCATAGAGATCGCTCGAACCGGTAATGCGATAAGCCAGATCCCCCAGCACTCCCCCGTCGCCTTTCCAGAAAGATCGCACGGTGTCGCGATAGCGGTCGTTCCATTCCGCCCAACCCACGGGAAAATTTCCCACCTGGTAGCCGCCTTCTCCTAGGTCCCAGGGTTCGGCAATCAGTTTCACCTGAGAGAGAACCGGGTCTTGATGGATGATGTCGAGAAATGCGCCGAGGCGATTCACCTCGTGCAGTTCACGGGCGAGAGTTGCGGCCAGGTCGAAGCGGAAGCCATCCACGTGCATCTCCAGAACCCAGTAGCGCAAGCTATCCATGATCAGTTGTAGAACCCGCGGATGCTGCATGTTCAGCGTGTTTCCAGTGCCCGTGTAGTCCATGTAATAGCGCGGGTTATCGGCCAGGAGTCGGTAATAAGTGCTATTGTCGATGCCTCTCAGGGAGAGCGTAGGACCCATTTGATTGCCCTCGGCCGTATGGTTGTAGACAACGTCCAGAATTACTTCTAATCCTGCCGAGTGCAGGGTCTTGACCATGGTCTTGAATTCGCGAACCGAATTCGTCGCCAGATAACGAGGCTCAGGGGCGAAGAATCCGATCGAGTTATAACCCCAATAGTTGCGCAGGCCGCGGTCGACGAGTTGGCGGTCGTCCACGAAGCTGTGCACTGGCATTAGTTCGATCGAGGTAGCGCCCAGCCGAGTCAGGTATTCGATAACGGGCGCCGTCGCCAGGCCCGCGTAAGTGCCGCGCAAATGCGCGGGAACATCCGGGTGGCACATGGTGAAGCCCTTTACATGCATTTCGTAGATCAGGGTTTTATGCCAGGGAATATTCGGAGGCGTGTCGCTGCCCCAGGTAAAAGCGGAGTCGATGACGCGATTCTTCGGCATTCCGGCAGCATTGTCACGCCGGTCGAAAGATAAATCTTCCTGCCTGTTTCCGATCCGATATCCAAAGTGTGAATCGTTCCAGTGGATCGATCCTTGAATCTGCTTGGCATAAGGGTCTAAGAGGAGTTTGTGGGGATTAAACCGATGACCCTGTTCCGGCGCATAGGGACCATAGGCGCGGTATCCGTAAAGTTGGCCGGGACGTGCTTCCGGAAGATAGCCATGCCAGACCATGTCCGTCTGTTCCGGAAGAGAGATGCGAGCGGTTTCGCGTCTCCCTAAAATGTCGAACAGGCAAAGCTCCACCTTCTCGGCGTGTTCGGAATAGAGCGCAAAGTTTACGCCCTCGCCGTCCCAGGTGGCGCCCAGAGGATACGGCCGCCCGGGCCAAATAATGGGCTGCGATTGGTTAGCCATCTAGACTTGTCTCCCGCAGGTGTCGAAGTGTTTGAAGCGTAGAGTGCCCCTCTGTCCAACGCAAGCAGTCATGGACTTTTTCAATCCTTAGATGTACCGGACTTAGATGTTCCGGATAGACTCTTAGAACATTGCGGCAACCGTCTGGCGAGTCTTGGCTGAGGTAGAGGCCAAGATTCAGAATTGTGACTCGCAATTATACAGATGCTGTCGTTTTTATTCCGGACCCGGGCGCGGCGCTTCCTCCCTGCTTTTTGCTGAGTTTTGCTGAACCAAGCAGCGACGCTTCGATGCCTTCGAGGCGGTTAGGTTTGCCGACAGGGCAGCGCAATCCTTGCTGGAAGTGAAGATTAACAATAGGCTCTAATACTCTAGGCGCTAATACTCTGCTTCGCGTTCCAGCCTATTTGCAAGCCTCTTTATCTCTTTTTCCCGCGCTATATTCACGATTCCGTTTGCATCGTCGAAGAGACTTTCCCGCAGTAGAGTTAAAAGCCGGGCCTTGAGTTTTGCCCGTTCCACAAGGGGCGGCGGGACGCGAATGCTTGTTGGCATTGGCTTGAATGTTGTTGGCTGCGTACATGTCAACGCGCTCCCGGCGAGGCTGGACTGGACGTCCACGTCAATACTTCTTGAATTTTGACCCATCGCACGCTCGCTGCAGAAAGCGAGTAATAGAACCGCAGGCAGCGTGAACGTCTTTGTGTTTTGCACATCTCCACCTCTTCTGATTCCCCGCTAGGAATCACCGCGCGAAGGAAGATGGTGCGATTCAGGCCTGGGTTGGCGGTTTACGGGAATGGCGATTCCGTTTTACGGAGTTCGGAGTATAAGTGCCAGCGAGTATGACTCGACAGTTCAGTACGCGTTGAGCGTGACTGCGTCCAACCAGACGTTGTAAGGCTGCTGCTCGTAATTACCATCCAATTGAAAGGCTACATCGATTTCTTCCTGATACCACTTTGGCTGCGCTGTGTAGTAAATATCTATATCGTAGTCGTTATTGTCCACGCTCAAAGTCATGTAGTGCACTTGATTTCCCACGCGTTCAAAAGTCCAGACTAGGTGAATCCATGTTTTCGAAGGGAAATGTTGGCAAGGAACAGATGTGAGCGTCCACACTTCGTGCACAGGATCCCAAACGTTCCATTTGCCGCTCTGGTTGAAGTCGCACTGCGTGCCCCATGTATATCGCGTTCCACCGAATGCCTGGTTCACATCGAACTCCAGAGATTGGGGAGCGTCGCCAACGTCCACATAGAACCATAAGTCATAAGTGAAATGGCTTACGTTATTACCGCCTCCCAGCGGGTACCAATAAAGTTCGTTGGAATATGTGTGAGGACCGCCCATGGTGAACTCGGCGGCCTGTCCATCGAGGGATGGAGTGGCTTGACCTTGTATTAACTGGGAAGTCGCCGTGCCCAGGCCGGCTGCGCAGGTAAACCCGTTGTTCAGAGCGGCCGAGCAAGACTGCCATCCCGGTAGATTCTGAATGCTGCTGATGCCAGGCAATTGAGACGCCACGTTTACCGTTGTTGTCGCTGTCGCGATGTGGCCAGCCACGTCCTCCGCGACTACTTCAATAGTGTGTGGGCCGTTCGGCATCCATAAGTATTGATTGATATTCGTAGTGAACGAGTAATACACCGCAAGACCATCTACATAGATTCGCATCCAGTAGATTTGATCAGGCGGCGAAGCTTGGGCCACTATCGACGCCGGAGAATTCACGGTAGCGTTCTCGCTCGGAACCGAGATTGTAAGGGGAAAGCCGCAAAGGGCGGGTGGAGGTGGTTCGATCGCGGGAGGCAGCACAGAAGTGTTCGAGGGAGGAGTGGGCGTGGTCGGACAATTAGCGACGTTCGCAGGCAAGCCCTGGCATCCTCTCCACATTAATCCTACAAACGCAACGACACCCAGAAAGAGAATGGATAGCGCCGTGCCTGTTTTATTTTGGCTGACGCGAACACCGCCCCGCATTGAAAACCCCCGTGCCTTTAACATTCGGATGGATGTTTCTGTAGAAGATCAGCATCGGGGAGCGGCCCAAAACGCGGTCACTACAAGCTTGGAAACGGCGTGTCGTTTCCACTGTCGTTGCCTCTACGAGTGAATAGGGTCGACAACAAAAGAAAGCCCAAAGGAGACCTCACCTGCGAATTCACGTACGTGCTTTTCTGGTGCGGGCAGCCTTTGTCGCCCATGGACTCCGCGCTGCTGGTCCGCGTTTAGCCGCGCTACGCTTCGCTTGACGTGACAAAGCTGAGGTGGTGGCAGAGCCTCTAGACTCGCGCTTCAGGGCTCCTTCGGTGGCCCGGGATCGGCGCCGGGAAGGTTTTCGGCCTTTGTGCTCGCCTGCTCTTTCGTCTTGAGCCGCCTTCTTGCGAAGCGATGCGCCTCCTTTGGGTGGGGGGAGCTTTACTCCGGCGCGTCGTGCTTTCGAAAGTCCGATCGCAATGGCTTGCTGCGGTGATCGCGCTCCGTGTTTCCCTTCGCGAACGTGATGAATTTCTTCCCGAACGAATTCACCCGCCTGGGTTGAAGGCGACTTTCCCTCGCGGGCATCTTCTCTCGCCCGTTCAATCGTTTCTTTTTCCGGCATGAAGTTTTCCCTCCAACGAGCGGCGCTCTCAAACCTTGATTCTTAATTACTATCTCAATCCATACGGGTTCAGTATCCGCGTTTCACCTTAGTTGAATGCGGTGAAGGTCGCGCAGGACGAGCGTCGGGAGTTGGACAGTAGGCATGGATAAAGTGAAAACCCGTCTGCAGTTTAGGGTCATGGCCGTATTGTTCCCGACAGGAATGGCCCGTCATAGTGTTTGAGAGCCTGCACGTACAGTGATTCTGTTCGCCGCTCCGAATCGGATATCTGCTTGGCAACTAATTTTCGGAGGTAGTGATGCGAGCCGTCGCAGCCGCTTTTCGCAGCATCCCGATTCGCTGCGGAACCTTTCTGTTGATTTTGTCGAGCCTGACTTTCTCACGCTGCGGCAACAGTTCCATGACCACCACGCCCACGCCACCTCCCCCGACAACGCCTACTCCACCGCCGCAGCCATCCTACCCTTCGACGGCGCCAGAACCGATCACGTGGTCGGCGAGCACCAGCAAACTACCTGCGCCCACTGCAGAGGATCCGGCCGGTGCTCCCTGGGGAACTGGCTCCAATGACTTTCCACTTACCGTTTCCAGTCCGACCGCGGGAGCGAGTGTGACTTCGCCTTTCACCGTTGTGGCTTCCGCGAAGCCGACGAATCCCATCTTTTTCATGCGCGTGTACGTCGATAACGTCTCGGTCTACTACACTTCTTCGAATTCGATCAATACGCAGATTTTCGCTGCTCCCGGCGCCCACACTGTGTTGGTGATGGCGGAAGACACGACGGGGTCGATGGGTTACATTTCGGCTGCGCCCATCAGCATAACTGTGACATCGCAATCACAGACAACCATCAGCAGCATTCAAAATACTCCGGGCTGGCAATCGTGCTCCGCGGTCTTTCCTGCGGGAGTGCAGCGTGCGGGACAACTTTGCGCCGCCGGAAGCCCGTACGTGCCCGATTCAACCATGACCATGCTGCAGTCCCCACCTGCCCCTGCTCCCGCCATGGATGGCAAATCTGCCCAGTTCAGTATGGGCCCGCCGGCTGGAGCCTCCAATCCCTCGGAGTACGGCTATTCGAATTTCCTGTATTTCAATCCGATCGCGGGTGGGAATGCCGTCAGTAATTTCGTCTACGATTTGTATTTTTGGGTCGACAATGTCGATGCCCCGCAAGCCCTGGAGTTCGACGTGAATCAGGGTTACGACGACACGACGGTGAATACCGCCGCGGATGGTGGAGTCGGAAGCCCCCAGCGTTTTGTGTGGGGATCGGAATGCAACTTTAAAGGTGACAATCCGCCCGGACAATGGGACATCTGGAATGATTCTCTCGGTCTTTGGGAGCCGACGGGTATCCCTTGCGTCGCCAACCAGAACATTCTGCCGAACACATGGAACCATCTCACGTGGAACCTTCATCAGGCCAATGGCATGGTCTTCTATGACACTTTGACAGTGAACGGTGTGGCGACTCCTGTCAATATTTCCTATATGAATCAGACAGGCTGGACCCTGGAAGAAATCGATACAGCATTTCAAATGGATCTGGCGCAGCCGCCCGTCGCCTACAACGTGTGGCTGGATCAGGTGAGCCTGACGGCTCACTGAGTGAAGTGTGGTTTGTCCCGGTGTCAGTTTATAAGTTCAGCGGCCACTCTTCGTTCCGATGCGCTCCCGGATCGCGAACGGGGAAGAGCTAGCCAGAAGAAGAACGTCGCACCTTTTTCCACTTCCGACTCGGCCCAAATTTCCCCGCCGTGGCGCCGGATAATTCTCTGAACGGTCGCCAAGCCGACGCCGTTCCCGGGGAATTCCGCAGTCGGATGAAGTCTCTGAAAAGGTTGAAATAGCCGGTCAGCGGAACGGGGATCAAATCCCGCGCCATCGTCGCGTACGAAATAAACTGTGCGTCCATCTGCGCTTCTGGACCCGAACTCGATTCGAGCCTGTGAGTGAACAGAAGTGTACTTCCAGGAGTTTCGCAGCAAATTTTCCAGAACGATCCGCAACAACCGCGGGTCGCCGTCAACCTTATCGACCTCCGAGATGATAAAGTCCACTTTGCGCTCGGGTTGACTTCGTTGCAATTCATCCGCAATCGAGCGCGCGATCGCACTGAGGTCCACAGACTCTGATCGCAAAACGCTGCTGGTTACCCGCGATAGATTCAGCAGGTCATCGATGAGCTGGATCATCCGCCTTCCGGAAGTCCGAATGTGCTCGAGCAGTTCTCTGGCCTTGCTATCGAGCTTTCCTCCGTACTCCTTCAACAGCACGTAAGTAAAACCGTTCAGAGCATCGACTGGACCGCGCAGATCATGAGAAACAGAATAGGAAAATGCCTCAAGCTCGCGATTACTGATCTGCAACTCGCGGGTGCGTTGAGCGACGCGGTCTTCAAGTTCATCGTGCGCTTTTCGCAGTTCATCGTCCCGCTGTTGTATCTCTGCAAGCATCTGGTTGAAAGCCGTGATCAGCAGGCCTATTTCGTCGGGTTCGTTGCTGGGCGTGGCGCGAGTGGAATAGTTCTTGTCCTGAGAGACAGCGGCGGCCACATTGGCGAGGTCGACGATAGGACCCGCCACCGATTTTCCGAACAAGAAAGAAACCAGCAGGGCTGCGATCAGCGAGAGCAGCAGCACGATAAGCGCGATCGCGGCATAGCGTTTTAACCGCTGATCGATCTCCCTGAGATCGGTCCGAATGTAAACATACCCGAGGGGTTTTCCCTGAAAAACAATCGTGCGGACGAAAACTGCGTACCTGGTTCCAAATCTGTATGTTTCGAGTTTGCCCTGGGGTATCGCGGGGACATGTACGATTTCCTCCTCGCCCTCTCGCCAATATTGTGCAAAAGGGGTGCGATCGAGCGTAAAGATAGCAGCAGACGCTATGTTCGGTGAACTCTTCAGTGCCGAGAGAGTATTGCTGGCAGACTGCGGATCATTAAACAAGAGGGCGGACACACTGTTGGTTCCCACAATATCCGCCTGCGCCGAGAGAGTGCGAACCAGACTCTGGCGGAAGGTGAATTGATCATAGGAAAAGAAAGCTAAGCAAGCGAGTGTCAGCGCCGCCCCGCTCACCAGCATGTTCATCAGCGTAAGTCTTTTCAGGATGCTTCGCTTATGCGTCAGGGGCATCTCAATCCCTTCCCCCGCTCTTGCTGATCACCTTGGTTGCCACCTTGAGCAATTCCGAACTGACCGTTAGACCGGCCTCTTCGATCGGCCCCACATTCACCGCAAATCGGATTCTGTCTTCCTGGGTAACAAACTGGATCATCCCTCCGCGCTCGGCAAAGCGAGGGATGTCGCTCACTGTGAGCAAGCGCTGCTGTTTCGCGGCGGACAGAATGGCGTTGAGACGGCTTTCTTCCGAAACGGTGATAAATAAAATGTGACATCCCGCAGCTTCTTGTAATGTCGGGATTGCCCGCGCCGTCACCGACTTTCCTTCAATGGTCTCGCCTTTAACGGTGGCATCCAGGACCGAGCCGAAGGGATTCTTACCCAAAATGCAGATTTGGAGCGTGTTATTCTGCCCCGCCGTGGCAGGCCAGCGAACGAACCTTCCGAAGTTAAACAGGTAAGCCGCTTTGACTTGGGATTCAGTAGGCCCAGTTGCTTGCGAATGCGCGGCATTCAGAGCGAGACTGGTCGCCAACAGAAGTGGAAAACACCAGCGCCACCGATTCACGGAGCGTGACCGGCCGGCGATCCTCGAACAGCTGTGGCCCTTCGGGGATTGATCGTTCTTTTCTTGCCAGCTCACCGTTTCCACGTGATCTGTCCGTAGACACTTCTCTTGATTCCAACCAACGGCCCTGGATCACTATTGAATTCGGCATGATAAGGCTGCAAAAGATTGCGGCCCACGACCGAGAGTTGCAGATGTTCCTTAGCCTGCCAGGCGAAACGCGCGTCCCCCGTGGAATACGACCGAACCATGAGTCCGGGCAGAGCGCTTACGTATCGATATTCGAGGTCAAGATTGAACGCTTTGGAAATGTCAAAGGATGACTGAATCAAGGCCTGGTGCCGAGGGCTGGAACCCGCAGTAATTGAAGCAGTCCCGATATCGAGCGAGTTTGTACCTTTTCTCAACTCCATTTGCAGGAAAGAGTAGGAGGCTCGCAATCGCCATCGGTTCGTAACTTTCCAGTCTGGTGCGATCTCCCCTCCACGGGTTGTGCCCACCAGGCCATTGCCGAACTCTGCCGGAATCAATATGTGGGGTGGGCCTGGATTAGTTTCGAGGAAAGGAGCGCCGGTAACGTCCTCGCTGAAGAGATCGCCGTAGTGGTTGTAGAAGGCCGCCAGGTCGATGTAAACACTCTTGGCGAGCAGACGCCGGTAGCCTTCTTCGAAACCATTGAGCTCTTCGGAATGGAAATTGGGATTGGCGTTGAATCGAGCAAGAAGCGGCAGTCCGTCCACCACGCTTCCTGTATCGCCCAAAAGATAGAAATCTCTTTCTCCATCCGAGGGCGTGCGCAAGGCATGAGTGAAGGCGGCCCAAACTGTCTGATTTGCCCTTGGAGTCCACAGGAGGCGAGCGGTTGGCTCGAACTGAACCCCGGTGTAATTGGTTTTCAGCGCTTTTGTTCCAAAAGAAAAAGACAGCTTGTTGCTGACGAGAGCGATTTCATCCTGAAAAAATGCCGTGAAGAGCAGGTCGGTTCGATTGTAGGGAACGAAGGCCAGACCTGAGGTTACGACCCGGTCATCGCCTTTGCTCGAACGGGCTCCTAATCCCCAGGAAATCTGCTGGCGCGCGGGGAGGCGAAAGCGATCCAGAAAGTCGACGTCGAAGGTGTTGCGAATATCGCTGAAGTTTGCCTCCTGTCGATTGGTTCGGTCGAAATAGGCTGAAAGTTGAAGATCATTGCCCTCGCTAAAAACTCTTCTCCAACTGCCAGTGATATTCGCGCCGGAAAGAGGCGCGGTGGAATTTACGACCCGCGAATAAGGCGGGGCGTAGGTGGTGACATCGACGCTCTCTCCGTTCCCCTGGTCGTAGATGTCACCGTGCAGGCTGAACGTATCCTGAGGGTTCGCAGTCCAATCCATGCGGAAGCCTAATTGCGCATCCCGCCAGCGATCGAAGTTCATGTGATCGGGATGATACTCGGGCCCGCGGTTGAAGCCTTTAGCGTACACGCGATAGTCAAAGGTTTTGCCGTCGCCGCTTCCATATCGCGAATTGAAAAAGCCTTGCTCTATATTTCCACCACCCGTGCTGACGTATTCGCCGTGAGTATCTTTGCTGGACTTCGTGATGATGTTAATGACGCCATTGACCGCGTTGGGGCCCCAGATCGTGCCGCCAGGACCGCGGATGACTTCAATGCGTTCAATGTCTTCCAGAAGATAATCCTGCACCTCCCAATACGTGCCCGCGATCAAGGTTGTGTAAACAGTTCGGCCGTCGATCAGAACGAGAACCGAGCGTGAGAGACGGCTGCCGAAACCTCGGATGCCGATCGACCATTTGCTGCTATCGATACGGGCCACCTCAACGCCGGGGGCCAGCCGTAACGCTTCCGGGATGCTGGTTACGCCTGAGCGCTCGATATCGTCGTGCGTGATGACGTAAACCGCTGCTGAAGTGTTCCAGACTTCCTCAGGTTCCTTCGAAGCAGTTGTGACCTTGATGCTGCCCAGTTGCTCCAGGCTCAAATTCTTTAGCGGGTTTTCCGAGATATCAGGCTGGGCGCTTTCCGCCGGGATCGAGCACAACAGCACCAATAGCAGGGTCCAAATGAGAGTGGCCTGGGGGGTGGTAATGAGGGAGCGGCAGAGGTCTTTGTGCATTTTGCGAGCGATGGTTAAACCCAAGTCAATTCAGCGGTCGTGAACTGCACTCAGTCTATTTCTGTTCCGTCTCAATCCATCCCACGCTTGTTGAGTATCAGTCGGTTCAACTCGGCCACGAGTTCGTCAGGATTGACGTCGCGTTTTTGCAGCCACGCGTCAACCACGCCGATTGTTTCGTCGGGCAATGACGAGAATCCCGATAAGACCACGATCGGCGTGTTTGGCCGGATTTGCTTCATCTCCCGCGCCACCGACAGCCCCTTCATGCGTGGCATCCAGTAGTCCAGTACCACAGCATCCACATGATTGGTTTGAAATAGTTGCAGCGCTTCGGTGCCGTTTCGGGCCAGCAACACGTTGAAACCGGCAGATTCGAAAACGAGCTTTCGCGCCGTCAGTTGGTCCTCGTCATCTTCGGCACATAGAACAGTTTTGCGGCCGGGATTCGAGCTTTGCATAGTTGAAGCCTCTTTGCCGTGGGACGTCAGAATCTTCGAAACAGTGCCCAGGAGGACGTCAAGTTCCTGGCCCTTTTGCACGTAGCCATCAATCATCTTCATTAAACTCGGGGGCAAATCTCCTACGGCGGACACCACAACTACCGGCAGTTTGGGATACTGGTCTTTCATTTCCTGCGCTACCTCGTCTCCTTTCATGCCGGGCATCATATAGTCGAGAAGAACCAGATCGATGCCCTTTTTTTCAGAGAGCGCACGAAGACCATCGCCGCCGGAGGATGCCGTAATCACTGAATACCCGCAATTTTGCAAAAAGTGCCGTCGCAGAGCTAGAGTCTCTGAGTCATCATCGATGCACAGAATTGTGGGGGGAAGGCCTTGCATATCCGGCTTGTTGTTTCTGCCGCAACAAAACGAGTAATGATTGCAGGGGGTGTATCGCCGTACCATACAGGCTTTCCTGTAGTATCGCTTCTCAATTTGAGAGAGTAATGGCGCGCAGCAAACTAGATTGCTTGCGCAATCGACGCCGTGGGATATCAGGCCGCGACGACGAACGCCCCGACAAGGAAAAAAGGAAAGCCGATACCAGTCTCGACAATTGCGTGCGCGTGCTCAATCCCACGGCCAGCATTAGGATGATTGGCGCCTCATGGCGCCGGGTCCCGGCGCTAAAAATGCTTTCGCCACCTCCCTGATTTTTCAATCTCCGTTCGAGTCAGTTTCTAAACCATCCGTCCGTCGCCCGATTGCAACTAACAACCGACACAACTTGCCGATCAGGCAAAACTTCATGAATGAGGAGTACCGATGACCAAGAATTCCCTACAGGAACTGTACGTCGATGAGTTGAAGGATCTCTTTAGCGCAGAAAATCAGATCACCAAAGCATTGCCGAAGATGGCGAAGGCGGCATCGTCGGATGAACTGCGTCAGGGTTTTGAGGAGCATCTGCAGCAGACGAAAGGACAAATCGAGCGTCTGCAGCAGGTTTTCCAGACGCTCGGAGAGAAGCCCACGGGCAAGAAGTGCTTGGGCATGGAAGGGTTGCTCAAGGAGGGAGCGGAGGTTATGGGCGAAGATTACGAGGATGCCCTGATGGATGCCGCTCTCATTTCCGCTGCCCAGCGCGTGGAGCACTATGAGATTGCGGCTTATGGCTCCGTGATTGCGTATGCCGATATTCTCGGTGAATCAGAGCAAGCATCCTTGCTCCGGGAAACCCTGGAAGAAGAGAAGGAAACGGACGAGAAACTCACCGAATTGGCAAAAGAGATCAACGCTGAAGCGCAAGAGGGTAATGCCGAGGCGGAAGAGGAAGAAGAAGACGAGCAGCCGAAGAGCAAGCGCAATTCGCGTAAAGTAGCTTAACTCGCGGCCAGCGGTCTGAGAGACTCATGCGGGGAGCCACTTCACGGACTCCCCGCACTTTTTGCTGCTTGCAAAAATGTTTTCTTAACCCAGACGCGTGCGCAAACGAACAGGAGTGCGGCAGGTGCATGTAAAAGACATTATCTTGAGAGTGTTTATTGGCGGCGCATTTGTTTCAGCCTTTGCCCTCCTGGGCGAGTTGCTCAAACCCAGAAGCTTTGCAGGCTTATTTGGCGCCGCTCCTTCAGTTTCCCTGGCAACCTTGGCGCTCACCGTCGCGAAGGAAGGTAAAGCGTATGCAAGCATTGAGGCTAGGTCAATGCTGCTGGGGTCGATCGCTTTCATTATTTACGCCGGTGTGATCAGCCGACTGTTGATACATCGTCGCATGAAAGTTCTGGCCGCCACCTCGCTGGGTCTCATTCTGTGGTGCGCTTGCGCCCTGGGGCTGTGGTACGCCGTATCGAGGTTTAGCTAGTGAAGATCAAAGTAGATACCGAGGGTATCCAAAATTCCAAGTCGTACGAGTTTGTGATTCGTTTTGTCTTTGGCGGAGCTGTGACTGCGTTTGCGGGATTGGTTGCGAACCGGTTCGGCCCAGAGATCGGCGGCCTTTTTCTGGCATTTCCTGCAATCGTTCCAGCAACCGCCACGCTCATAAAAAAACGCGAACAGCAGAAGAAAGAGCGTGCCGGCTATGCAGGGGCGGAGCGCGGCAGAGCAGCAGCAGCCGTCGACATAGCGGGAGCGGCGATGGGCGGCTTCGGTCTAATCGCTTTTTCTCTTATCGTCTGGCTCAACTTGCAAAGTCGACCAACAACACTCGTGCTTTCCGGGGCGACGGTCGTGTGGTTTTTAGTTGCGGTCTCGATATGGCATATTCACGAGATCCTATGCAGGCGACTTCGCGCACATCGGACCAATCTACCCGTCACGTCTCCGCGGCCCGTGGACAGCAGATCGACGGCAGATCGAAAATCCCATCTCCGCTGAGCCAGCAACGATTAAGTGTTTTTTCGTCGGGGGGAGCCCTTACCTCGGGCGATGCGCTTTGAAAGAAGCGATTTGGCTCTCTCTAGTTCCCTTCGGCGCATTACGCTTAGTCCTTTTCCTGCCCGATTGATGAAGTAAGTGAGCATCCGCATGCCGGAAAGCCGGCCCTTTGGGGGAAGTTTTCTTGGAAGCTAAGTTTCGCGCAATTGTCTCCGCTTTCTGCGTGAAGAGACCACGGGGAGGGTGTGTGGAATCCGTTTTGACTTTCGCAACCCACCGTTTTCTGTTCGATTTTAATTTTGCCATCGCGTCCTCAAGAGTGAAAACTGAGATGCGCCTCGCGCAGAATTGGCGGCTGCGGCTAAGGGTTGATAAGACCTTTCATCACAGCGTTACAGTAGTCACCCGATGCAATCGACATCACGAGGGTCATAAGGTGTAGAGAATTCGCACATGAAAACCGCGCTCAGGCAAAAGGCACTGGCCCTTCACGATTTTATTGAGTCCCCTGGCGGAAGCGTTAAAGCGCACCGGCCTTCACTCGCGGAACTTCGCCGCAAAGCGCAAGACTGCAAAGCTTGCGATCTCTGGAAAAACGCTACTCAGACAGTCTTTGGGGAAGGCTCCTCGAAAGCCAGGGTAATCTTCGTCGGCGAACAGCCAGGCGATCAGGAGGATTTGGTGGGGCGTCCTTTTGTAGGGCCTGCAGGAAAATTATTAAACGAGGCCTTACGCGAAGCGGGTATCGAGCGCAATGAGGTTTATGTTACGAATGCGGTGAAGCATTTCAAATGGTCTCCCGCGGAGCGCGGCAAAAGGCGGATTCACAAAAAGCCTCGCTCGTCGGAAATAAATGCGTGTCGCCCCTGGCTCGATGGTGAGATCGACGCTGTCCGGCCTGACGTTTTGGTTTGCCTTGGCGCGACGGCAGCCCAATCCTTGTTGGGCAAGGATTTCAGCGTAACCCGTCAACGCGGGATGAAGATCGAATCCTCGCTGGCTCCGAACGTCGTCGCAACTGTTCACCCATCTTCGATTCTGCGCGCCCCCGACCCCGAGTCACGACACATGCAAATGAAAGAGTTCGTGCGTGATCTCTCTCTTGTCGCGGCGATCATCAAGTCCACGAAAAAATCACGAAATAATAATGGAGGTTAGATATGGAGCACGATCAATCCACGAATCGAAAGATTCGATATGCCGTTGTCGGTTTAGGGCATTTGGCGCAAGTCGCCGTTCTGCCGGCGTTCAAGAATGCTGCAAATTCTCAGCTGATTGCCATCGTTTCCGGGGATGAAGAAAAACGTAAGAAGCTCGGTAAGAAATATCGTCTCGAACATGTTTATTCGTACGACGAATACGACCGTGCGCTTGCCGAGGTCGACGCGGTCTACATCGTCGTGCCGAATCACCTTCATCGCGAATATGCGGTCCGCGCGGCCAAAGCAGGAGTTCACGTCCTGTGCGAAAAACCGACGGCGGTAACGGAAGAAGATTGCGAAGCCATGATTGAAGCAGCCAATACGGCCGGCGTCAAATTGATGATCGCCTATCGGCTGCACTTCGAGGAGGGCAATCTGGAAGCTGTGCGGCTGGCGCGGAGCGGCGATTTGGGCGACCTTCGCATCTTCAATTCGGAATTTGCTCAGCAGGTGGCCGAGGGAAATATTCGCGTTACCGAACCTGTTGAAAAGGGCGGAGGTCCGGTTTACGACATGGGAGTTTATTGCATCAACGCTGCCCGATATCTGTTCCAGGCTGAACCGACCGCAGTCTTCGCAACCAGCGCGAGTAGTGGGGACAAGCG
>JBAVZU010000370.1:0-4353 GCA_049588915.1 Candidatus Sulfotelmatobacter sp.
GCGGTGGACCATGCCGGCTGGAAATGGTCCGAAGTCGGAAATTCCCAAGGTCGGGTTGTCAGGCGCGAAACTTGCCGGGAGAGGCAGGGTCAGCAGGTTGAACAAGTTCGGGCCGGCAGCAGTGGGATTTGAGCTGACATGGTAAGTAGGAGCTGTGGCCGGCGTCAGCCGGGGAAAGGTATAAAAATTGTAGTCGTTGTCAAGATCGTAAGCATTAAACGGAATGCCCGAGCGCGCGGTAAAGACACCCACCAGTGACCAGCCGCCTAACGCCTCGCCCAAGCCTCTTTCACTCTTGTACCACGGTGTCTCCCAGATGGGCGAGATCACGAACCGTTGCCGGACATCATAGTCTGAGTTACCCCAATCCAGCTTCGGGTCGGAAACGAGAGTGTATCCAAGGCTGCCGTACCCGTTCCCGGATCCTCCCTGTAAGCTATCGGAGAAGGTTGAACTAATATCATCCAGGGAGTGGGCCCAGGTGTAGTTCGCCACCATACTCACACCAGTGTTGTGCAGGTTCTGCGTCTGGAGCCTCACATTCAGAGCATTGTAGCTGCTCGTGCCACCACTACCTCGCTGGTTGATGGCACTGTATTGAGAGTTTGGCCGAGTGAGACAAACCCCAGTGGGGCTCACGTAGGCGGGATTACACGTCGTGCTTCCGGGGTTCACGTCCGTGCCAGCGACCGCGGGGTCGCCCAGATAAGCCTGGCCAGCCCCCGGGAGATTGATATTATTGAGGTCATAGAGGTGAACGCCATGAGCGCCGCTATAACCTATTTCCATCACGGTGTTTGGAACCAACTGGCGCTGTAGGGATAGGCTCCAGAACTGGGTCTGCGCCACGTGGATGCTATTCTTGATGTCACGGAGTTCGGTGGGCGGAAGGTTGCTTGAGGGACCGGGCAGGCCCAGCGGGCCAAGGTCGTTGTTGGTCAGGTAAGCAGAGGTGCAGGTTGCGCTACGGGCTGGACAACTGGTAGACAACACGGCGCTAGCCGGTGGATTGAAGCTGGCATTGTAGGTCACATTGCCAAAGTTGCGTTCATAGCTGATTCCGAAACCACCTCGCAGGCTGCTCTTACCATCGCCGAAAAGATCATAGGCGAAACCTACGCGCGGCGCAGCGGTGCCCCAGCTTGGCGCCCAGAACTGGCCAACCGAGCTTTTATCTGCAATCTCGACTTGACCCGCCCGAACTTGGTTAAAGAATCCAGTACCGGAGCCGAGGTAGAAGTTGGAGTCCAGACTCCCATCGTTGTTGTGTTGCACTCCGTAGTGCTCGTAGCGCATACCATAGTTGAGCGTCAGGCGCGGCGTGAACCTAAAGCTGTCCTGGGCATAAAGAGCCCAGTCGTTGTAGCGGTAGCTTCGCCCGTAGGTAGCCGAGGTCAACGGCGGAGTAACGACGCTGTCTGCTGGACATGGGCTGACCGGGTTGTTGTTCATATCGACTGGGCAGGGGAGCGCACCATTCGGATTGACTCGCGCAGAGAAGCCGCTGCTACCGCTAAGTATGCTTCCGCCCGGGTTGCCCCCAAAATTAACCAGGTCGTCCATGCTGTCCTGTTGGGAGCCGCCAAGCTGTTCCACTGCCTGCGCGTAAGCGCCGTAGCCGTAGTTCAGCTGAATGTAGGTATACTGACCTCCAACCCGCACGTTGTGCTTGCCTTTGGTCCAGGACAGGTCATTTTCGAATTGAATCGTATTTTGCGGGCCGCCAGCAGGCAACCCTCCCGTTCCCGGCGAATTACTGTTCTCCAATCCTGGAGTTGAAATGGCAGCGCCGGTCAAAGGGTCAGCCCCCGGGTAGAACATCAGATTCGGGACGCTCTGATACGCCGTGTTGTATGACGTTCCATCATTGTAGCGCGCAAAGCTGAGCTTGGTGTTGTTGAGAATGTTGTTGTTAAAGGCGTGGTTCACCGAGAACAGATAAATCATGTTCTGGTTGAGGGTGCCACTATCATATTGGGAATACGCGGTGTACTCATTCGTACCGTTAAATGCGTCGAGCCTCTCCCTGCCGATGCGGAAGAACATCTGAGTTTTGTCACTCAGGTTGTAGTCGAGACGGCCCACAAGGCTCCACGTGTTCTGCGGTGGACCGCCGCCATCATTGTACGGTACAGTGAAGTTGACGGGGTCGAAAATTGGCTGAGTCGCGGCAACCGGCGTGATTCCGTTTATCGGATTAACGATCAGGGGGTTTGCCGCGTTCGCCGCCAACTCCCCCGCAGTGATTGGTGGGCCGCCGGAAGTCAATCCGGAAGTAGCCCCGAAGGCGCTGAAGTAGGCCTTAGCGTTTGCGGGTAACATAGCTATGAATGTGGGGTCGAATATTTCGGCATGCTGGACGGAGTTACTTCGAACACGTGTAAACTCCGTGCTTTCTGAAACGAACAACTTGTTCTTGATGATCGGCCCGCCAACCTGGAAACCGAACTGATTGCGCGTGTAACCACCTTTAGGATCAGGAAGCGGCCCGGTGCCTCCCCCAGCAAGAAAAGCGTTATTAAGAGCGTCGTTATTGTAGGTGTTCGCTGTGTAGGCCGCGAGGCGGTTAAATTCCCACACAGAACCATGGAAAGCGTTGGTGCCTGATTTCGTGGTCACATTCACCACGCCACCGGAGGCGCGACCGTATTCGGCCGCGAAGTTATTGGTAACTATGCTGTATTCTTGGACACCATCGATTGGAATGTTTTCGCCAATGCCCACGCTAAAAATGGCGATGTTCTCTACTCCATCTAGCAAAATCTCCGTACCTGATTCGCGCTGGCCGTTTATAGAGAAGCCCACGCCCCGGCTCGAAAGCTCTTGGCCACCGCCGCCGGACGACATAGTTGCACCATTCGAGGTAGTATCCCCGTTGCTGACGTTGCCGGAAATCGCAACAAAATCATAAGGGTTGCGGGTGAGGCTGGGTAGTTGTGCCAATTGCTGGGTGTTAATGAGCTGCGAAAGTTCCTGGGTTTGGGTGTTCACCTCGGTCCCGGCACTCGAAGCTGAGACCTCAACCACCGTAGAACTCTGGCCGATCGACAATTGCGCATCCACCGTCGTGATTCCTCCGACGGTCACCTCCACGACGCTCTTGAAAGTCTGAAAACCCTTGTTGGAGATCGTCACCTCGTACTTCCCTGGGGTGAGGCCGGGAATCGAATACTGACCGGCATTTCCTGTCACCGTAGTCCGCGCGGCTCCAGTAGTGACGCTCTTGGTTTCCACCGTTGCGCTGCTAATTAATGCACCAGTCGAATCGTGAACCGTGCCCACGATGGAGCCTGCTTCGGCCTGTCCCCATCCCGCGCGCGAGCCGAATGCCAGTAGACCTAATATGATAAAGAAGGAAGCTAAATTCTTGATCGTACGACCATTTTGTTTCATCATCGTTCTCCTCGTGGAATTCGAACGTGGAGCGCTTCGAGTAACGAAGCCACCGTTGGACCTCGCTGAGCGCTTCTGAAGTCGCGGCCCCGAAGGTGGTCGCGACCGCGAACAATTCACCTGTGCAAACCGCGTTCCAAAACAAAACACGAGGAAATCGTTTATTTGTAACGTTTTGTAAACGAATGCAAGACCGTAAGTACAATAATCGGGACGGAACCAAGTCTCGGGTTACCGATTTTGGAATTCTTTTGTCGTCACGTTGCAGAATTACTATTGACATTTCTCTTTACTCCATGCCCTGAAAGCCCGGGCATTCCGAGATTGAAATCGCTGCCCTCCTCGCTCCCAAATCACCCTTGCCCTCGCTGCTACAATAGCTATTAGAGATAAAGCGCCAGAACAATAAAGCTATTTGCATTCAAATCTCTCGTTTCTCCATAACACGAATAACTCAGGAGTTGCGATGTCTAACCGCCAGCCCATGCCATCCAATGACCCCAACCGTCCCAACACCAAGCGCACCGGCGAGCGCTCCGAAGCCGCTTTCCTCTACCAGGCTACCCAGCGCCGCTTCGCCATCTGCAAGCCCTGGGGAGACTCCGAGCGCTACGACTTCATCCTCGACAACCGTCCGCAACCCACGGTTCACCTCTTCCGCATCCAGATCAAGTGCACCGACTGCCTCCGCGCCGGCGCCTACGAAACCCGCGCCACCTACACCACCGGCAATACCCGCGCCGTCTACACTAAGCGCGATATCGATTTCATCGCCGCCCACGTGGTCTCCCTCGACATCTGGTACATCATCCCCGTCGAAGTCTGCATGCCCGCGCCCATGCTCCGCTTCTATCCCCACCGCAAAGCCAAACGCATGCGCCTGGAAAAATACCGCGAAGCCTGGCACCTTCTAGATCCGCCACTAACCATCCACGCCAGCCTCGACCCCGACTATCCCGA
>JBAVZU010000371.1:0-10573 GCA_049588915.1 Candidatus Sulfotelmatobacter sp.
GTATTGGCTTATCCCCAGCGGCGGATGTCTGGTCTCTGGGCGTAATGCTGGTTGAGGTTCTGACTCAACGCGAGCCGATGCAAAAAAGCAGCAACGGTGAACAGATTATCCTTCCGGAGAAGATTCCGCAGCCCTTTCAGGAGATCGCGGAGCGCTCCCTGCGCGTCGATCCGCAGCAGCGCTGTTCGATGAACGAGATACTCAGCACGCTCGCGCCTCCGAAACCATTATCTGCAACTCCGCCCGCGCCTGCGCATGTGCCGGTGCGCCAACCAATCGAAACAACGGCGCCGATACAGCGTAGGAATCGCTGGACCATCCCAATTGTCGTCGCTTTATTACTTGTGCTGATATTCGCCGGACGACGATTCATGGTTCAACATTCGTCTTCTCAGCCCGCGCAGAGCCAGGCAAAAAGTCAAGCAATAGGATCCCCAAACGCTTCGGGGAATGTTACTCCTGCTGGATCTGCATCTTCGGCTGCAGTTTCAGAAACCACACCCGCGGGAGACAGCTCAGGCAGCGTGCTTCACCAGGTCATGCCTGATGTCTCACGAACTGCGCTGAATACGGTCCACGGTCACATAAAAGTGGGCGTTCAAGTCTCGGTGGATACTTCCGGGAATGTTTCTCAGGCACATCTGATCTCTGCCGGACCAAGCAGGTATTTCGCAAGCAAGGCGCTCGCTGCGGCACGAGGCTGGACGTTCAAGCCGCCGCAGACGAATGGGCAAGCCTCGCCCAGCAAATGGATTCTGCGGTTTCAGTTTGCCCGGTCCTCGACTCAAGCTTCTTCGGAGGAGGTCACACCCTGAACAAATCCGTCATTCTTCCGGGCGCTCGCTCTGTTTCATCTTCCAAATCATCTGCCGCAACATGCCGAGCAGGAATTCCGCATCTCCCTGCTCCATGTGCAGCCGCCGTACCACGCGCCGAACCGCAGCATGAAACGATTTAGAAGTATTCAGCTTTGGGTATTGGCTCGCTCGGAGCGCGATCAGCAAAGTGTCGGTGATGCGCTCCACGTCTGCGGATGAAACAAGATTTTTCTTCCGTGTCGCGGCCGGCGCTTTTGCGTCGCGCACCAATTCGTACATACAGACGGCAACGGCCTGGCCTAAGTTCATTGAAGAGTGTTCGTCGCGAGTGGGTATGTGCATGAGCCAATGACAGTGGCTCATGTCCAGATTTGAGAGACCGAATTTTTCCGATCCGAAGAGAATAGCGCAAGGACCTGCGGTGAGATGAGTTCGAATCGTGCGGGCGCCCTTCTCCAACCTCACCAGCGAATGCTGCAAATCGCGGTGGCCAACCGCCGTGGTTCCAACTACCAATGAGCAGTCGGCAACCGCTTCCGCCACAGTCTTATAGACTTCCGCGCTGGCTAGCGTGGCCGCCGCACCAACGGCTGAGCGCGCATCCCAAAAGGCTACGTCATAGGGATTAACCAAACGAAGAAGCGGAAATCCAAAATTGCTCATAGCGCGGGCCGCCGCACCGATGTTAAGAGGATTGCGAATTTCCACCAGAACGACGCGAAGGCGATCCGAGTTAGCGGGTTGAGGCAAGTAAGATCATTTTACGGCAGCGGAGGTTGGGGCAGCGTGGGATGCGCCGATCATCGAAACGGGCCGGGTCCTTCCCCGAGAATAAGAAAGGCGTGCCGGTTAGCACGCCTTTCTCGCCTCGTTCACTTCATTTACATCCACTTGCCAGTTTTCACAAAGGCAAAGCACGTAGAAACGTGAACCAATCTAGCGGTGTCCGCCTCCTCCGGAGTGCCCACCGCCGCCACCTGAGTGGCCGCCGCCAGAACTGGGAGCGCCATGAGACTCGCCGCCACCGCCATACCCCGGCGAGCCGTGGTAACCGCCGTAGCCGCCGGAAGATCGAGGTTGCACGATTGGCTGCCTCATGTTGAGTTGCGGACGGGAATAACCACTTCGCCCGTAGCTGTTCGAGCTAGCGCCGCCGCGCGAGTAACTCGAACTTGGGGCCGTGCGATTCCAGTAGCTGCCACTCTCGCCCCGGCCGGCAGTCACCGCGTTGCTTGCGCTGCGCCCCGTCGACTCGTTGCTATGCGACGGCGAAGTAAACGTTTTCCATTCGCTGCGATTCGGCTCGACGCGGCTGGCCGACGATTCCCCCGTTCGATTTACTGGCGACTCTGCACTCGCCGACCGGCCTGATGAACCGCTCTCAGAATGAGTGTTGCTCGCGGCAGAAGACGACGTACCGGCACTCGGCTTCCCTCCCACTGCTGCCGATGTCGATCGAGACTCGGAAGCAGAAGCGCCCCGAGATTCCAGCGAACCACCGCTGTGTCCCCCAGCCGTGACCGGACTAACGTGATTCTGCTGCATGGATTGCTGCAGGCGAGCCGTCTGCTGTTGGAATGACGCAGGCCGCGATGCGCTTTGTGTCCCGAAGAAATGCTGCGATGTGTTGTTGTGGATCGTCGAAGCAGCCGCAGCCCTTCCACTTGCCGACAAGCTGGCGCGGGTAGGCACAACCGGCAGATTGCCAGTCATCATGTGCGCGCTGCTCAACTGGGCATGAGTCGCCGCCACTGCAGTGGTCCGTCCGGCTCCAAATTTCCCTGCACCGACGGTCGAGAGCGCCCCTCCGATATGTGGATCACTTATGTGCGACAGGTTCGAAAATCGAGTGCCGCCATGCAGCGGCGCAATCCCACCGAACCGGTTGAGAGTCCCAAACCTGTTGAACCCTACCACTCCGAATCGTCCGCGGTATCCGCCCCACCAGGGGAAGAAACGATCGCACGGTCCAATGGGCAACCAGCCGAAGCCTCCCCATCCGCCCCATCCAAATCCGAAACCAAGTCCAAATCCTCCTCCGAACCCGAAGCCTCCGAACCCGAAGAAAGAGACATAGGCCGGCGCCCAGAAAGGACGGTAAAATCCCGCGCCCCACACCGGTCCCGGCCACCATGCCCAAGCCCCGCCGTACCACATCCAGCGCCCGTAGTGATAGGGCGCCCATCCCCAAGGCTCGTAGCCGACCCAAGTCCAACCGTAATATGGCTCGTATAGCCAGTTGCCATCGCGGTAGGGAGCCCAACCTTCGGGCTCGTTTGGCACCCAAACCTGGCCGTAGTCAGGAGCATCTTCCCATCGGCCATTGGCATCGAGATCTTCGGCCCCCACGTAATACTTGTTCGTATGGCGCCAGGCATCGGCGGTGTGAATCATGTGGTCGCGATCTGCATTCCAACGATCCCAGTCGTCGCGATCTGGGGCCGCGGTTATCTTGTAGCGTGCATCCGCGCCGGCGCCACGCACGGTAACCATGTCGCCCAGCTTGACCTCCGCAATACCTTGTGGGGTTGAAATCTGCGCCTCGCCTCTGCGGACTATGATGATGCTGTCGCCATCCGGCCGCACTTCAATGCGGTACACTCCATCCTTGTGCGCGGGATGCAATGCGACATTGGGCGTGTCGATCTCCGGCTCGGCCTCGCTCTCCCCAAATACCGAGTAATTGGCCAATCCTTGGCTTATCTGAATCTGGATATATTTATGTGTGAAGTTTGCGATATTGGCTTGTGAGTTCGGTCCCAGACGAAGAATGTTGGCGAAGTCCAGTTGCACCTCGGCGCGGCCTCCGGGTCCGGTGGAGACTTTATCTCCGTTCACAACCGGTTGATTCAGCACGGCCGCAGAATACGTGCCCGAGTCTCCGCGCTGCGTGGAGACGTCACCGTGCATCATGCTGATGCGTCCCACGCCCTGGTCAACTTTTGCCGGACCCTCTCCGGATGGTCCCCCGGGTTGGGCTTCTGGCATGCCAGGCTGCCCTTGAGGCTGCATCTGCGGATTCTGACCAGGCTGAGCCGGTTGCCCTTGATCCGTCTGTCCCGGCGGAGGCGGCGTCGCCTGAGGCTGTCCTATTTCCATAGGCGCACTCGGCTGCTCCGAGGGACCGCTGCCTTCGTCGGTCGTCTGTGCCTGCGCACCGATAGCGAAAGAGGTGGCCATTGCTAGGATTACGACTGCTAAGTTCTCGAAGAATTTGTTTCTCATGACGTGCCTCTATCGAATTTGATGGCGGGTATGCTGCTGTAATTTTCTTTACTTGATGAGCAAGTGCTCCCCAAAATAACAAAGCAACTCGCCTGCCAAAGATTACCTGGCAATGAGATTCTTAAATGTCGTGTTTTCAATGATGTGAAGCAGGTTGGTTAACAGAGGAAAACGTTCGCTCCGAATCGCCTGGCCGTGTGCAGCCAAAGTGGTGGTTTTCAGCCAACGGGAACGCGGGGTTCAATCAGAGGGGTTCAATCAGAGGGGTTCAATCAGAGGTACGCCCGAGAACACGAAAGCCCCGATAGTCAGTCGGGGCAAAACAGTAAATACCGAACGCTGTCCTTCAACGATTTAAGCATAACTCCGATAGCAGCATTGTCAAGTTCTTATTCTGAAGTCGAGTGACCGGCGGAGAGCGAGGGAGTCGAACCCTAGTGGCTGACTAAGCCACTCGACTGTTTGAAGGACAGCGTCCAGTACCCACTGGCAACACTCTCCAGACGTTTGCCCCCACGAAGATTGTATTTCCTGCTACCCAACCTCACCCCAAAATTCGCATTCCCAACTGCGAAGAGATCCCAAAATCGAACTTCTCTTACCCCTCCTTCTCCCCTTCATCCGCAATCCCAATCTTCGATAGCCGATAGCGCAGCGCATTCCTCGACAACCCCAGCAACCGCGCCGCCTGACTCTTATTTCCATTCGCGCGGCGCAGCGATTCGCGAATCATTTCATCCTCCCACTGCTCCAGCGTCATGCCTTCAGGAAGAAAATTGCCAGCCCCGTTCACTGCTCTTGCCGGGCGCACATCGAGATGAATGTCCTCAACCTTAAGCACTGTGCCTTTAGCCAATGCGCATGCACGCTCGATGATGTTTTGCAGCTCCCGCACGTTGCCAGGCCAGTGGTAGTTCACCAAAATCCGCAATGCCTCTGGCGTGATACCTTCTACTGGCTTGCCAGAGTCTCCAGCAAAGCGAGAAATAAAAAGATTCACCAGATCCGGAATGTCTTCCTTGCGCTGCCGCAGCGGTGCAATATCGATAGGCACGACGTTCAAGCGATAGTAAAGATCCTCGCGGAAGGTTCCCTGCTCCAGGGCTTCCCGGAGATCGCGATTGGTGGCAGCAATCAGCCGCACGTCCACTTTCACGGTCTTGGTGCCGCCTAGTCGCTCGAATTCACGCTCCTGCAGCACGCGCAGCAGCTTTACCTGGATCGCGAGTGGGATGTCGCCGATTTCATCCAGGAACAACGTTCCTTTGTCCGCCAGTTCGAACTTTCCCGGCTTGCTGGTGCCTGCGCCGGTGAAGGCGCCTTTTTCGTATCCAAAGAGTTCACTCTCCAGAAGGTTCTCAGGAATCGCTGAGCTGTTAATCTTGATGAAAGGTCCGGAAGCCCGGCGCGATTTTTCATGCACCGCCCGCGCGATTAAGTCCTTGCCGACGCCGCTTTCTCCGCCTAGCAGCACCGTCGAGTTTGTCGGCGCCACACGATCGACCGTGGCTAATACTTCCTGCATCTTCGGGCTGCGCGCCACCACGTTCGGATGCTCATAACGCTTGCCCAGCGCCTCCCGCAGCGATCGGTTTTCCTCCCGCAGCTTATGAACATCCAGCTCCTTGCGGATTACCATTCTCATTTCACTCAACGAGAACGGTTTCAGAACGTAATCGCTGGCCCCGGCCTTCATCGCTTCAACGGCAGTCTCGACCGAGCCGAAAGCGGTCATCACCACAACTGGAATCGCCGCATTCTGCCGCTTAATCGACTGCAGAAAATCCAGGCCATTCATTCCGGGAAGCTTCAAATCCGTCAGCACCAGATCCACTGGATTCTCATGCAGCAGTTTCAATCCGGACTCGGCATCTTCGGCGGAAAGCGTACGGAAGCCATCTTCGCCGAGGTTCAACTCGAGCAGGCGCCTCATCTTCGCTTCGTCTTCGACAATTAAAATTGTTGGCATATGGTTGGCGCCTAATGCGCCGCTTGCAGATCCGCCTCAATTACCTGAGCCAGCCTGTATGCACGAATTTCAGCACTCTCGTCCGTCGCCAGGACAGGCAGATCAGGGTTGACCCGGCAACCTCGTCTGTCCCATCGGCACGCAGCCGTACACAATTTGGAATTCGGAAGCGGAGCTGCGAGTTCGGCAGTGTAATCGGTTCGGGACCGTCTATGAAGCCACATCCATCTCCACCGGTTTGCGCCCCGATGATCCGGGCCGCATGGTTGTTCTGCAATACCGCCGCAAACATCTCGGCAGATGAATAAGTTCGATTATTCGTGAGCACATAAGTCGGCCCTGCCCAGGTTCCCCAAAGCTGGACGTACTCCGCGGCCCAGTGAAGCCGTTTCGCGATTCGTACATCTTCGACAACGCCGGGCTTGAGATAATCCAGCGGTCCGCCTGCCGATCCCGCGTCGACCAGGCGCTTGCACCCGCTACTCTGCCAATCCTGGCGCTTTTTCCAGACCCATTCCATGGGACACGGCGAGGCAAGCTTCGCCTGCTCTGCGCGCAGACTCTTGTCACCTCATCGATGAGGTGTTGGCTTGCATCGTCAGGATGATACGTCTCAGCGCGCGTGAGTTCGGCAAACTCCTCGTCGAAGTAGGCTTTGGATGCAACTGTATCCTGGCTCATCCTGAGCTTTGCAGAATGCATTGGCATTGCGCTCAAGAGGCTTGCCACCATATCTCCTGAGTCATTTCCGCCCGAGTTGTTGCCGACATCGACCAGGACTGCGTTGACCTTTGCCGCCTCGAACTTCTTTAGCACCCCGGCGAGAGCTCGGTACCACTCTTCATCGATATTACTTTTTAAGACTGACATACGGAGCTGGCCGTGCTCATCCCAAACATCGCCCTTCCAAGCCTTCAGACACACGGCAAAATACGGCTCCGTCCTGAACGAATAGATACGTGCAATTCCGATCCGTAAGTGACCGTCTGTCGTCAGGAGACCTGCACGAAACGGTTGTTCCTGGCCATCTGCGATCAGAGCGAAGCCCGGCAGCGATTCGAATGGAAGGGAAAACTCTGTGTGGCCATTGGCGGCGTACCCCAGCGCTGCACAACCGGCCTCTGGTTTCTGCCGGTCATATGGAAATGGCGCTGGATCCTTAATCTTAATGGCAGGCGCTGGGGCAAGGCTTGTGAGCTGAGAAAAATGGCCATCGTGAAATCCTGCCACAAAAGCTAGGAGCGCGCTCCGCGCGTCTTCGTCACTTTTCGCATGATGGAGAGCTGCGAGGGTGCGCCGATCCAGAGCAGGAAGACCGACACCACCCTGCGGGGAAGCAAACCACGCCAGGTTCGAGTAGCTGCGCTCGAGAGCGCGTTTCAGAGCGCTGTAATCCTGCAGCCATGCCTTACGCTCGAATGTCTCCTGCGCCACCGCTTTGCCGGCAGACAGAACGCCTATGCAAAGCGCGGCAACAGCAGCCCTCGAGATTCGCAACGTCATGTGTCCAACTGCATTGTTCCCTCGCCAGTTCATCGCGGTCCCCTCGCCCTAGTCAAACAGCGCCATTCACTATGGATGCTTACGCGGTAGCAACCTCTTCGCTCGCAGGAAAAAAGAGCACAAAGCAGGCCCCATGCTGATAGTTCCCGCCACTCTCAACCCGAATTGTTCCATGATGGCCATCAATGATCCGGGAGACAATCGATAATCCCAAGCCTACTCCTGTCTTTTTCGTAGTCACAAAGGGATTGAAAATCTGCTCCCGCAACTCTTGCGGAATTCCGGGCCCCGAATCTTCGATCTGCACTTCGACGCCGTGCCGATTCCCGCCATTGGCTCGGGTTGCCATCACTCGCAAGGTTCCTCCATTCTTGGCCATCGCATCATAAGCATTCTGAATCAAATTCACGAATGCCTGCTCACTAAGGCTTTCATCCAATGGAACCAAGGGCAGATCTGCTTGATACTGCCGCTCGATCCTCACCGAAGCGCCTTCGTCTTTGTGCGTTGCCGAGACGTCTCGCAATGCTCGATCCAACACTGCGGTAAGGTCTTGCGGAACCAGTTCGGCATGCAGCGGGCGGGCGAAATCCAGAAATCGCGTCACCAGGGCGCTCAAACGATTCGTTTCAGTTGAAATATAGCCTGCCAATTCCGCAGCGAGCGGATTCGATTCTCCAAACTTTTGATGCAGCATCTCCGCTGATCCTTTGATCACGCCCAGAGGATTACGAATCTCGTGGGCCAATCCCGCGGACATCTGTCCAAGCGCTGCCAGCCGCTCCGAGCGCCGAGCCTCCTCTTGAGCCTGCTCCAGGCGCCGGTTGGTTTCCGCGAGCGTCTCCGCCAATTCCTGATAGCGTTTGATCTGCCGTTGATTCTCCACCACGAAGCGGTTCACGATCATGGCCGCAAGAAAAAAGAACAGAATGCGAATGCCGAGGATGCCATAGCCCTCCCTGGTGATTTCATATTCCTGCAGCGCCGGATAGAGATACGAACAGTAGGCAACGGAAACCAGCGCTGTCCACAATAGCGTGGCCAACGGACGGAAATATTCTGCCGCGGTAACCGCCGGCAGAAAATAGATCGGCCAGTAGCTGCTGTTGATCCCCGCTTCACCCGTGTGATCGATCAGCAGCGTAGCTAAAGCGATTTTGAGCAGAACAATGTACGCGGGACCTCGCCGCCGCACCTTGCTCAGCAGCCAACCTTCACTCAGCTGCACAACACCGAACGCCAGCAGCACGAGTTGCTTGTGAACTTCAAAGACAGGCGGCAGCGCCGCCAGTCCGGCCAGGAGCAGGAGCCAGAGAACATCCATCCAGTTAATTGCCGGGCGTTTCGGTTCGCTCATAATCAAGAGGTCAACGAAAAAGCGCCGGAGAACAGGATGTGAACCCGCTTTCCGGCGCTATTCTGGTTCCCTGCTTCATCTCGGCGCGCTTGCTCCTGAGATCGCATTCGCACCCTATCAGACCGCAGGCGGCGGGCTCGCGTCAACGTCCTTTCTTTGAAGGATCCATTGACTCTCCGCCTTCAGATGCGAACTTTGCTTTGGCGAGTTGTTTTCGGCCACATGTGGCCAATTGCGGATAGGTTGGAAATAATTCGAGAAACCTAGTGGCTCGGCGGCTTCGGCGATATCTCGTCGAGAGCAAGATTCAATTGGAGGACATTGACACGGGGCTCGCCCAGAAAACCAAGTTGCCGCGGCTCCTGATGCTGACGCACGGCTTCCCGAACTACATCCTCGCTTAGCCCGCGTTCCTTCGCAACACGCGGCACCTGAAAGTCCGCGGCTTCAGGCGAAATATGTGGATCGAGGCCCGATCCCGAAGTCGTCAGCAGATCCATGGGTATGGGAACTCCAGGATTCTCCGCCTGCAACCGATCCCCATCCGTCTTCACTCGCGCGATGAGAGAAGCATTCGTCGGCCCCAGGTTCGATCCGCCGGAGTTGCCCGCGTCGTAGCCTGTTCCCGCGCTCGATGGGCGCGAGTGGAAATAACCCGGCGAGGAAAACGATTGCCCGATCAGCGTGGATCCCACAACCCGGCCATTCCGCGTCAACAACTGCCCATTGGCCTTGCTGGGAAATAAAACCTGCGCCAGCCCCGTGATCAATAACGGGAACAACAAACCGAACAACACCGTCGTCACCGCCGTCATCAACACTGCCGTAATCAGATTTTTTTTCATGTTCATCTCTATGCCAAACCCGCCCGTACGATCAACAGGTCGATGAGCTTGATTCCGATGAAGGGTACGATCACCCCGCCCAAACCGTAGACCAGCAAATTACGCCGCAGTAGAACCGCCGCACCTTGCGGCACATATTTGACGCCGCGCAATGCCAGCGGAATCAATGCCACGATAATCAGCGCGTTAAAGATGACCGCGGACAAAATCGCTGACTGAGGCGTCGCCAGGCGCATCACATTCAGCGCTTGCAAAACCGGAAATGTCCCAGCAAACATCGCCGGAATAATGGCGAAATACTTGGCTACATCGTTCGCAATGGAAAACGTCGTCAGCGCGCCCCGCGTCATCAACAGCTGCTTACCGATTTCCACAATCTCAATCAGCTTGGTGGGATTCGAGTCCAGATCCACCATATTGCCCGCTTCTTTCGCAGCCTGCGTGCCCGTATTCATGGCAACCCCAACATCGGCCTGCGCCAGGGCTGGGGCGTCATTCGTGCCGTCCCCCGTCATCGCAACCAGCTTCCCTTGTCCCTGCTCTTTGCGAATCAGATCGAGCTTGTCCTTGGGCGTAGCCTGCGCCAAAAAATCATCCACGCCTGCCTCGGTTGCAATCGCAGCTGCCGTCAGGGGATTATCTCCCGTGATCATCACCGTCTTGATCCCCATCGCGCGCAATTGATCGAAACGCTGCCGCATGCCGCCTTTCACAATGTCCTTCAGATGAATCACTCCCAACGCACGGCCATTCTCGGCCACTACCAACGGCGTTCCTCCGGATCGCGAAATGGCTTCCACCGCACTGCGAACCTCAGCCGGCAGAACACTTCCCTGCTCTTCGAGATACTTGGCAA
>JBAVZU010000372.1:0-5628 GCA_049588915.1 Candidatus Sulfotelmatobacter sp.
TCAGCGATCAGCATCTCGGTGAGCTTCCGGCGCACGGTTTTCTCCGGCGTCAGGAAAAATCCGCGGGAAAGCTGCATGGTAATCGTCGAACCACCCTGCTCGTGGCGTTGCCGCGTGAGATCAATCCAGACGGCCTCGAACATACGAATAAAGTTCACGCCACCGTGCTCGAAAAAGCGGCGGTCCTCAATCGCCATTACTGCATCCACCATCACTTTGGGGATCTCGTTGTACTTCACCACCTGGCGTTTCGACCGCTGACCTGAGTCGAACAAAGCCGTTACTAGCTGCGGTTCCAATTCGTAGGCGGAAAGTTCGTTGCCCTTGCTGGTGATACTTTGTACTTCGCCGGCGTGAATCGCGATGCGCGCTTCTTCTGCGCTGTGATAAGATTCCGGACCCGGCGTGATCTCGATTCCCCCGCTGATCAAATGAAAGCTGCCAAGGGGCGATTGGCCATCTTTGTCGGAATATCCTGCGCGCTCGAGGGCAGCGGCAATTTCCTTGGCGCTCGCCTTTTCCCCATCATGGATGGTGCGAGGAATGGCATAGATTTTGGCTGAATTGGTGAAAACCGGCGAGCGGAAGCGCTGCGCAATGATCCGGTCGTACTTGATGTAGAAATA
Source organism: Candidatus Sulfotelmatobacter sp. (assembly GCA_049588915.1). GTDB lineage: Bacteria > Acidobacteriota > Terriglobia > Terriglobales > Acidobacteriaceae > Sulfotelmatobacter. Next base: position 627 of record JBAVZU010000372.1, read on the forward strand.
GGAGAATGAGCCGCCCAAGCCGACGGCGGCGACGAGAAAAATAATGAGCGCGGCTCGCAGCACCGGGTCGCGCGGCAAACCGCGGCTGGCTTTACGTCCTTTGTCTCCGTTTTTCGGAATCTTGATTTTGATAGCCACTATTTGACTCGAGCCCTTTGAAATACTCTCTCTTGGTCAGACGATGGGACGCGGCGAAAGGTTTGGCCCGGCGGCTGTTCCTTTTATCGATCCCTGTGTCTGCCGTCTCTCAGAAATAGTTCTCTGACGATCGTGTGTATTCATTGTACCGCTGCAACCGCTAACAAAAAGAGACCCGCAGTACCTGCGGGTCTCTTGGCTGTTAATAGGCCGATACGTTAGTTGGGATCGGTGATCACCCAGGGCCCCAATGCGGTTAGATCGACGGGAGAAACAGGCTGTGTGAGGGCACCCCCTGAACCAACGGCAAGGACCGCAAGCTGCGCCGTACCTCCGCTGCTGCCGTATACGCTAAATAAGGTTCCACTTTGATCGAACTGTCCTAAGTAGCCGCTGGCTACATTCGTAAATGGCGAACCCGAAATCGCGGTAAGCGCGCCGGTCGACGCGTTCAGTTCATAACCTTCGATGGCATTGAAGTTGCCGCCTGTGGTGGAAAGACTAAGAGAGTACATCAAGTTGCCGCCGCTATTGTGTTGAACCACGAGACTGTGCGGAGGATACTTGGTGGAAAAAGGCGAACCAACCACTTGCGTGATCGCACCTGCGCTGGTCCCGGTCGATTGAATGTTAAACACATATATAGAAGAGATTGCCGAATCGCTCGCTGTGCCAATCAAGTATTTCCCCGAGGGCTCGCCCTGGACCTGATACATGGGGTACGAGAAGGGAGTACCGGGTACGGCCGTAAGCGAGCCGCTGCTGCTGATTGCGTAGGCTCCAACCTCCGCATTCCCGCCGCCCACCGGTTCGAGCGTGACGTAAAGGTATTTACCCAACCCATCCGTGGCTAGGTTTTCCGGCAACCCCGGAACTATCAGCGGCGAACCGTTGTTCGCCGCGGTTAACACTCCACCTTGGCCAATTTGATATGCGTAGATCGCAGTTCCGCCCAGGTCCTCCAGGAACAGTAGAGTGCCAGTTGGATTGGTAATCATCGTTTGCCACCCTCCGGGGAGCGCGGAATTGAGCAAGTAGGACGCGGGGAACGGACTACCGGATATCGCCGTCAGACTTCCGTCTGAACCGATTGACCAGCCGAAGATCTCGCCAGCTTCGTAATAGACAGCGTACAGGTATAAGCCCTGGGCTACCGCCATACCCGCCACCGGTATGTTTGCCGGCGCGGTAGGCCCCGTATACCCGGACGTCGCCGCGAAACTGCTTGCACTCAGCGTATAGCTGTCGATCGTGCCAGTCGAATCCCCGGCGAAAACAAAAGCCGAAGCTGCGCTGCTTGTAGTCCCGCCGCTGGAGAGCCCCGAGCCGGTAGTCGTGCAGGCGGTTCCAAAATTGGCGCCGCTGGCGCAATTGTAGTGATCGCAGCTGGCCAGGCCCATCATTGCCAGGACCATGAACAGTATCAAGCTTGCTTGCACTCGCATCGTCATAAAGTGTCTCCGCCTCACCCTCGCTCCGCCGTTTGCAGTTTTGGAAGCATTCCGATCTGGATGTGAAACTAAACTTTCGGAAGTTGCCGCGCCCGTTGTCTCTCTAAACCTTCTTAGAAGAGTCTCATTCTTCGCGATCTTAGGGGGAAGGTAACGTGATGGCAACGTTACGAATGTCACTCACGCACTCGACCGGTTAGCGTTAGGTGCGACGCGAAATCAGACGTGACGAAAAGTCTTCGTCCGCTTGATGATCTGAAAGTGGGTCAGAGGCGAGAAATTCAGAAAACTACTGCTGCGGTTAGAAACCTTTGTTTCCGCTGTTTGGATTGAAGTGCATGTCGAAGGAGTAGCCGGGAAGGCTGATAGTGACAGAATAATCGGCGGCAACATAGACTGCGGAAAGACCTGGAGTATTAATTCGCTGTACTGTTACTTGCTTCGCTTCGATGGGCAGATCATGTTCTTTGGCCTTGCGGAGCACGTCTTCGCGAATATCGTCCTCTGTTTTCTGTGAATTGCTGTCAATCATGGAGACGGTCTTCAGGTCGTCCGAAAAGCTATAATTGGCCAGCATGGGGGGGAGTACTTGGAACAGCCCCACCACCACGGCCGCGATCGCAAGAAATCCAATGCAGGCTTTGACGATTCCCATTGTCTGAAAATCCGCCGCGAAACCGCGGCGCAATTTCAAGCCACGGTTCGCAACACCCCTTTAAAATGTTCCACAACCGCGGAGATCGTAACATCGCGGACTTCGTGAGTCGAGCGCAGAACGACTTCCACAGTACCTTCGGTAACCTTCTTTCCAACCGTGATTCTAAAAGGGATACCCACTAAATCTGCGTCCTTGAACTTGACTCCGGGCCGCTCGTCGCGATCATCAAGAATTATGTCGAAGCCGGCCTCTTCGAGTCGGCCTGCGATTTCCGTGGCAGCCTTGAGTACACTTTCGTCCTTGACATTTACCGGGGTGACCACAATCTCAAACGGCGCAATCGACGGCGGCAGCCAGAAACCAATCTCATCGTTGCTCTGCTCGACTGCGGCCGTGAGAATGCGCTCGATCCCGATGCCATAGCAGCCCATGATCGGCATGACTTCCTTGCCGTTATTGCCGAGTACGCGCGCCCCCATCGATTCGGAGTAGCGGTAGCCGAGTTTAAAGATGTGGCCGATCTCTACTGCCGTATCAATGCGCAAGGGCTTGCCGCAATTTGGACAAGCCTCGCCTGCGGTCACTGAACGTAGATCGGCGTAAGCGGTTGGATGAAAGTCCTTACCTGGCGTCAGATTCTTCAGGTGATGGTCCTCTTTATTGGCGCCTGCAATCAGGTTAGTGCGGCCCTCGAGAGCCTTGTCGACGAGGAGAACTGGAAGATGTACATCCTTGCTTAAAGCTCTCGCCCACTCAATGCCCGTCGGTCCCAGGTAACCTGCGGGAGACTTGAACAGCAGCTTGATCTCACTTTCTTCCATGGGCCGGGTTGCGATGGCGACTACCCCATTGAGCTTGGCCTCGTTCAATTGATGATCACCGCGCATCAGCACCACGATTGGCCGCGCCTGCGTCTTACCAGTCTTCGCATCCTTCTCTTCCGCCATTAACGCGAGAGTTTTGATCTTGTTCTTCGGCGACACTCCCAGAAATCGCGCTACATCTTCAATCGTTTTCTGTCCGGGAGTGTGAACTTCGAGCGGTTTGCCGTCGCCCTCCGCCGCAAGATCCTCCACCGGCCAGAGCTTCGATGTAGCCTTCTCCAAGTTCGCCGCGTAGTTGCAGCCGTCGCAGCTCACAATCTGATCTTCGCCAGCCGAGGTGCGCACCATGAACTCGTGAGATTCTTTTCCACCCATCGCTCCCGAATCCGCCTCCACCACCATGTATTTCAAACCGCAGCGGTCGAAGATGCGACAGTAAGTTTCGTAGTGTTTCCTGTAGGAAACATCCAGCCCAGCCGCGTCGATGTCAAACGAATACGCGTCTTTCATGATGAACTGCCGCACCCGCAGCAAACCGGCCTTCGGCCGCGGCTCGTCACGAAACTTGGGAGCAATCTGGTACCAGATCTGCGGCAGTTGTTTGTAGCTGCGGAGTTCTTTGCGCGCGATGTCGGTCATCACTTCTTCTTCCGTCATGCCCAGGCATAAGTCGGCGCCTTTGCGGTCTTGCAGGCGAAACAAATTGTCGCCCATCAGGGCCCAGCGACCGCTTGCCTCCCAAAGTTCTCGCGGATGCAAAACCGGTAAATAAAATTCCTGTCCGATCCGATCCATCTCCTGGCGCACAATCGCAATGATCTTGTTGAACGACCGGTTGCCGAGAAAAAGATAGGAGTAAAGCCCCGCTGCGAGTTGCCGGATGTATCCGGCTCGCACTAGAAACTTGTGGCTGGCTACCTCAGCGTCCGCCGGAGCCTCGCGCAGTGTAGGAATAAAGAGTTCTGACCAACGATGCATAGTGTTTGAGTACCGCGTGAGTAAGGAATTGATTATTGTACGGGGCAAAGCGATATTCCGCCACGTGAGAAGGACCTCTGGTTGACTGTCGAACCCGGCGGAGGTCTATCCAAGCCAGAAGAATAGCCGTGAAGGGCGCGGGGTCATTAAATTACTCGAGAATATCATCCGCCCACCTAGGACTCAGAACCATCAGGAGCTTCATCACAATTTCTTTCGGCAAGCGGACAGCGATCTCCTCGCCTGTATCTTCCGCATCCGCTGCGATATAAATTGGCGCCCTTAGCGCCGTAACATCCGATTCTCCTCGGCGAGTTCCCAGTAGATGTGTACATGCTTGCCTTCACTCTTGCCTAGCCAGATGGATGAACGCGTGCTCATATGCTACGCAAGAGTGCTGTTGGCGGAAACGGTTGCGGGCTTCGCCCGCCGGACAGCCGAGGGCGGCTGTCCCCACATGAACTTTGCATTTACCCCGCCAACTGTTTGAGAATCTCTTTCCCCAGCTTCTGCGTCTCGCCAAAGAACTTCTGATATTCGAGGAACAGCCGATTCAGCTCCAACGATTTATCAGCGTTGAGTTTCTTGCGCAGCATCATGTCCCGTACATGCACCGGGTTTGGCAAAGTCGCATCTTCCGTCAGTTCTTCCAGCGCGGTCTTGGGATCGTAATGGTACATAGCAACACCTGATTGAGAAGTTTTGTAATTGAGTAATTTTGTAACTTGAAAATTAGAACTGCTTCGGGCCCAGTGAAAGGCATTTCGATAACTAAATTTCCCAATAACTAAATTTCTACACTAATTCGGTGCTCCACAGATCATGCAGGTGCACAATGCCTTCCAGCTTTCCGCCTTCGTCGACCACCATTAGCGATGTAATCTTCTTCTCTTCCATCAAAGCCAGTGCAGTCACGACAAATTGTCCAGGCGCAATTGTTCGCGGATTTTTCG
>JBAVZU010000373.1:0-3051 GCA_049588915.1 Candidatus Sulfotelmatobacter sp.
CCACCCGGCTCAACTCTTTCCTGCTCAATCCCGTTCTCCCCAATCTCCGTTCCTCCTCGCCGAAGGAACTCTAAAAGGGGACACTTCTACTGTGGTTTCACGGGGACACTTTTAATGTGGCTCAACACCGGCCTGCTGGCTGGGTGGTGTCTTAAACACTTTAAGACAGTACCGCTGGCTGTATGGAACGAGAGGTCTGTTTTGGGACATCGTTAGGCAAAAATTGGAGCCAGAGGGGATTTCCACGGGATTGCAAAAAGATAGGAAAGACCCGGATCCGGAGCCTGCTATCTCAGCGTTGCTTCTTGAATCTCGCGGCGCGCGCTTCGTCTTCACTGCGTCAGTGCGACGGAAGTGCGAATGTCCAGCCGAAACACCGCTTGCCGATATTTCGGCCGGACAAATTACGGCATTCAGGTCTAGGGATGGTCGTGATCGCGGTCCCAGTTTTGCTCGGTTTCCCAACGATGTTCCCTTCCATTCCACCACTGGTGATACTGCTCCCAACACCGCTGGCGCTCAGCATTCAGATCGCGCCGGCGATCTTCGGCCTCGCGGCTGTGCTCGCCATTGTTATGGATGGCTTTATCAAGTCTTGCCTCCGCCTTTTCGATGGCATGTTGGCAATGCGACCTGTCATCGGCATGGGCTCGCGGCGCCGCTACGAAAAACATTAGCGCCGCTCCTACCACCACTGCCATTGCGGTTTTTCCAAAACGTAAATTCAAGGGTAATCTCCTCTCTATCTTTAGTGACCTGTTTCGGCGACCGCATTACGACCGCCGACCTTACGAATACAGTTCTTTGCTTCTCGAATTGGCCAACCGGCCTCTTCGGTCAGGACCTGAGGATTCTATTGGTGACGCCGTTCGCCTTCGATACAGCGCATGCTGTAATAACTAAACGGGTACGGTCCAAGATCCGACCTGATCGAGGATTAAGGTCCTTCGGGCAACGACTGTTTCTTCGGGCCGTTGGCGGTGATGCGATCCTGAATTTTGCTGTAGGTAGCCTGAGGGACTAGTTTCTTCTTAAGCAAGTCCTCTTTCGAACCGTAGGGGCGACCGTCAATAATGCTTTGAGCGCGATCGGGGCCAACGCCGGGAAGAGCGGCAAGATCTTTTTTGCTGGCGCTGTTGAGGTCAACTGGCTGCCCGTTGGCTGAGGGTGTGTCGCGTTTCTCCGCTGCCGACATCTTGTGAGTTTCCGAGGGGTAGGAACTTTGGTCGCCCGGCGGAGGAGCCTGCTGGTTTTGCTGAGCGAAGGACAGCGCGGTGAACACTAAGAGCAGCGGGACTACGGCTGCGCGAAGCAAGGTCATTTTTTTCTCCCATCTACTGGGCGCTTGGATGCCATTCCGCAGTCAGGTGTTTACGCCCGCACTGGGCAGTGGTTAGTGGTCAAGGGACCAAGCACACAGGAAAAGCGGGGCACACAGGAAAAACGGATCAGCAACCACGGCTTCGTTGTTCTTCCTCGTTATCTGGGTAAAGGGTTCTTCATGTTTGCAAGGGCGGAGGCCAGAACCGCCATGGCGGCGGCATTCTCGCGAAGTTCCGTTGGGACGACTTTATCGAGTGTGTCGGCGGCGCTGTGATGATAGTTGAAATAGGTTCGGCCGTCCTGCATCACGCCGAAGGCAGGAACTCCAGCTTCTGACATTCCAGCGATGTCGGCGCCGGGAGGGTATGTGCTGGGTTGCAGGACGGTGGCGCCGATGCTCTGAAGCGCGGCTTGCACCGGGCGAATTGCATCCACTGCGGCGGGAGACGCTTTGACGTCAAAGCCTAAAGGATGGGCGGCGCCAGAGTCGCTCTCGATGGCGGCAATGTGATGGGCAAATTCCGACGAATATTCGGCCGTATAAGCTCTGCTGCCGGATCCTCCGTTTTCTTCGTCCATCCAGGCGATGACGCGAATGGTGCGGGCGGGACGCAGGTTAAGGCGCTGGAGGATCTCAGCCGTTTCCATGGCTATAACGACACCGGCTCCGTCATCAATGGCGCCGGTGCCGAGGTCCCAGGAATCCAGATGTCCTGAAATGACGACAATTTGCTCGGGATGCTCCGACCCTTTGAGATCGGCGATAACGTTGTAGCTAGTTTCATCGGGCAGTCTTTGTGGGGTAAGAGTGAGGTGCATGCGCACCTTACCCTGGGCGGCGAGGTGGACGATGAGGTCAGCGTCCTCAGCTGTCACTGCTCCGGCGGGAATACCTGCGGGAAGACTGAAACCGGTATGCGGAAGTCGATAATCAGCACCGCCGACGGAGCGAACCAAGGCGGCAACGGCGCCCAGATCGGCGGCTGCCTTGCCCCCCACTGCCCTATATCTGACGGCCTCTCCGTACGAGTCAAAGGCATGTCCTGCAGCGGCCTTTTGCTTGTCAAAAAGTTCGTTGAAAAGCACGATCTTTCCCGCGACTTTATCGCGGCCAAGCGCCTGAAGTTCGTCGAAGGTATTGACGGGGACAACTTCGGCGGTGAGGCCGTCTGATGGGGTGGAAGTGCTTCCACCAAGCGCGGTGAGTACGATCTTTTGCGTCGTGCCCGGAACCATGCCGGGGTATTCGACAAGGGCTGCGGTTTCGGCGCCTCGGACCCAGTGCGGCACGGTGACCGGCTGAAGGCGGACCTCAAGGCCGAGCTGGCGAAGCTCGGCAGCCACGTATTCGACGGCGGCTCGAGCCTGGGCCGAGCCGCTGGGGCGCGGTCCGATGTTTTCGGTGAGGTGCGCGAGCTGGCGGTAGGCGTACTCGTCATTCAGCGCGGCGGCTTTGATGGCGGAGAGCTGCTGGATAAGTAGCAGTGGGAAGTTTTGCGGGTCGGCTGGAGAAGTTTGCGGAGCGGCACTCCAATTGGGGGCAGGCGGCTTTTGGGAGGGATTTTGAGCTCTGCTCATTACGGCGCATGCCAGGAGCAATGCGATGCACAGCAATGCGACGCACGATGCGACGGAACCGCGGGGAGTCTGAGACATAACAGCAGGCAGTGTATCTGACGGCGGTTGGGGAAGGAAAGCGATCTACCGTGCCGACCTGATATCTTCGCT
>JBAVZU010000374.1:0-17438 GCA_049588915.1 Candidatus Sulfotelmatobacter sp.
CGATGAATTAATGCGCGGTGCATTGCAGGGCATGCTGAAATCTGTTGGACTGACGTCACTAGCGTTTGCGTCAGCGGAAGAATTTTTGAAGTCTGGCCAACGGCAACAGATCGGATGCCTGATCGCAGATATTCGGATGCCGGGAATGTCGGGTCTGGAACTGCAAGCCCAACTCAATGCTGAACACTGCAGAATTCCAACCATCTTCATCACAGCACATGGCGACACAAAAATGCGTATGCAGGCATTAAGAGCAGGCGCGGTAGAGTTCCTGGCCAAGCCGTTTGATGATGAGGTTCTGCTCGAGAGCGTTCGAGCGGCTCTGGAGATTTGAGCCCCAGCGAAGAGCGCACCTGCGTTCCAGGAGGTGGTCTGTGGGAGCTTTCCAAAAAATCGGTACCGGGGATCAGTTGTCTTATGAGCGCAGGTTCGAGCAGGTCATCGGCAATAGTCCTGCTCTGGAATCGGTGCTCGAACAAGTCGAACGGGTGGCGCCCACGGATTCCACTGTTCTTATCCAGGGAGAAACGGGTACCGGCAAGGAACTGATCGCGCACGCCATTCATAACCTCAGCTTGCGGTGTGGACGGCCCTTCGTAAGGCTGAATTGCGCTGCTATTCCGTTGGATCTGCTGGAGAGTGAGCTCTTCGGCCATGAGAAGGGTGCGTTTACTGGAGCCATCGCGCAAAAGATCGGACGTTTCGAGCTGGCCGATAAAGGCACGCTTTTTCTGGATGAAGCGGGCGACATTCCGCCGGCCTTGCAGCCGAAGTTGCTCCGCGTTTTGCAGGAACAAGAGTTCGAGCGGTTGGGCAGCACTCGAACTCATCAGGTGGACGTTCGGCTGGTGGCCGCCACAAATCGTAATCTGATAGAAATGGCGGATCGGGGTGAGTTTCGCAGCGATCTCTACTACCGTCTCAACGTCTTTCCGGTTCTGTTGCCGCCTTTACGCGAACGTCGCGAAGACATTCCGGCTCTCGTGGCGCACTTTGTCGAGATTTATGGCCGCCGGATGAGTCGCCAGATCGATCACATTCCTCGGACAACGATGTCTGCGTTCACGTCGTATCACTGGCCAGGTAACATCCGAGAGTTGCAGAACCTGATCGAGCGTGCCGTGATCCTTTCCGATGATGGCGTGCTTCCTAATCCTTTGCCGGCAGCAGAACCTTTGGCGATCGCTACATCTCCGGCCGCTACCACTTTAAAAGACTCGGAGCGTAATCTGATTCTGTGCACGCTTGAATCGGTCGGCTGGGTGATTGGAGGCCACAAAGGAGCAGCTGAGAAGCTTGGGCTGAAGCGTACGACCCTTATTCATAAAATGCAGAAGCTAGGGATTCGACGATCCGGCAGCCTAGGCTCTCCAAATACTCTGCAAGCCACGCAAAAGCAGGATTCGTTATCGCAACTGCAGTAGGCGGTCGGCTTCAGGCTGGATGTAGACGCGCCTGCCGCATTACTTTAAAGGATTAATGGCCTTTCGGAGGCAAAGTTAGCCAAGCCGTCGCCAACACGCAGTGCTGCTCCATTCGTAGCTCAACCTCACATAGGCCCACTAAACTCCGATAATCTCTTACTACCCCGTAGACTACTACTCCATACTTAGTAAATAGCCGCGGTCATAGCCGATCCTTGACGGCGAGATTAAGAAAGCCTCTTCTTGTGCTCATACTCCTCACCCACGCGGGCCTCGAAAGCGCTTGATGTGAAGGCCGTCTTCAGAGGTCAAAGTTCTCCGGTAATAAACTGGGCTCGGCCGTATCCGAAAGACCAGTCTTCATCTGCATTTTGTGTAATGGAAACAATCACGTCCGACGCCTTTACCCCGCAGCGCCGAGCTAGTTCCTGGCAAAGCAGTTCGTAAAAGTTCTGTTTCTCAAGCCGGCTTCGCGGCCGCGTCGTCACTTGCACGAAGACAACCCGGTCGGTGCGCGGTATGCCCAGCCCCGTGTCTTCAATTCTCATTTCTGCCGCAGGGTGCTCGTGCACAATCTGGTAGAGATCCCGTTCAGGCACTTTGAAGGCGGCCAGCATTGCGGAGTGGATCGCGTCAAGCAATTCTTTCAACTCCGCTTGGCTGCGGCCTTCAATCACATCGATTCTGAGCATTGGCATCGAACTATCCTTTCGTGGACACCAAGCTACCGTAGGAGATTGGTCTTGCCACATCGGTGGTGCGACCCGGATGTCTCAGCCCTTCCACCGCGAACCGCGGATGACGCTGCAGAAATTGATGTGCTTAAACTTTGGATCCTTGTCGGCCAGCACATCCGCCTTTACATTGCCGAAGGTCGTCTCCGGCTTCCGCTTGATGCCGTCGTAGAAGGCCTGGATGATGTCCTCTTTAAAGTGCTCGGTGCGCGGATACGCGGCGACGATCGCTTCGCGGTCGGCGTCGGAAAATTCCGAGTAGGCAATGTGCATTTCCTCTTCCAAAGGACGTCAACTGTTCAAATCGCCTGCGAAATTCGTCGACGAGGCCCGTTCTCACTCCGATTAACCGCATACGTCGATCTAAAGCGGCGGTTGATGTGTCGAGATGGGGACTCGCTGTCAGAATATGGACTCGGCCCAGAGCAACTTCCTTCCGACGAAGGGAACGCTCATAACTCACGCAGATGGCGATCAAAATGCTCATCCGAACTTTGCAATCGATTTGAACGGCTGACCCGACTTTGCGCCGCCGCGAATTCAAAAACGGACTGAGTTGCGACTTGCGAAGCGCGAACATCGCTGTCGTAATCTTAGTCTTCATGGGAAGGAGTGTGAGAGATGAGGTACAGGAAACTAGGGAATACCGGACTCATCGTCAGCAGTGTGGCACTTGGCACGATGCAGTTTGGCGGCAAGATGAACATGGGTAACCTGGGTCAGGAGGACACAACGCGCATGGTGAAGCTAGCCCTGGACAGGGGAATCAACTTCATCGATACAGCGGACGTTTATAGCCTTGGGGAGAGCGAAACTCTGGTGGGTAATGCCTTGAAGGGCGTGAGGGACGAGATTGTCCTCGCCACCAAAGTCCGGCTCCCTATGAGTGAGAATTTTAACCGGAGCGGAGCGACTCGCGTGAACATCATGCGCGAAGTGGAGGCCAGCCTCCGCCGGCTGCAGACCGATTACATCGATCTATATCAGGTGCATGGATGGGACAGCAACACGCCGCTCGAGGAAACTCTTCGAACGCTCGACGATCTTGTGCGCCAGGGCAAGGTCCGCTATATAGGGCTGTCCAACCTCATGTCTTGGCAGGCGGCTACTGCGGTAATGTTGCAGGAGAACCTGGGATTGGAGAAATACGTAACGGCACAGATGTACTACAGCCTCGTCGGCCGAGGTCTAGAATACGAGTTTCAGTCGTTCGCCGAGTATCACAACATCGGCATCCTGGTCTGGAGCCCGCTGGCAGGCGGATTTCTCTCGGGCAAATACACGCGCACTAACCCTACTCCTGCCGGCACACGTTTTGCCGAAGCGGGCAATTTCGTGCCCTTCGACAGGGAGATGGGCTACCGCGTCGTAGATGTATTGAAGGAAGTAGCCGATCGCCATGACGCGACCCCGGCTCGCGTGGCGCTCGCATGGGTATTGCGACGGGCCGCCGTGAGCAGTGTGATCATCGCTGCTCGCAAGCCCGAGCAACTGGAAGATAACATCCGCGCAGTAGACCTTCAACTCTCCGGCGACGAAGTCAAGCGCTTAGACGCGGCATCCGACCCCGGCGTTCCGTACCCCAAGTGGATGGTCCTGCAACTCGATACCGCGGAGGATCCTCGTTCAAAGGTGCTCTATCCCGAGCGCTACGAGGACGGGAATACCTGGACGGACCTGCGCCAGACTCGCTGGTCCGCCTGAAAACACTGCCATGAACCGCTGGACTACAGGTTTATGGCGAAGCGTACGAGATCCGCCCGCGTCCCAGCGTAAGCTAGATTTTCTGCGCCCGTCCACTCGCAGGTTGCCTACTCAGAGCGATTTCAGGCGGTGGCGTCTTCTGTTAAAATTAGCGGCCCATCAGTCAGAAGAGATTTCTCGTTGCTCCGAAAAATCGGCAACCTATCAGGGGGTTCTGTGATTGCTCGTCTCCTTGCTCTCGCATTACTCGGTGGTTCGGCGCTGGCGCAGAATGTCGTTCACTACACGACTACCACCGGCAACGTGAAATACCTCTTTGCGACCGCAGAGCCAGTTGTGCGCCTGCACTCTGGCGACATCCTCGACACCAATACGCTGGACTGCTTCGGCAACGTGCTTAAAAAAACCGGGGACACGCTTAGCATGGTCAAGGGCGACAATCCGCTGGCGGGGCCGTTTTATGTGGAGGGGGCCGAGCCGGGCGACACGCTGGCGGTGAAGATTCTTGACCTGCAGGTGGACGGCGACACCGGCGTGGGCGCGTTTTCATACGGATTCGGAGCACTCAACGAGACCAACTACACGCCTATGCTGCATCCGCCGTTGCCCGAGAAGATCTGGTTCTATCACATTGATCATTCGTCAAATGTGGCCACGTTCAAAGCCCTTGATTCTGATTTTTCGGTGAAGATTCCTTTGCATCCTTTTTTCGGCTGCATTGGCGTCGCGCCGGCGCAGGGCGAGGCGCGCAGCTCGGTGGTGCCTGCCGAATTCGGCGGCAATATGGATTCGCCCGAAGCCAGCGTGGGCAACACCGTGTACTTTCCGGTGAACGTGAAAGGCGGTTTGTTGTATATCGGGGACGGCCACGCTGCCATGGGCGATGGCGAGATCGCGGGCTCAGCGATCGAAGTGCCGCTAAAGGCGCGAGTGCAGCTCACTGTGATCAAGGGCCGAACCATCAGTTGGCCCCAGTTTGAAAATGACGATGCCATTATGACGGTTGGTGCGTACCGTCCTCTGGACGATGCACTGCGCATTGCCTTCACGGAGTTGGTGCACTGGATCCACAAAGACTATGGCTTGTCGGAATTCGACGCCTACGAGCTGCTCTCGCAAGTGGGGAAGATCCATCTCAACGAGATGGTGGATCCAAATTACGTTGTCGTGGCTTCCATCGAAAAGAAATACCTGCCCCCGGTGAAGAAACCGTAGAGTCGTAACGTAAACCCATTAAGACGTTTTTTCCGGCTGCGGTCGCATTGCTTTTGTCCTTCTAATTGCTAGTCGATGGAGTCAAATGGCTGCCGCGAACTTGATCGGCTCCTACAACTACGCGCTCGTGGCGCTTTCGGTGTTCATCGCCGTGTTTGCGTCGTACACTGCCCTGGATCTCGCAAGTCGCGTAACGGCTGCGAACGGTTGGACTCGTGCGCTTTGGGTGCTTGGCGGAGCCGTCGCGATGGGGACTGGCATTTGGTCAATGCACTACATTGGGATGCTGGCGTTCAGCCTACCGATTCCCGTGGCCTACCATTGGCCAACCGTTCTGCTGTCACTGTTTGCGGCGATTTTTGCTTCGATCATCGCGCTGTACGTGGTGAGCCGAGAGAAAATGAGTGCGTCCCAAGCGGTCGCCGGAAGCATCCTGATGGGTGCGGGCATCGCGAGTATGCATTACATCGGCATGGCGGCCATGCGTTTACCGGCCACATGCCAGTTTAATTCCTTTCTCGTCGTCCTGTCCGTCGTGTTCGCCGTTCTAATTTCTCTTGCGGCGCTATGGATAACCTTTCACTTCCGACATGAGAAAACGGGGATCGGCCAGGAAAAGTTGGCCGGAGCAGTCGTGATGGGTGCTGCGATCCCCGTCATGCATTACACCGTCATGGCCGCCGCCAGTTTCACGCCCTCTGGCGTACCGGCCGACCTATCTCACGCCGTAAGCATCTCCGCACTCGGCACCGCCGGAATTGCCGCCGTCACTTTTATCGTCCTCGGGCTGGCTCTGCTGACGTCTTGGGTGGATCGGCGATTCGCTGCCCAGACCTTGGAACGGCAGGATGAGGAGCTGCAGCGAAATGAGGCGTACCTAGCGGAGGCTCAAAGGCTCAGCCACACGGGCAGCCTCGGCTGGAAACCCTCAACCGGCGAACTCATATGGTCAGAGGAAACTTTTCGAATCTTCCAATACGACCACAACACGACACCTACCGTGGAACGTGTCATCCAGCGGGTTCATCCCGAGGATCTGGTGCTCGTGCAACAGACAATCGAACGCGCGTCGCAGGATAGAAAGGACTTTGATCTTGAACATCGCTTGCTGATGCCGGATGGTTCCATCAAGCATGTCCATGTTGTGGCTCATGCCTTAAGCGATGAATCGGGCAGCGTAGAGTTCGTGGGAGCGGTGATGGACGTCACCGCTGCAAAACGCGCGGAAAAGGAGGTGCGCCAGAGCGAAGAATTTTTGCTTGAAGCGCAGAGACTGAGCCACACGGGTAGCTGGCGAGTCGATTTTGTATCGGGAGCAGTCAGCGTCTCGCCGGAAGTCTACCGGATACACGACGTCCAGCCTTATGAGGACCCATCCAACACGGAATTCTTTTTTAGCAAGTTCCATCCCGAAGACCGCAAGCGCGTTGTGGAGCTTTTTGAAAAGGCCCAAGTTGAGAAGACCGAGTTTGAAGTGGACTATCGCATTGTTCTTCCGGATGGGACGAGCAGGCACCTACACACCACAGGCCGTCCGGTCTTGAACGAGTCGGGCAAACTCATCGAATTTGTCGGCACCGCGATGGACGTGACCGCAGCAAAACAGGCCGAGCAGAAATTCCGCGGGCTTCTGGAATCCGCTCCGGACGCGATGATCGTCATGGACCGGCAGGGCAAGATCGTTTTGGTCAATGCTCAAACCGAGAAGCTGTTTGGGTACCAGCGGGACGACCTGCTGGGGCAAGAGGTTGAGATTTTGGTGCCGGAACGATTTCGAGGTTCACACCCTCAAAACCGCACAGAGTTCTTCACCCAGCCTCGCGTACGGCGGATGGGTGAAGGCATGCAGCTGCATGGACGGCGGAGAGACGGAACGGAGTTTCCGGTAGAAATTAGTCTCAGTCCTCTGGAAACGGAAGAGGGCACGCTCGTCTCTGCTGCCGTCCGCGACGTCACAGAACGCACGCGGTCAGAAGAGGCGTTACGGCGGAGCGAGAATTATCTGGCAGAAGCGCAAAGGCTCTCACATACGGGGAGCGCAGCCTGGCGGGTCCCAGAAGGAGACGCCTTGTATCTCTCCGACGAATGGTATCGCATCTATGGCTTTGATCCAGAGCAAGGCCCGTCGGCTTGGAACGACCGGATGCCGCGCATGCACCCGGAGGATCGAGCCAAAGTGGCAGAGGCAAAAGATCGAGCCATCCGAGAAAAGTCGGATTACGAAGTGGATCACCGAATCCTGCTTCCGGACGGTACTCTCAAATACACCCACACCGTCGGCCATCCTGTTGTGAACGCATCCGGGAAAGTGGAAGAATTCGTGTGCACCATGATGGACGTGACGGAACGCAAGCGGGCTGACGAGAAGGCGCGACAGAGCGAGGCCTATTTAGCAGAAGCGCAAAAGCTCACACACACGGGAAGCTGGGTCTGGGACGTAGCGAAAAGACGCGCAGTGCATCTCTCCGAAGAATGGTATCGGATTTACGGCTTCGGTCCGAAAGAGGGCATGGCTACGTGGGAAAAACGGCTGGAGCGTATTCATCCAGATGATCGAGCTGGGCAGCAACAAGCAATCGAGAGAGCAATAAACGAAAAGTCGGATTACGAACTTGAATACCGAATTCTCCTTCCTGATGGCGCCGTAAGACACCTCCACAGTGCCGGACATCCTGTTTTGGACGCGTCTGGGAGCCTGGTGCAATTCATTGGCAGCTCCACCGATGTTACCGAGCGCAGGCAGGCGGAAGAAGCTTTGCGTCAGGTGCAGGCTGATCTGGCGCGCATCAGCCGTATCACAACGATGGGGGAGCTGACGGCTTCGCTGGCGCACGAAGTGAATCAGCCGATTGCCGCCGCGGTTACCGACGCCAATACTTGCTTCCGCTGGCTTGCGCGCGATCAACCTGATCTGGAAGAGGCTCGTGCGGCTGCATCAAGAGTAGTCAAGGATGCAGCCCGAGCTGCCGAGATCATGAGCCGAATCCGCTCGCTCTTCAAGAAGGAAATTTTGCAACGAGAGTTGGTGGATGTAAACGACATTATTCGAGGAATGATCGAGCTGTTGCGCAGCGAGGCTACCCGATACTCCATCTCGATGCGCACAGAACTGTCGGAAGATCTTCCCCTGATCATCGGGGATGGCGTGCAATTGCAGCAGGTCACCATGAACCTGATCATCAACAGCATCGACGCGATTAAGGATGTGGATGGAACGCGCGAGATAGCCATTACGTCTCAGCTGGCGGAAAACGAGCAACTTCAAGTGACCGTCAGCGATACCGGCATAGGGCTTCCCTCGCAGCGGGCGGACCAGATGTTCGACGCGTTTTTTACAACCAAGCCTCACGGCACTGGCATGGGCCTACGGATCAGCCGCTCCATCATTGAATCGCATGGTGGGCGCCTGTGGGCTGCTCACAACTCTCCGCGGGGCGCACATTTTTCTTTCACGCTGCCCGCCAAAATCGAGCGTCACGAATGACGACCGAAAACGCCTCGGAATACATGGTCAACAACTTGGCGATGGTCCGCATCGGCTCGTTTATATCGTTGGCGCGACGTTGGTCGGGAAAAGCCTCGAGCTGGCTCAAAAGATAATCAGCGTTCTGCGTCATCAGCGAGGGAGCTCCCGGGCGAAACGCGACCGGTCCGTGGCATGACTGGCAAGGCGGAATGCCGCGCCCTCCACCTCCGAACGAAACCAGCCGCCACGTTTAGAGCACCTCCTCCCCATTCCGTGCCCGTCCTGCTGCTATCTGGTTCGCGGTTTGCACTGGCCTTTGCGTATACATATTCGATGGCGAGAGTATGTGCACGGTGATAACCACTGCGGGAATAAGATACGCAAACGTCACCCAGACCCACATCAGGGCGCCTGCGCATTCCTGATCTTCGAGAGGAGACAGACCGAACAGCTGAGTTGTGGACAGATAGCTCGGGTAGACTTGGCGGTCGCAGAATACGAGGAATGCGGAGAGGATGTCACAAGGCAGCGTGGCGAGAAAGAGGTACAAAGCCAGGGCCCATCCATGGGACTTCGTCGCACTCGGCGACGACTGGACGATGGGCCTCCAGAATAAGAGGCCAGCCACCAGAAAACACACGTCCTCCAAGCGATGCCCCCAGTCGGAAAGCATGCCCAACTGAAACGCGGCGGGAAGATGCCATCCGATTACGGCCGCGGTTCCCGCCAGCCAACACAGCACGGGATGCAGCCATCGTGCCGGCAGGAAGCCGAGCGCAGGATGGCTCTTGATGAAGACCTTCGGTAAACCGCACGCCAGCGGAAACACGGGAGCCCCCAGTAGAACAAGCGGCGCAGCAACTGTCGTCAACAGAAGGTGCTTCATCATGTGAATCGTTAGTGACTGATGATCGAGTGTGGAGAGTGGAGAAGCAACAGCTATCCACACGGACGCTAGTCCGGTTGTAAATGCGGCGAGCCGCCAGCGGCCGATGAGGTCTGGGTAGGCGCTTCGAAGAGAAAGCCAACCGCGCAAATAAACCAATTCCACGATCACCACCACGGCGAGCGGGAGTGGCCACGACAGCATGTGGCCATGAGATCCGGACATGGCCAGGTTCACCGTGGCGAGACCTCATTTGTGCCGAGCGTGATCGCTTGAGAAGCATTGCGGGCTGGCCTTTGATTTGCCGGATGCAGGGTTTCCAGGAATGCCACCAATGCACTTGTTTCCGCTGGACTGAGATTTTTTCCGTAGGCCGGCATATTCCCTCCACCCTGAATAACCTGGCGAATCAGTTGATCTTCGGTAAGGCGGAGAGCAACTGCGTCGAGCGCCGGCCCGCGGTGACCTCCCTGATCATCCAGCGAATGACAGTTGTGACATTGCTTGACCTGAAACACAAGGGCACCATGGCGCTCCAATGCCGTGCGACCATTTAAGAATTCACCGGGAATCGGCACGCTGCTCCAGGCATCCATCACGGGACTCCAAGGCGTGTGCTCAGCCAGTTGAGTCAGGGTGCCCAGCCCTACGGCAACCAGCAGAATCGTGAGCACAGCAATTGGCCTGCGCTTCCAGCTCTTCTCACCTTCGCCCGCTACAAACGGAAGCGCCAAGAGGACGACAATTCCGATGGCGGGACCAATCAACAAAATGGGCGTCTCGGCTGACGGAGGCAAAAACGAGAGCAGAGCGTACAGCCACAAAAAGAAGAAGTCGGGACGCGGTGCAGTCTGAATGATCCTCGGATCCGGCTGGCCGCTTGGACCGAAGGGACCGAAATGAACCGCGCAAACTGCGATTGCGAGAAGTATGAAGCAGGAAAAGAAAATGTCTTTCCACACCGCCTCCGGCACGAATGGGATGCCCTCTTTGTGTGTGAGTTCGTGATATTCCTGCATATACGTGGCGCGGCGGACGATGCGCCCCGGCATGGGCCATTCGCTGATTCCGAGTTTCAGCACCATCAACAGATGCACGCCGACGAAAGCAATCAGCAGTCCGGGGATCACGAAAACATGCAGCGCGAAGAATCGTGAAAGTGTCGCGCCGGCAATGATCGGGCCGCCGAGCATCAGATTGACAGCCCACGGCCCAACCACCGGAACTCGACTTGCGATGGAGGCTCCGATCCCTAGTCCCCAATAGGCATCCTGATCAAAACGCAAAACTTGGCCGGTAAAGGCCATGCCGAGCGTCACGAGTAAGAGAAAGACGCCGACAATCCAGGTGAGTTCTCTGGGAAACTTGTAGGCTCCGAAGAGGAAGACCTGCACCATGTGGATCAGCACAATCGCGACCATAAAGTTCGAGCCCCAGCCGTGTAGGGCGCGTATGAACCAACCCAGCGCGATGCCATGATTGAGCGTTTGCAGACTGTTCCACGCTTCTCCCGCGGAGGGCACGTAAATTAGGGCGAGCAAAATGCCGGTGACAATCTGGAGCATGAAACAGGTGAGTGCTGCGCTGCCGAAAACATAGAACCAACTGGCAGTCTCGCGCGGAACCCTGTGCTCGGCGGTTTCGCGAATGGGCTTGCCAAGCTGCAGGCGTAGATCGAACCACTCCCCGATTTGTTGGATCAAGCGCATGTGGTTTTGCCTCCCGGCTTATTTGCTACGGGTTGACCGGGAGTCGGCATCTCACCCGCCTTGATCAGAAGTTTTCCTTCTTCGATTTTGTAGTGGTACTGAAACAAACCACGCTCGGGAGGCCCGGAGGCACGCGAACCGTCCTGGTAGTAAGCGCCACCGTGGCAGGGACACATGAAGAGGTTGGATTGAGCAAACCAGCGAACCGGACATCCCAGGTGCGCACAGTTGATAGCAAAGACCTGGAACTTTTGACCGTCGATGTTTCGAACCCAGCACGCGATGTCGCCGGTCTCGCCGTCCCACGCATTGACCACGGGATTCTTGTATGTGGCAAGACGAGTCTGGCCGGCAGGAAACTGTTCCAGGCCGCCGAGCGAAAGCCACGACTCATATCCGGTCTTCTTTTCGCGAATCACAGGCGAAAGGAGATAGCGCACGATGGGCACGGCCAGGAAAGCGCCGACGATACCGTTAAGAAACACGCCGAGTTTCACAAGAGCTGCTCGTCGGGAAATTCCTCTCTCCGTACTCATCGAAGTCCTCCATTGGCCGGGTTCGTTGAAGCAGTGGGATACGGCTGGCCCGGGAACTTTGGCCGTTGGCTCGAGAGCCACGCCACCACGTCAGAAATATCCTGCGGCGACAATGGGCGACCCTTAACGTCTCCGCGCCAGTCCGGTGCGCCCAACTCGGGCCGGCCCGCAATCACGATGGTTCGAAGTTGTTGATCACTTGTCAGAGCAAGGTAAGAACCATCGACAATCGAACTGGCCTTGCTTCCTCCACGTCCATCAGCTCCATGACACGAGGAGCAATACGTTCGATAAACGTTGGCACCACGCTGCGAATCTCCAGGAGCTGGTGCTGTATAAGGCGGCAGAGTTTGATTGCCAACAGCACCGGGCTTCGCCCATGATCGGATCCCACTCACAATCACGTCGATCTGCTTGTCGGTGAGCATTCCACCCGCACTCTGCGCAAAGGCGGACATTGGGGTGCCTGGCACTCCGCTTGCCGCAGTGTGACGAATCACAGTGTCATGGGCAATGGCGAGAAACACAGGATTGGCCAAAGACATAGCTGCCCCGCCACTGCCTTCCACGCCGTGGCAGCCTGCGCAGTTCTGGCCGTAGAGCACACTAAAGTCCACAATTTGATCGGGTGGAACAACCGCTGAGTTTTGCGCTGGGCGGCCAGATGAACCGCTGCACGCGACACACACTGCAACGGCGAGAACCGCAAGCGTCGAGCCGATGATGTGGCGACCCATCACCGGGGCTCTCCTCCATCCTTGTTATCCTCATCGATGCGTGCGAGGACTTCGAAGCCCGCTCGGACAGCAAAGGGAAGTCGCTGCTGGGTCGGTACAAGCTCTTGTCGGGAGACCACGATGCCCGCGACAATCCCAAATCCCACCTGGGAAAAAACGAACCACAGCCAGTCGATCTGCTGGTTAAGTTGTGGATCGATGAGTTCGACAAAGCTGTGAATTAAGCCCGACCAAAGAATAGGTCCGAGCAAGCCACCTAGAAGAATCGGGTGCCGCGGAAGCATCGGCAGTGTTGCGCCGTAGAGAAGTCCAACGCTTAAGGAAACGAGTAAGTGGAGGACACTCGCGATGAGGAGGGAATCCCATTGAAACATGCCGATCTGCGCCAGCGGATGCCTGCCGGGAAAAAATCCAGCGGCGAGAACATTGATTGCATACCACATGCCGCGCCCGCTGATAATTCCGTACATAACCGCCAGAACCGCCATGGCGACGCCTCCTGCCATGCCGCCCTTTACGCCCGCTCTGATTGGGTAGACCTCCAGCGGAAGCCGCGCTCGGTGCAGTTCCTCTGTCATCCACTCGACTGCCGCAACTCGTGGACGATTGGTGCTGACTTGCAAAGCTGTCTCGCTCGCAGAGACAGATTCACGCTTCTCATGCGGCAAAACATCGCGGAACCACCCGACGCCTCCGCTCATTGCCAGGATCGCTCCAAGGAGACTCACCGATGGAGTGGTGACCAAACCGGCAAAAACCAAAGTCAAGCCAAAGGCCAGAATGATTGGCCATGCCGTAGGGGCGGGCATTTCGATTATCTTGGTCGGGTTGTCGGCCCGCGCGACTGTGTCCGTGTTCACTTTGTTTTCCATTTCAGCGTCCAATCACGTACACGACGGTGAAGACTACGATCCAAACTGCGTCCACGAAGTGCCAATAAAGAGACAGGACCTCGATTCGCTCGGCATGTTCTTGCTTCACCGCACCGAAGATTATGAAGGCCATCACGGTGCTCAGCGCTACGAGTCCAACGATTACGTGAAAGCCGTGCAGCCCGACGAGCGAGTAGTATGTGGTTCCGAACAAATTGGTCGTGATCGTCAAACCGTCCCTATAAATGAGACGGTGCCATTCCGAAGCTGTTCCGTAAAGGAAGATCGCGCCGAGGATGATCGTCAAAAACCACCACGCAGCAAAACTTCGTACTCTACCCCCACGAAGACTCTGGGCTGCAAAGTGAATCGTTAGGCTGCTCGAAAGTAAACAAATGCTGTAAAAAATCGGCGGCGAGAGAACTTCCGAGGGCATGGGTCCGGAGAGACTCTTGCCGATATAAAAGAGATAAGCGACAACAAAGATAGTAAAGATGGCAGACTCGGCGCCGATCAGAGCGTACATTCCAACTTGTCCGCGAGCGGGAAGCTTCCACTCGAGTTCTGGTGGCAGTGTCGTGGATGTCGCACTCATCACGCTTGCTCCTTATTCGTACTTCCAGTCCGGATCGTCGGGATGCTTCAAATCCCAGAGTGGACGCCGGCTCCGGACGCTTGGGATGGTGTAGAAGTTGTATGCGGGCGGTGGCGAGTTGGTGGACCACTCCAGAGTCCACGCGTCCCACGGATCATTTCCAGCAGCTCTCCCGCGGAAGTAAGACCAGATAAGGTTTCCTAGGAAGACCAGGATTCCCGCGGCCTGAAAGAAAACTCCGATGGTCACGACGAGGTTCCACGTGTCCCAACCCCGTCCCGGTTCATAGGTGTAGATCCTTCGCGGCATGCCGAGCAATCCGGGGATATGCATGAAGTCGAAGGTCATGTGGAAGCCAACGATGAAAAGCCAGAAGTGTAATTTGCCGAGCGTCTCGCTGTACATCTTCCCCGACATTTTCGGGAACCAGTAGTAAAAGGCACCGAAAAGACAGAAGAGGATGCCTCCGACTATTACGTAGTGAAAATGCGCAACCACGAAATACGAGTTCCCCAACTGCCAGTCGAAGGGGGCCGCGGCCTGCATGACGCCTGTAAGACCAGCGATCAAGAACTGGAAAAGAAACGCGATGCAGAACAGCATGGGAGTCTTGAACTCAATCTTTCCGCCCCACATGGTGGCCAGCCAGTTGAAAATCTTGATGCCGGTCGGAACAGCGATGGCCATGGTCGAGATCACGAAAAAGGTATTGGCAGCTGCACTCATGCCCACGGTAAACATGTGATGCGCCCATACGCTCATGCTGATGAACCCGATCGCGACCGTTGCTCCCACCATCACTGGGTAACCGAAGATCGGCTTGCGGGAAAACACCGGGATGATTTCTGAGGCGAAAGCGAAGGCTGGGAGGACAAGAACATAGACTTCGGGATGCCCGAAAACCCAGAAGAAATGCATCCAGATCACCGCTGAACCTCCCGCCTGCGTGTCGAAGAAGTGCCCGCCAAGATAACGGTCGATCACCAGCATGATCTGCGCCGCCGTTAGCGGACTGACGGCTAGGATCACCAAGCCGGCCATTATGAGGTTGAGCCAGACGAACAACGGCATTTTGGCAAGCGTCATTCCTGGGCAGCGCAGGCAGAGGACGGTAGCAATGATATTGATTGCCGTTCCGATGCTGCCAAAGCCCGAGACCAGCAGCGCCAGCGTCCAGAAGTCAGTACTATGGCCAACTGAAAACGTCTGCGAAGTCAGCGGCGCGTAGGCGAACCACCCAACGTCGGGAGCGTTACCCGCTCCATACAGTCCGTTGGCGCCCACCAGACTGAAATAAAGAAGCAGGCCCCCGAAAGCGGTCATCCAGAAACTGAAAGCGTTCAGCCGAGGGAAAGCCATGTCCCGCGCACCAATCATGAGCGGGATAAGGTAGTTGGCAAATCCAAACAAGACCGGCATGACCACGAAGAAGATCATGGTGGTTCCGTGCATGGTGAACATCCGATTGAAGACCTGAGGTGAAACAAAGTCATTGTGCGGGCGGATAAGCTGGATGCGCATAATCGTCGCCTCGATCCCGCCGATCACAAGAAACACCAGGGCATAAATGATGTACAGAATACCCAGCCGCTTGTGATCCACCGTGGTTACCCATTCGTGGAGGTGATCGACAAATGAAGCAGACGCCGCGGCCCTATTCGGCCATGCGATAGACTCAGTCGACATGGAAACTTCTCCTCATGACGTTAACGAATCTAGACGTTAACGAAGCGTCTCCAGGTAAGCAGTGAGGGCGTCCAGCTCCGGACCGCTCAACTGCATCGCTGGCATCAGGGAACCAGGTTTGATGCTGTCAGGATTTAGAATCCATTGCCGGAGGTTTTCCGGCGTGTTCTTCGCCGCGCCGGCTGCAATCGTGTCTCGGCTCATCAGATGCGTGAGGTCCGGGCCGAAACGGCCATTGGCCACGGTTCCAGCGACCGTGTGGCAGTTGATGCAGGCCGTCGTTTCGAATATTCGCTGCCCTTGGGAAACGGCATCACCGGCAATTGCCGGTTGGCGTTGCTCCTGAATCCAGCGAGCGAACTCATCCTGCGACTGAACGTAGACGCGCAGCAACATCTTGGCGTGCTGCGTCCCGCAATATTGGGCGCACTGACCCAGATACACACCCGTGTCATGGGGATCGATCCACATATTGTTCGGATGGTTCGGAATCAGATCAGTTTTGCCTGCCAGACGCGGAACCCAGAAGCTGTGATCCGTATCCGCGGACAACAGCTTGATAAAAGTCGGGGTTGGATGATTGTCATCGCTAACCGGCACATGCAGTTCGTTCGCGGTCACGACGCCGAGAGCGGGATAGCGATACTCCCACCAGAACTGATGGCCAATGGCTACCACCTCGATCGCATTGTCGGGCCGCACGGTCTTCTGCACGCTGGCAATCACTCGCGCGGTCGCCATAAACAGCGCCACAACAATGAGGACTGGGATGACGGTCCAAGCGAGCTCTACTTGATTGCTGCCGTACACCTGGGGAGGCTCACTCCCATCGTCATTTTTTTTCCTTTTAAACTTAACGACGGCGTAGAGAAGCAAAGCGAAAACGACTAGGAAAATGGCGGCTGTCACCGCGAGTACAAATAGAGACAGTCCGAAGATCGACTTTGCCGGGGTGGATGCGGGAGCGAAGATATTTGTCGGGCTCAGTGGCTGTGCGGTGTCTGCAAAAGCTGCCGCCGCACCCCACATCCAGGCAGTGATCCAAACGACAACCGGCAACATCCGTACTCCCCAGTTACTTGAGCAACGTGATCGCAATTTGTCTCCTTAATTCGGTCTGAGTGACAGCGAACCGAATCTCCTCGGGTTAGGACTTATGCCTTGGAGTCTGGGAATCTAACGTCGAAATCATCGCCTGAGCCGCTGGCGGGATTGCGACCTTTCCGGACAGAACGATCTGCCTCGCTGATACCTCCTTTCCGTAAATCTTGCGATTAGCGCCATTATCGGGACGAATGGTTGACCCCTCGAGTGACACACCTACGAACGCGCCGCGGGCACGGGAATAACTCAAGATATCCGCACGTAAAGTGGCATCGGTTTCCGCCGAGGCACTGCGCCCGACCGGGCCCGCCGCAACCGAAGCATCTGCTCCAAGTTTCACTTTGCTGGCGAGAATTCCGCCCGCACCCCGCTCATTCATTACGAGCAGAACAAAATCCGTTGCCTCGCCACCTATTTGGAAGCCAAAGCTTCCGCCCTCTAGAGCCACCATCGTGGGCGCTCCCCACGATCCTCTAAAGTCTTCACCTCTGCGGCAGGACATCGCGCCGCGACCGTAGCTTCCGCCAACAATGAACGCAGCCTTCAAAACGGACGGAAAAACAACCACACAATCGGCCTTGTCGAGCAAATCGTGGGGGATGTCGTCGGGAACATCGAGAATCTCCTTCAGCACCGTGCCGCTGTTCGTTAAACGATCTTCATCTTTTTCCTGATCAGCTGCAGAGGCTGAAGAGGACAGAATGGGCAGAACCACGAACAATATACTCAGAAGATACGTAGTTGATTTCTTCATTGACTCTTCTCCTGGT
>JBAVZU010000375.1:0-19390 GCA_049588915.1 Candidatus Sulfotelmatobacter sp.
GTGTTGGGTGTGTTGTACGAAAGCTATATTCACCCCATCACGATTCTCTCAACGCTGCCCTCAGCCGGAGTAGGCGCGATTCTGGCGCTGCAGCTTACCGGCAACGATCTTACGGTGGTGGCGCTGATTGGGATCATCTTGTTAATTGGCATTGTCAAAAAGAACGCCATTATGATGATTGACTTTGCTCTCGAAGCCGAGCGCGAAGAACATAAGCCGCCGGAAGAGGCGATTTTCCAAGCGTGCTTGCTACGCTTCCGTCCCATCATGATGACGACGATGGCGGCGCTGCTCGGTGGTCTGCCTCTGGCACTCGGATCTGGAACGGGTGCGGAGTTGCGGCGACCATTGGGTATCACGATTGTGGGTGGTCTGATTCTCAGCCAGCTTCTGACGCTTTACACCACGCCGGTGGTTTATCTGTGGTTTGACCGGCTGGCGCACCGGTTTGAGAAGTACAAGATCGGCAATCCGATTCCGCACGAGCAGCCGGCGGAGTCGGGCGACTAGAATTTGTTATTTCGAGCATGAATATCTCGTCTCCATTTATCCGGCGTCCGATTGGAACGTCGCTGCTGGCGGCGGCTCTGCTGCTTTCTGGAATTCTTGCCTTCAATTTATTGCCGGTGGCTTCACTGCCGCGAGTGGATTTTCCCGTGATCAGCGTGGGAGCAACCCTGCCGGGCGCCGACCCCCAGACGATGGCCTCGGCGGTGGCTACTCCTCTGGAGCGGCAGTTCGGACGGATCTCCGGTGTGAACCAGATGACATCCTCGAGCCAACTCGGCTCGACCGGCATCGCGCTGCAATTTGATTTGAACCGCAACATTGACGCGGCAGCGCGCGATGTGCAAGCGGCCATCAATGCTGCTCGCAGCCAGCTTCCTTCCAATCTGCCGAGCAACCCTACCTATCGCAAAATCAACCCTGCGGACGCCCCCATCCTGATTCTTGCGCTCACCTCCGACACGGTTCCGGTCGCACGTTTGTATGACACCTCCGACTCGATTTTGGCGCAGAAGCTCTCGCAGGTGAATGGAGTGGGCCAGGTGTTCACCTACGGTTCGGCGCCGCCGGCGGTGAGGGTCGAAGTAAATCCGATGCTGCTCAACAAGCTGGGAGTTGGGCTGGACACGGTGCGTAACGCGCTCAATCTGGCCAACGCGAATCAAGCGAAGGGACAAGTATCGAACAGCACGACTTCCTGGGTATTCGACGACAACGATCAGCTCTTCACAGCGAATCAGTACCGTCCGCTGATTATCGCTTACCGCAATGGCGGGCCGGTGCGACTGGGGGATGTGGCGGATGTTCAGGACTCGGTGGCAGACGTGCACAACCTCGGCTTGGCCAATGGCAAACCCGGGGTGCTGGTCGTTATTTTCCGCCAGCCGGGCGCCAACATCATCCAGACCGTGGACCGTGTGCGAGCTCTGATGCCTTATCTCCAGTCCTCGATTTCACCCGCCATCAAGCTGGAAGTGGTGATGGACCGCACGGTCACGGTCCGAGCCTCGGTGAAGGACATTGAAACCACGTTGCTGATTTCGATCGTGCTGGTGATTCTGGTGGTGTTCGTCTTCCTGCGCACCGTGCGGGCGACGATTATTCCCAGCATTGCCGTGCCACTTTCGTTGGTGGGAACTTTCGGCGGAATGTACCTGCTGGGCTACAGCCTGGACAATTTGTCGCTGATGGCGCTGGCGATTTCTACCGGCTTCGTGGTGGACGACGCGATTGTCGTATTGGAAAACATCACGCGTTATGTAGAACACGGGATGGATGCGGTGCAGGCGGCGTTCAAAGGAGCGGCGGAGATTGGGTTTACCGTGCTTTCCATGAGCACATCGCTGGTGGCGGTGTTCATTCCATTGCTGATGATGGGCGGAATTGTAGGACGGCTGTTCCGCGAGTTCGCGGTTACGCTGAGTATGGCGATCGGAGTTTCGCTTCTGGTATCGCTGACCACCACGCCGACGATGTGCGCCAAGTTCCTGAGGCCATCCCAGCCGAACGAGCGGCATAACGTTTTCTATCGCAGCAGTGAATGGTTCTTCGAGCACCTGCTGGCAACCTATGACCATACCCTGAAGTGGGTTCTGAAGCGTCAGCTAGCGACACTGATCGTGACCATTCTGGTGGCGTGTCTGAGCATTTACCTGTACAAAGTCGTCCCCAAGGGTTTCTTCCCGCAGCAGGATACGGGACGGATCATGGGCTCGGTGCAGGCGGCACAAGACATCTCATTCCAGGCCATGAGCGGCAAGATGGAACAATTCGTGAAGATCGTGCTGAAGGATCCGGCGGTGGCCACAGTGGTAGGGTTCGCGGGCGGAGGTTCGGCGACAAACCAAGGCCGGTTTTTCGTCATGCTGAAGCCACTCGAGCAGCGCAGCCACTGCCAGGGCCGCCACTTGTGGCAACGTTGCCCGAACGTCACCGCCGATGATGTGATCAATCGTCTGCGGGGCAAACTTGCGGTTGTTCCGGGAGCCACTCTGTTTCTGCAATCGGCGCAGGACCTTACAATCGGCGGGCGTTTTGGTGCGGCGCAGTACCAGTTCACGCTACAAGGCGAGGATTTGAACGAGCTGAATACATGGGCCCCGCAACTGTTCCAGAAATTGCGTGCTCTGCGAGAACTGCGCGACGTGAATACCGATCAACAGGACAAAGGGCTGCAGGCACAGTTGATCATCGATCGCGATACGGCCAGCCGTCTTGGAGTCGCTGCGCAAGACATTGATAACGCCCTCTACGATGCATTCGGCCAGCGGCAGGTTTCGACGATGTACCGGCCGCTCAACCAGTATCACGTGGTTATGGAAGTGGCCCCACAGTATCAGCAAACGACCGAGGCGCTGCAGAATATTTATTTACGCTCTTCGAACGGCGCGCCCATCCCCCTGGCGGCGTTCACTCATTTCGCTCCCTCCAATATACCCCTGGATGTCAATCACCAAAGTCAGTATCCGTCGGTGACCATCTCATTCAACCTGGCTCCCGGCATTTCCCTTGGACAGGCAACTCTGGCGATTGAAAATGCTCAACGCTCCATTGGTTTTCCTTCGACCATCCAGGCGAGTTTCCAGGGCACGGCCGCGGCATTCATGGATTCGCTCTCGAGCGAGAAATACCTGATCCTGACCGCTCTGATCGCCGTGTATATCGTTCTGGGGATGCTTTATGAGAGCTACATTCACCCGATTACAATTCTTTCGACGCTGCCATCCGCGGGCGTGGGCGCGCTGCTTGCCTTGCTGATCACGCATAACGAACTTAATGTGATTGGCACCATCGGCATCATTCTGCTGATTGGACTAGTGAAGAAGAATGCCATCATGATGATCGACGTGGCGCTTGAGGTAGAGCGCACCCAAGGGAAAAAGCCAGTCGACGCCATCTATGAGGCCTGTTTGTTGCGGTTCCGGCCGATCATGATGACGACCATGGCAGCTCTGCTCGGAGGTTTACCGCTGGCGTTGGGTCGCGGTACCGGGTCGGAATTGCATCGGCCGCTCGGCATCACGATTGTTGGCGGGCTGATTGTGAGCCAGGCCTTGACGCTGTTCACTACTCCCGTCGTGTATGTTTATCTCGACCGGTTGCGACTGCTGCTACGCGGCGAAGAAGAGTTGTCTCTGCCCGGCGCGCCGAGCCCGGCTCACTCAGCAGATTAGTTCAGAGCCTTCAAACGAGATAGTCGAAGAGACGGCGTGTGCAACCTGAGTTCAGAGGTGTTGCATCGCAGTCAGCGGGGCGCCTGACTGCGAATGGAGGAGGCGGTCTCTCCCTCTTTCGCGAAAATATGAAAGAATGCCAATTTCATGCGGATTTCCCGGCGGGACCGGTATTATTGTTCTTCGTCCTTAAGTGCTGTTCTTAAATTTTCTCAGGAGTAACGGATGCGTCAGAAGGCATTGGTCCTGCTATTTATTCTTGCAAGCCTTGTAGGGTTAGGTAGCTGTGGCAAGAACTCGAGTCATTATGTTTATGCGGCTATTCCGGCGGCAAGCCAATTGGCCGTGTTCCGCGAAGATCCTTACTCCGGGGTGCTGACACAGCTTGATACGAGTCCCTATACAGTAGGCAGTGGGGCTCAATCCGTGGTCATCCATCCTTCAGGAAAATTCTTGTACGTTGCGAATTCGGGGCAGGGAGAAAATGACGTTTCTCTGTTCGACATCAACAGCGATGGAACGGTGACCGAGGTATATCCAAGGGCTCCGGTGGGAACCTTGCCGTTTCTGCTGGCGATGGACCCCGCGGGGAAGTATTTATATGTGGCAAATGCCTTATCAAATAATATTTCGGTTTTCTCGATCGCCAGCAGCAATGGGGTCTTGACTGCGATCACCGGTTCTCCATTTCAAATTAATCTCTCCCCCAAGAGCATGCAACTGGCGCCATCGGGAAATTTCCTGTACGTCAGCGCCCCGAGTTTGCCTACTGAGGGAGTGATCGCCGTATTCAGCGTGACTGCCGGGGCACTTTCGTCCAGCCCAGTCAGCCTTACATACACCGCAGATAACGATCCGGCCGGAATCGCCATCAACCCAGCTGGTTCCTACCTTTACACGGCGAACTCAACCACCAGTTCGATATCCATTTACTCGATCGCTTCCTCCGGCGCCCTGACGCAGGTTCCTCAGTCGCCGCTTGCTGATAACTATAAGAGTCCGGTGGCGCTGATCGTGGATCCTACGGGGAGCTATCTCTACGTTGCGAATCAGGGGTCCAACAACATTGCGACGTATTCGATTGCCGCCAGTACCGGATTTCCCGTGGTGATTACGGATTCGCCATTCGGCTCAGAGACTCAGCCAAGTTTTCTGGCGGCAGATCCAAATGGAAAGTATTTGTTTGTTGGCAACCAGACCGCGTCCGCGGGCATTCAAGCGTTCGGGGTCAGCAGCGGGAGTTTGAACTCGATCGCAACTTACTCGGTGGGGAACTCCCCAACTTCGATTGCGGTATTGCAATAGCTGGGGTCGACATACCCGCGTATTATTTTTTTGCGCGCTGTTTGCGTGCGAGTGACGTTTCTCTGTTTACTTGATCGAGACAAGCAAGAGTCGCTAACTCTGCGACAATACGTACGCTAGCATCCGGCACCCGTTAGAGCCAGCACGGGAGCCCCGCCATCGAATCGAGGAATAGCTTTCCGATTCGATCGGCTCGGGTTCCGTGCCGAGATGAACGTTAGGAATGAGAACCCATGAAGATCGCAAGCGCTGCAAGCGCATTCCCCAAGCATTACTACTCACAGAAAGTTCTCTTAGAGCGGCTGCAGGATTACTGGGGCCCACAACTTAAAAATCCTTTGCTGCTGGCGCGGTTGCACCGCAACGTCACGGTGGACGGCCGTTATCTTGCGGTCCCGGCGGAGCAGTATGTCGATATCAAGACCTGGGGCCAGGCCAACGACATCTGGATCAAGGTCGCGCAGGAATTGGGGGAGCAAGCCCTCTGCCGGGCGCTTCACAAAGCGGGTTTGGAGCCGAAGGATTTGGGAGCTTTATTCTTTACGACGGTTACTGGCGTGGCGAGCCCTTCCATTGACGCTCTTTTGATCAATCGCATGGGACTTCCCGCCAACATTCGCCGCACGCCAATTTTCGGCTTGGGATGTGTGGCAGGCGCCGCCGGGATTGCGCGCTCTTACGACTACGTTCGCGCTTATCCTTCGCAAGCCGCCGCTTTGGTCTCCGTGGAACTTTGTTCGCTCACTCTGCAGCGGGAGGATCTTTCGGTCGCGAACCTAATCTCCTCTGGACTCTTCGCCGACGGCGCGGCCGCTGTGATTGTTACCGGCGAGGAGTTTGAGTCTTCGCAACCCGAAGTCTATGGGCCTAAGATTCTGGCCACTCGTTCAATTTTTTATCCTGACACGGAAGAAATGATGGGCTGGAACATTTCCGAGAAAGGTTTTCGCATCATTCTTTCCACCGAGGTTCCAACCCTGATTCGACAAAACCTGGGAGAGGATGTCGACGCCTTTTTGGCACACCACGGGCACCGGCGAAGCGACCTCAAAAGTTTCGTTCTGCATACGGGGGGGCCAAAGGTGCTTGACGCCTCGGCCGCCGCCTTAGGTTTGCACAATGGAGAACTGGATGCTTCGTGGGATTGCTTGCGTAAAGTAGGAAATCTTTCTTCCGCTTCCGTGCTTTGCGTGCTGGAAGACGTGATGCAGAATCGGCGTCCGGAGCCGGGTTCGCTAGGGTTGCTCGCCGCCATGGGACCGGGTTTTTGCTCTGAGCTTTTACTTCTGCAGTGGTGAGGTCAGTTGACTGATGAAAGAGTACGATCGGGCGCCGCGTTGGCGTCGCGTCTGGACCGAACTCCTGCGGGCAGCCTTGTTCTTCGCAACCGCCTGCGGCGCAGTCGCGGCGCAGGAAGCTGTCTTACAACTCGATCCTCAGCACACCACGATCAATTTCACTCTCGGTGACGTGCTCCACACAGTTCACGGGACGTTTCAGCTTAAGCGGGGGGAACTGCGCCTCGAGCCGGTTTCCGGCCAGGTGACCGGCGAAATCGTAGTGGATGCAAAAAGCGGCGTCAGCGGCAATGCTATGCGGGATCGAAAAATGCATCGTGAGGTGCTGGACAGCGATCGCTACCCGGAAATTGTGTTCCGTCCGGATCGCGTCGAAGGCAGTGTGTCGTTGTCAGGACAGTCCTCAATCTACGTTGATGGAGTTTTTTCGATACACGGTGCGAACCATGAACTGAGGGTTCCGGCCGAGGTCAAGGCAGGCCCTGGTTATTGGACCGCGACGCTGCATTTCGGAGTGCCTTACGCGAGGTGGGGAATGAAGAATCCTAGCACTCTGTTTCTGAAAGTCAGTGAGTCCGTGGACATAGACCTGACCGCCTCTGGAAACCTGACTCGGCCGTGAAATGATTGGCTGCGATCAAAATCCATCGAGGGGCGAAATTCCTTTTCCTTCTATGCATTCGTAGCATCGTCCGGCAGCCAGCTTCGTAAATTCTTCTGTCCTGCCGCTGGGCCAAGCGACCACCGCGCGCTCGATCCGGTCATGCTTTTCCAGGCCGAATGTGACCGGCAGTTCGGATTGCGACAGATAGCTGGAGCCACTCTTCACCATGCGCCATTGGCTTAAGCCGCCCGAGACGATGCGGACGTTAGCTCCGATTCCATCGCGGTTCGATTTGGTTCCGACAAGTCGAAAACGAATGCTGCGATTTCCAGATAGTTGGTCGTTCCGATACAGGTGGGCAGCGCCGTTGTTTGTAGTCAGGAGGATGTCGAGATCGCCATCACGATCGAAGTCTCCATAAGCGAGGCCACGGCCCACCTTGGGCTGCTCGAAGTCTTTGCCTACTTCGTTGGCAACATCGTGAAACTTGCCTCGTTCATCATTGAGAAAAAGAAGCGGCGGCTGGGCGTAGCCCACGTTGCCGCGAATATTGCGTACGGTTTCATCGATGTGTCCGTTCGCCACCGCGAGATCGAGCCAACCGTCGAGGTCCGCATCGAGAAATGCACATCCGAACCCCAGGCTATTCTTAGAAGCAATGCCGACGCCTGACTGCGCGGCTACGTCTTCATAGGTCTTTCCATTGAACTGATACAGGCCCGTCATCTCGTTATCGAAGTTTGTAATCGCCACTCCCAATCTCCCGGAGTTCGTGAAATCGGCAACATCCACGCCCATGCCTGCGCGAGCCTTACCTTCGCTGCTGAAGGCCAATCCGAGCTCGACGGCAGTATCTTTGAAAGTTCCATTGCGCTGGTTCCGGTAGAGCTTATTGGGCTGCGTATCATTCGCTACGAGCAGGTCGAGCCAACCACTCTGGTCACCATCGAGCATGGCGACGCCCAGAGATTTGGAGCTGCTATCGAAAATGCCGCTGGAGGCAGTGACGTCTTCAAAGGTTCCGTTCCCGCGATTGTGAAACAACCAGCAAGTCTCGCCGCGATACGCCTCAGGGGTGCAATAGGATTTGTGCTTGCCATCGAGACTGCAAAATACGTCATGCTCTGGCGACCACTTCACATAGTTACAGATGAAAAGATCGAGCAGTCCATCGCGGTCGTAATCGAACCAAAGAGCAGAAGTGCTAAAGGCTTGCCGTTTGCCCAATCCGCTGGCAACGGTTACGTCGACGAAAGTTCCTTTGCCGGTGTTGTGAAATAGCCGGTTCTGTCCCACGCAGGTGATGAGAATGTCAGGGTAGCCGTCATTGTCATAGTCACCCACCGCCACGCCCATCCCGTACAGTTCTACGTCTAATCCCGAGCGCGAAGTGACATCGGTAAAGGTGCCGTTTCCGTTGTTGTGATAGAGACGCAGCGTGGAGCGCTGCTTCTTGTGGCCGGGCCAATCCATTCCATTAATAAGAAGAATGTCTTGCCAGCCGTCGCGGTCGTAGTCGAGGAAGGCGCACCCGGAACCCATGGTTTCAGGCAGGAATTTTCCGCCGAAAGCGCCGCTGTTGTGCTGGAACGAAATGCCGGATGCCGAGGTTACATCGGCTAACCGAAAACCGGGCGACGGCGCTGCGTCAATTGCAGCGCCGAATGCGCGCAAGAGCGGCAACTGCGCAACGGACGCCAGCCCCGTCATGTTGCGCAGAAAGGATCTGCGATTCACCGAACCTTTCACCGAACGTTCACCAACCCGGCTCGAATGGCATAAACCACAAGCTCCGCGGTCTTGTGAATATCGAGAGCATTCATGATGTTGGCTCGGTGAACGGCAACGGTGTTTGCGCTGAGCTGAAGGGCCGATGCGATCTCTTTATTCGATTTACCGTCCACGATCATCTGCAGCACTTCGAGCTCGCGGGGGGTAAGTCCACCACTACGTTCGCCTTTCAGCGTGGACTGCTGCTCGACTTGGGGATCGAATACTGTTTCACCGCGGGCCACTCGCCTGACGGCCGGTCCGAGCTCCAGGCTCATCGCATTTTTCAGAATGTATCCCTTGGCGCCGGCGTCGATAGCCTGCCGTACCCAAGTACTCTCGGAATGCATGCTGAGCATCAAAACCGAGGTGTTCGGCAAGGTTTCGAGAATTTTCCGCGTTGCATCCAGGCCGTTAGTCTTAGGCAAAGCGCAGTCCATGACCACAACCTGCGGTAGCAGGGCGCGCGCCATGCGGATGGCTTCATCTCCGTCGCCGGCTTCGCCGACCACTTTGATATCGGGCTCGTCTTCCAGCATGCGCCGAAATCCACGCCGCACTAATCCGTGATCATCAACTAACAACACCGTGATCTTTTCTGTCATGAGGATTGGTCTCACCGTCAAAGGCTTGTATCTTGTCGCGAGGAGCCGTCAGGCGCAACAATGTTCCACCTGTGGAAGGCATCGAAAATATGACTCGTCCGCCCATCAACTCAGCGCGTTCGCGCATCGCGACCAGTCCGATTCCCTGCTTGGCAGGCTGCCCGTCGAAGCCGGCGCCGTGATCTTCTATCTCTAATTCCAGCACGGACGGTAAGTAGCGTAACCGCACCCAGGCCTGCTTCGCTCCGGAGTGCCGCGCCACATTGTTCAAAGCTTCCTGCAGGACGCGGTAGATTTGTACCGCCGCACCTGCGTCGACCGCAAAAGGATTCCCCTCCTTCTTGTAGGATATGGCAATTCCGGTCTGTCGTTCCACATTCGGGATGTACCAGTCGAGAGTGCTCTCCAGTCCCGCCTCATCAAGCATTACTGGATGCAGCGCCTGCGACAGGCTTCTGACTCGGTCGAGTGTATCCTGGGCGATCTGTCGAACCTCCTGCAGATCCGTTCGCAACGATGAGCCTTCGGGAGCGTGAGCGCCGGCGCGACCAAGCATCGCTCCCATGGCTGTTAGGATTTGGCCAAACTCATCATGCAACTCTCGCGAAATGTAGCGTAGCGTCGACTCCTGGGTAGCGATCAGCTTCTGTGCCAGTTCTCTGCGGCGTTCCGAAAGTTCAGCGAGGCGCGCGAACAGCCGCCGGTTCCACCGAATCATGGAGAATCCAGTCAGTAGAATCGCGGCTAGCGTCGCCGCCAGAAATACATAAACCTGGCGCTGAACGCGGTCATAAATCTGAATGATGCGCTCTGCCGCCTGCTCTTCACTTTCGCTGTTTTGCACCAGGAAGCGTGCCACGGTCGTGCTTAACGCTGCCTGCCGCGCCTGCAACGAAAGTTGGATCTGTGTTCTCGCGTCTTTCTCCCGGCCAGATCCGGCCAGAGCAAACACGCGGTCCACCGCGTCCCAGAATTGTGCCAGCGACGCGCTTAAAGAAGCACTCTGCTCGGTGGTGCGGCGGGCAGGAGCGAGACCAGCTTCCAGATGCATGGCATCGTCCAGATCGGTGCGGATGCGCTGGAACTGCGCGGACCATGCGGTGAGGGGATACGGTTCGTCGTTGTCAATCATGTCGCGCATGGCGACCGCCAGCAGGTTCAAATCATTTTCAATGCGGAGCAACTGAAGGGAATCCTTGCGGTTGCGATCAATCAAATCAGATTGAAGCTTGCGCAAACCGGCCACTTGCCAGGTGATGTAAGCGGAATAGGCGACGACTGCGGCGAGGGTTATGGCCAAGCCAAGCAACAAGCCTGGGGTGGGAGAACGCTCCGGCGAAGGCTGGCGGGGCACGCCCCGAGGATACAACGGCTGGCCGCCCTATGTCACAATGCGGTAGCGCAGAACGCGGTAATAATGAAGCGAATCAAGCTCGATCGGAGTCCAACAGTAGATTGAGTACTGATCCCAAACCAATCCAGAAGATACCCCAAGTCGAGAGACTGCGCGCCATTCTGCCGGAAGTCTGGAGGCTGATGCGTCCGCGGCGGTGGCTGCTCGCACTGGGCTTTGTGTTGATGGTGATCAATCGCGTGGCCGCGCTGGTGTTGCCTTACTCGACTAAATTTCTGATCGACACAGTCATCAACAAGCATCACATGGATAAACTGCAGCCGCTGGTGCTCTTCGTGTTGGCGGCTACGCTGGTACAGGGTGTTACTTCGTTTTCCTTAACGCAGTTGTTGTCGAAGGCCGCGCAGCGTCTCATCACAGAGTTGCGGCAACAAGTGCAGGCACATATTTCCCGCCTGCCCGTTGCTTTTTATGACGCGAATAAGACGGGCAGTCTGGTGTCCCGAATCATGAGCGATGTTGAAGGCGTGCGTAACCTATTGGGGACCGGCCTCGTGGACTTAGTTGGGGGCCTGGTGACCTCCGGCATTGCACTGGTGCTGCTGCTCCGCACCAGTGTGCAGATGACATTGATTGCAGTGGGAGCGCTGTTATGTTTCAGCCTCGCGCTCAATAAGGCGTTCGCTACCATCCGGCCGATCTTTCGGGAACGGAGCAAGATCAATGCCGAGGTGACTGGCCGCCTCACAGAATCGCTGGGTGGAGTGCGCGTAATCAAGGGCTATCACGCCGAAGAACGCGAGGAAGCAGTCTTTGCGAAAGGCGTTCGTCGGCTGCTCGATAACGTGATGCGTACGCTGACCGCGACGTCTGTGATGAGTCTTTCGGCCAGCGTGTTGCTCGGAGTGGTGGGCGCGGTCACCATGTACGTAGGCGCCCATCAGATTGCATCGGGCACGCTGACGGTCGGGGGATTTGTATCTTATACCTTGCTGCTGGGTTTTCTGGTTGCGCCCATCATGCAGATCGTTTCCATTGGCACTCAGCTTACCGAAGCGGTTGCCGGGCTCGAACGCACCCAGGAGATCATGCGAGAGCGACCGGAGGATCAGGATCCCGGACGATCTGCGGTTCTGCGGGACCTCGTGGGACGCATCGAGTTTGATCATGTCAGTTTTACGTATGATGGAATTCACGACGTGCTGCGTGATGTTTCGTTCCGTGCCGATCCGGGCACCGTTACGGCGCTGGTTGGTTCTTCTGGTTCTGGTAAATCGACCACGATTGGGCTGATCTCAGCTTTTTATGTGCCGACGAAAGGCGAGATCTTGCTGGATGGCATAGACCTCAGCACGGTTCGCCTCGACTCTTACCGCACTCGCCTGGGAGTCGTGCTACAGGAATCGTTTCTTTTCGATGGGACGATCCGAGAAAACGTTTCGTTTTCGCGTCCCGACGCTACGGAAGAAGAAATTCTGCGGGCTTGCCGGATCGCACGCGTCGACGAATTTGCGGAGACGTTCGCCGACAAATATGAAACTGTGGTGGGAGAACGAGGAGTAAAACTTTCTGGCGGCCAGCGGCAGCGGATTTCAATTGCCCGCGCCATTCTAGCCGAGCCGCGCATCTTGATTCTTGATGAGGCAACCTCCAGCCTGGACTCCGAATCCGAGCAAATGATCCAGCAAGGTCTCTCTTACCTGATGAAAGGCCGCACCACCTTTGTGATTGCACACCGGCTTTCGACCATTCGCCGCGCGGATCAAATTCTGGTGATGGAGCAAGGACAAATCATGGAACGCGGCACACACGAACAACTCTATGCCGCACGGGGCCGCTATTACGACCTGTACACCAGACAGCATGGCGTGGAGCAAAACCTATTTCTCGCACCCGGCGAGGGACACTTGTCAGAGATTGACGCTGATGGAAACGGCAGCTCGGGGCAGGCTCGTGACGGCGATGGGAAGCCCGCTGACGCATTGAGCGTTCTTAAGGGAGAGGTTCGATAGCGAATGAGTAGCGCGGGCAACTCCCAGCCGAAACCCACTTCAGACAATATCGCGATTCATACTCCAGCAATTCGTGCGGAGCAGCTTTGCCGCCACTATCGCATGGGTGAAGCCTTGATCCGGGCCGTGGATGGTGTGACTTTGGAAGTGCGCAGTGGGGAATTTGTTGCGCTGCTCGGTAGTTCTGGTTCCGGTAAATCTTCGGTGTTGAACCTTATCGCGGGACTGGATCGCCCCACGTCGGGCAACGTTATTGTCCATGGTCACAATCTTGCCAATCTTTCCCGAGAGGAACTTGCGCGATATCGCTTGCGCACCGTGGGAATGGTTTTTCAGTCGTTTAATCTGATCCCCAGCATGACGCTCTCGGAAAACGTGGAATTGCCGATGCGCTTTGCGGAGATCGAGCGCGGAAAGCGTGACAGCCTGGCCCGCGAAGCGCTCACGCGCGTGGGTTTGCAAACACGGATGAACCACCGCCCCAGCGAGCTTTCCGGCGGGGAGCAGCAACGGGCTGCGCTGGCCCGGGCGCTGATCAACCGTCCGCAACTCCTGCTCGCCGACGAGCCCACCGGCAATCTCGACAGCCATACTGGAACGGAGATCTTGAATATGGTCCGCGAGTTTAACCAGCAATTGGGGATGACCGTCGTGATGGTAACCCACGAGCGAGCCCTGGCGGAACGCTACGCGCAACGCATGATCTTCCTTGCAGATGGCAAGCTGGTTAGCGACGAAGCGAACTCAGCCTTCGTCACCTCTGGCGGAACGAAGGAAGAACGACGATGAAACTTCCTGATCTGACTGAACTAGCGTTCCGCAACTTGCGGGAATCGGTGCTGCGAAATTCGCTCACCACGATTGGCATTTCGGTGGGCGTGGCATCGCTCGTTGCCATGCTATCGCTTGGCATTGGGCTGCAACAGCTCGCATCCCGTCGCCTGATGAAGTCCGGATTATTCGATACCGTCGTAGTTACGTCCCGGCGCGACTTGCGGAATTTCAATCGTGATCAGGAACGAACCGGGCCAGCGCCTGGCGAAAGCCGCATTCTAGACGAAACAACGCGTCAGGCAATCGAGCATATGCCTAATGTGCTCGAGGCTTATCCTGATATTCGATTCATTACCGAGTTGCGTTACGAGGATAAGCCGCACCTGACGATAGTGGCTGCGCTGCCTGCTTCCGTGCAGTCGAACGAAGCATTCGAAGCGCTGCAGGGCCACTTCTTTTCATCAGACACAGCCCCAGAAGTGATCATTCAGAAAACTTTTGCTGAAGAATTGCTGGGCAAAACGCCGAAGGCCGGCCTCGACGAAACCAACGTAAAGGAACTGGCAGCTCCGCTTCTGGGCAAGGAACTGACAATGCGTTATGCGCAGCGCCAGGCGTCTCCCGCTAAAGCTTCATCTGCCGAGAAATCCAACGCGGCAGATGACGAGGATTTCGCGGGGGAGGCCTACTCCGTGGTCTCGCGCGAGCTAAAACTGAAAGTGGTTGGCGTCGCCGATCTCGATCCCGAAAGCATGCGTGGGCCAACTCGGGCTCGCGTGTTTCTACCACTCAAACATGCGGAGAGCTTGCACGTGATGCAGCCCTCGGACCTGCGTGAGGTTTCACGCGCTCCGGGCGATCAGCCGGTGTATTCCTCAGTAAGCGTGCGTGTTAAGAATCCCAGCGCAGTACAGACGGTAGAAGAGTCGATCAAGAAGATGGGCTTTAATACTTTTTCGATTCTAGACGCCAGTCGCAGCATCCAGCAATTCTTCAATGTGCTGGATATTTTTCTGGGAATCTTCGGCAGCCTAGCCCTGGCTGTAGCTTTCATCGGGATCGTAAATACCCTGGTCATGGCGATCCTCGAGCGACGGCGCGAAATTGGCATCATGAAAGCGATCGGGGCCAGCGATGGTGACGTGAAGAGACTTTTCTTCGCGGAGGCAGGCGCGATGGGCATTCTCGGGGGCATCGTTGGAGTGGGTCTCGGTTGGGCGATCGGGCAGGTCATCAACCTTGGAACCAACATTTATCTCAGGCGCCAGTCTTTTCCACCCGAGCATTTCTGGTCCGTGCCGTGGTGGCTGGTAGGCTTCGCTATTTTGTTTTCCTTCCTCGTCAGTCTAGCGGCGGGCCTCTATCCGGCGGGCCGCGCCGCTCGGCTGGATCCAGTGCAGGCATTGCGCTACGAGTAAACTGAATCGATGCGTCTTTGTTTGCGAGTTCCTATTCTGCTGGCAGCCTCGATTGTTTCGTTTACTGCGCATGCTCAGAGCCGAATCGATTGCGACGCCCTGAACAGCAAAATTCTCAAACATGTGGTTCACTACTGCGTCTATCTGCCGGCCAGCTACGATCCCGGGACAACGAAGACTCCTGCACAACGCTACCCGGTACTTTATTTTCTTCACGGACTCGGCGACAACGAGCAAACGCTATTCAACAGCGGAGGATGGACGCTGCTTGACGATCTTCGCCAAAAACATAAGGTTGGCGATTATCTCATCGTTGCTCCCGAGGGCAGGCGAAGTTTCTACATCAATTCCGCAGATAGTTCCGTTCTATATAGCGATTTCTTCCTGCAGGAGTTCATCCCTCACATTGAGAGCAGGTACCGGATCACTAGCGG
The DNA here is from genome assembly GCA_049588915.1 of Candidatus Sulfotelmatobacter sp. Lineage (GTDB taxonomy): Bacteria > Acidobacteriota > Terriglobia > Terriglobales > Acidobacteriaceae > Sulfotelmatobacter. The sequence goes on from JBAVZU010000375.1 coordinate 15,255, forward strand.
TCGCAAGAATAGGGCCATCAGCGGCATCTCTATGGGCGGCTATGGTGCGCTCCGTTTCGCTTTTAGCCATCCAGAATTATTTTCCGCGGTCAGCGCGCAAAGTGCTGCGCTCATCGCCGAATCTCCCGAAGAACTCGACAAGTCTATCCGCTCAGGAGAGCCGCTGGGGAAAGTGCTGGCTGCGGTTTTTGGAGATCCGATCGACGTCGCTCACTGGAAAAATAACAGCCCGTTTGTGTTGGCGCAGAAAAATGCCGTTGCGCTGCGAAAGATCGCCATCTATTTCAATTGTGGCCAGGAAGATAACTACGGCTTCGAAAAAGGCGCGGCCGCGCTAGACGAGCTGCTGAAAAAGGAAGACGTGAAACACGAGTATCGATCCTACCCCGGCGATCATAGCCTAGCTTATTTTCTCTCTCACTTTGAGGAAGTGCTCATGTTTCATTCGCGGGCATTCGGTCTTACTCAGTAGCACGCCGCGGCTGCCGCTCACTTCGAGATTGAGAGAGTAATTACGGACTTGTATTTATCAGGCGACGATTGGGCGGAAGAATCCGGCCCAGTGCAATTCGTACTCACAGTTTCGGGTGCAGCTTTGCCTTCCGGCGTTGAAGCCAGTGGGTGGGCGGATGCGCAGGTGGTGCCAACACCCTGGATGGAGGAAATCATCGGGCCTTGAGCAGGGGCTGTGCGGGCGTAGGCGGCAGCGGCTTTGTGCGGCGTGGTCGGAACGGAACGAACGGGTACTTGCGAAGTTTTCCCAGGAGCCGGTTGCGGGAGCTGGCCGGCAATCTTCTGCATGCTTTGATTCAATACCGAACCCAACGCCGATCCAGCTTTGACCGTTGCCGTGCCCGTGCTTCCGTTCAGCAACACCGATTCCGCCGCAGCTTGGGCAAAAGCGCACTGCCCAAGGAAAACAAGTACCAGAGTTAGCGTACAGAAAATTGATGGTTTCATCGGCAGCTCCTCATGCTCGACTCAGAACTTTAGTCCAGAACGGACTCGCAAGCAAGCAACGTCCTGCGCTGAGCCGACGCCGACGCCGACACTCCGACTCCGGTCGGAATCACAAGGAACGGCGATTCTGGCGCTACCCGGACTAACGTCCGAGTAGCGGATAACCAGAATGCCATGTGCTAACAAGCGGGGCGCTGCTGAAAGCGAGCATTCGGCCAAAAGATCGCCGCACATCGGCACGCGTTAAGTGCTATGGGGACGGGACTACCGCCTGCACCTGATTGGAGTAGGCGCTTTCGGTCCCCGCAGCATTCACGGCAGTTGTCACATAGTAGTAGGTCTGGCCCGCTGCAACTGTGTTGTCGGTAGCAGACATTGTCGTATTCAGAGTTGAATTGAGACGCGTGTATGGGCCACCGGAAACGGTTCCACGATAGAGGTTGTACCCATCCACCCCGCTCGAAGTGCTCGCGTTCCACGATAGGGTCACACTGGGCGGCGGCGCCGCCGTCGCGGTGCCCGTCAGGGGCAGCGTGGCGGAAGAATTCGAAGCGTTACTGAGGAAGGTGACGTTCGCCGACGCGGTGCCGGCTGTGGTTGGCGCGTATGCCAGTTGGAACGATTTACTGCTTCCCGCAGCGATCGTGACCGGGAGCGAGATACCGCTCAAGGAAAATTGCGATCCGCTCACACCCGCCGATGACACTGTAATCGCAGCATTGCCGGCGCTGAGCGTGCCTGTCTGTGTCACAGTAGTGCCAACCTCGGCGCTTCCAAAATTGACGGCCGTTGGTGAAACCGCCAACGTGCCGGGAAGGACCCCAGTCCCAGCCAGCGATACCGACAGCATCGGATCCGAGGCGTTGGAAGCTATGCCGAGAGTTCCACTCATACTTCCACCAGACTGTGGCGCGGCGAAAGAAACGCTGAAAGTAGCGCTCTGAGATGCGGCCAAGGTAAGCGGCAAAGTAATTCCGCTCACGCCGAATCCTGTTCCACTCGGTGTTATTTGAGAAATGGTGAGTGGCGAACCGCCGGAGTTCGTTACCGTTTCAGAGAGGCTGGTAGTAGTCCCAGCTGCAATATTTCCAAAGCTCAGGCTGGCAGGACTAGCTCCGAGTAGGCCAAGGGTGAGTCCCGTTCCGGACAGCGATACATTGAGAGTTGAATTCGGTGCGGTCGATGCGATCGCGAGGCTACCTGTAACACTGCCGGCCGTTGTAGGCGTGAAAATCACACTGAAGCTGATGCTCTGGCCCGCGCTTAAAGATGTGGGCAAGGTCAAGCCGCTAGTTTTGAATTCGGATGAGGCGTTGGCTGCAGAAATCGTTATGCTGCTTCCGCTGGAGTTCGTAAGGGTTTCCGTCAGCGTCTGCGAACTGTTTTCCGAAACGCTGGTGAAACCTAAGCTCGGTGGCGTGGCGGTGAGCTGGCCGGAAGTGATTCCCGTGCCTGACAATGGCAAGGTCACAGACCCGTCGATGACAGACCGGTTGCCGCGGTTTTTTCTGGAGGTTTGAGTGCTAAAAACAATCGAGACGTCGTCAGTGGTTGCCGATGGCGGGTCGAAAGTTACAGTACCAGTTACGCTCTGGCCAGCCGACAGTACCATGGGAAAAGTGAGGCCGGTCAAGGTGAAAGTTGTTCCCGAGAGTGACGCCTGAGTTACAGTCAAGTTCGTGTTGCCAGAATTAGAGAGGGTAACTACATGTGTCTGGCTTGTACCGACAGCAACGTTACCGAAGTTGATAGCGGAAGGATTCACTGACAGTTGTCCGGCGGCGAATGCGGGCGAGGCGAGCGCAAAGATTGAAAGGAAAAGGAAAAACGCAGGAAATCCGCGGAGGATTCCATACCCTTGGGAACTTGAATTTGTCACAGCTAAACCTCTAAGCCGTTCTAGAGCTGATCGGCGGGGGATTAAAGCCCGCGTCCTGAGTTGACTAAGTAGGTCAGTGCTCTATCAGGACGCTGTAGTCTGAGTGTGCGAGTGACGAGCATAAAGTGATAGGTCTCAGAAGTGCTTTGTCGGTTCTAGAATGGGACTACAAGGCTGTATGTCCTTCCGAGAGTACTTATGACCGGTACTTAGTATTCGAACACTCTGTGAATGTTGTGTCGGCGAAGACTGATCATTACTTTAGTAATGGCTGTAAAATGTGGCGCTTCACACAAGTAAGCAGTGGATCGAGTGAGCTTCGACCGTTAGTTGTTTATACGCCCAATTTGGGAAGTCCTAAATTGGTATTTAAGTTTCTGGAAAGCTAATAAGGCTAATCTGGATTCATTTCGATCTGGCGCGGAGGTAATGCGGGCATATCGGGATGTTGAGGGTCGCGCCATATCACGGAGAAGCACTCGCCTTCATTCTCCGGCCGCCACGTCGTCCCATCTTCATACTTGATTGAACTGGGGAAGAAGACCCATCCCATGACGGACTGCGCGCTGGCCGAGCGAGTGCCCGGCTTCTCCAAGGTCCGCTCCTGACCAGGCGGGATGGACGTCGTCGAACTCCACACGGCGTTAAATGGCCGCCGCAGGTCCTGAGGCGCCTGAAACATTTCAGACATGAGGTTCACACTGCTGATGGTTTTGTTGGTGGTGTTCTTGACGTTCAGCGAAAAAGTTTCCGGATGCTTCCAGAACTCTCCACTGCCAACGAAAGCGATGGGACATGCGCGCGTGGGCGGCGCGTAGATGATATAAACCGCCATCATTCCGGCTTCCATGTGGTCTTCCACGTGGCAATGAAACATCCAGGCGCCGGGATTGTCGGCGAGCATGTCCACCGTCTTCATGCTGCCGGGAAGAAGCTCAACCACGTCGGTGTGCCTGCCGCCTTCGCTGACGGTTTCTCCGTGCCAATGGGGAGTGTGCACGTCAATCTCATTGCCCATGCCCAGCAAGTACCAGCGCACCTTGTCGCCCTGCTTCATCATCAAGCCGGGAAGATTTCCGAAGATGAAACCGTTGATGGAATAAAAGAGACCTCCGGGCTTGCCCGCCATTTCGTCAAAGATCATGAAAGAAGCAATAAATTCGCGGTCAACATCTTTAGGAGATCCGTCGGCTTTTGCTTTGCCCTTTGCGGTAACAATGATAGGCCCGAGGAGACCAGCATTGATCTCGATTGCGGGGTCAGCGTGGGCGTGATACCACCACACGATAGAACTCGG